>NZ_MUMF01000419.1 GCF_002155905.1 Streptomyces tricolor | reverse complement strand
GTCGTCGTACGGGCCGCCGATCGAGGTCGGCAGGCCGATGAAGACGTACGGCAGGTCCTCGGCGGCCCGTACGACGACGTCGTCCTGCCCGCCTGGGCCGAACAGCCTGACTGGGAACTGGAGTTGGCCGTCGTGATCGGCCGACCGGCCCACCGGGTGCCGGTGGCGGAGGCGCCGGAGTACATCGCCGGGTACACGATCGCCAACGACCTGACCGACCGGGCCGCCGTCTTCCGCCGGGACATGCCGCGGATCGGCACCGACTGGCTGCGCAGCAAGAACGCGCCCGGCTTCACCCCGCTCGGCCCGTGGATCGTCCCGGCCGAGTCGATCGCGAACCTGGACGACCTGCGGGTCACGCTGAAGCTGAACGGCGAGACCATGCAGGACGAGTCCACCCAGGACATGATCTTCAAGGTCGCGCGCATGGTGTCCTACGCCTCGCAGACCGCCCGGCTGCTCCCCGGCGACCTCGTGCTCACGGGCTCCCCGGCCGGCAACGGCATGCACTGGGGCCGGCTGCTGCGCGACGGCGATGTCATGGAGGGCACGGTCACCGGGCTCGGGGTCCAGCGCACCCGTTGTGTCGCGGAGGCCTCATGAACCGGCTCGATCCCGAGGGGGCGATCGCCGAGGCCGCCGAGGCGTACTCCAACTGGGGGCGCTGGGGCGCGGACGACCGGATCGGCACCCTCAACTTCCTTGACGAGGGCAAGCGTCGCGAAGGTGCCGCTCTCGTCCGGCGCGGTACCGCCTTCTCGCTGTCCCAGGCGTTCGACATGAACGGGCCGCAGAAAGGCTGGCGGCGGCGCACCAACCCGGTGCACACCATGCTCGACACCGGCAGCGACGCCGCCCTCGGCGTGCAGGGCTTCCCGCACGGTCTCGGGGGCGCCGACGACGTGATCGCGATGCCGTTGCAGTGCTCCACGCAGTGGGACGGGCTCGGGCACATCTTCGACCACGGCAAGGCGTGGAACGGCCGCGCGGCCGAGCGGGTCGTCACCGCCGACGGAGACCTCGTCACCGGCATCGAGCACATGGCGCCGCACGTGGCCGGGCGCGCTGTGCTGCTGGACGTGGGCCGCGTGATCGGCGTCGACGGCGAGCTGCCCGACGGGTTCGCGATCACCGAGGAGCACCTGACGGCGACGGCCGAGGCACACGGGGTGGCCGTCGGCCGGGGCGACCTGGTGCTGGTGCGCACCGGGCAGCTGGCGCGGGCCCGCCGCGAGGGCTGGGGCGACTACGCCGGCGGCCCGGCGCCCGGCCTGTCGTTCACCACGGCCGGCTGGCTGCACCGCACCGAGGTCGCCGCGATCGCCACCGACACCTGGGGCTTCGAGGTCCGCCCCAACGAGTTCGAGCACGCCTTCCAGCCCCTGCACCAGGTCGCCATCCCCCACATCGGCCTCCTCATCGGCGAGATGTGGGACCTGGAGGCGCTGGCCGAGGACTGCGCGGCCGACGGCGTCCACGACGTCTGGCTCACCGCCGCGCCCCTCCCCATCACCGGCGCGGTCGGCTCGCCCGTCAGCCCGGTCGCCGTCAAGTGACCTACGCAGCAAGGGAGTTACCTCATGAGTACAGCCCGCACCGTCCTGGTGATCGGTGGTGGCGCCGCAGGAAACGCCGTGACGGTGCTTCTGCGCCGCGCCGGTGTCACGGTGGACCTGATCGAGGCCAAGGACGACTGGAACGCCACCGCCGGCTCGGGCATCACCCTCCAGGGCAACGCGCTGCGTGTGCTGCGTGAACTCGGTGTCTGGGACCGGGTGAGGGAGTCGGGCTTCGGTTTCGGCTCGGTCGGCATCACCGCCCCCGACGGCACGGTCCTGCACATCGCCCGGGACCTGCGCACCGGCGGCGACGATCTGCCCGCCACCGTCGGCATGCGGCGCCCGCAGCTCCAGCGGATCCTCATGGACGCCGTGCGGGCCGGCGGCGCCTCGGTGCGGCTCGGCACGACCGCCGAGATCGTCGACCAGGACGCGGACGGGGTCTCGGTACGGTTCTCGGACGGCAGCGAGGGCCGGTACGACCTGGTCGTCGCCGCCGACGGCCTCAGCTCGGCGACCCGCGCGGCGATCGGCATCACCGACAAGCCCGAGCCGACCGGCATGGCCATCTGGCGCGTCGCGGCCCCGCGCCCGGCCGGCGTGGACCGCACCGACCTCGCCTACGGCGGCCCGGCCTACATCGCCGGTTACTGCCCCACCAGCGACACGACGCTCTACGCGTACGTCGTCGAGGCCCACCGCGACCGCGCCTCGATCCCGCCGGAGACGTACGCCGAGGAGATGCGCCGCCTCGCCTCCGCCTACGGGGGCCACTGGCCGGAGATCACCGCGCACATCACCGACCCGGCGCAGGTCAACTACACCTGGTTCGACCAGCTGTTGGTGGAGGGCTCCTGGCACCGGGGCCGGGTGGTGCTGGTCGGTGACGCCGCGCACTGCTGCCCGCCCACCCTGGCCCAGGGCGCGGCCATGTCCCTGGAGGACGCACTCGTGCTCGCCCAGCTGCTGACCGCCTCGGACACCTGGGACGACGCCCTCTTCCAGGCGTACTACGAGCGGCGTGTCGCCCGCGTCCGCCCGGTCGTGGAGGCATCCGTGCAGATCGGGCGGTGGCAGCTCGACGGCGTGCGGGACGCGGACCTGCCCGGCCTGATGGGCCGCACCATGGCGATGCTGCGGGAGCTGCCGTGAGCAGGCCCCCCACCGTGGACGTCCACGCCCACGTGCTGCTGCCCGAGGTGGAGGCCCTGGTGGACGGCCTGCCGGGACGGGCGGAGGCGAGGGCGCTGGAAGCCCGGCGAGCCGGTCCGGCGGCCCTCGCCGTCAGCGGGCCCATGGTGCGCGCCCGCCTCCCCGAACTGACCGACCCCGCCGTGCGGCTGGCCGCGATGGACGCGCAGGGCGTGGACGTGCAGCTGGTCAGTCCCTCCCCGTCGCACTACCACCACTGGGCGGACGAGGAGACGGCGGAGCAGGTGTACCGGCTGGCCGACGAGGCGACGGCGGCGCACTGTTCGGCCGCGCCGCGCCGGTTGCGCGGGCTCGGCCTGGTACCGCTCCAGCACCCGCAGCACCTGGTGCGCGCCCTCGATCACGCGCTGGGCCAGGGCCTGCTGGGCGTCGAGATCTCCAGCCACGCACCGGGGCGGGAGTTGTCCGACCCGGCCTACGAGCCCCTCTGGACCCGGGCCGAGGACACCGGCGCGCTCGTCTTCCTGCACCCCTTCGGCTGCACGCTCGACCAGCGGCTCGACCGGTGGTACCTGTCCAACACCGTGGGGCAGCCGGTGGAGAACGCCGTCGCGCTCTCCCACCTGATCTTCTCCGGTGTGCTGGACCGGCACCCCGGCCTGAAGCTGATCGCGGCGCACGGCGGAGGCTATCTGCCCACCCACATCGGCCGTTCCGACCACGCCTGGTCCGCCCGCTCCGACGCGGGCGCCGGCTGCGCCCGTCCGCCCGGCAGCTACCTCAAGCGGATCTACTTCGACTCCCTCGTGCACGACCCGGGCGTCCTGCGGGAGCTGGTCCGGGTCGCCGGCCCCGACCGGGTGCTGCTCGGCTCCGACTTCCCCTTCGACATGGGCACCGAGGATCCCGTCGGTGCGCTGCGCGCGGCCGGTCTGGCCGACGCCGACTTCCACGCCGTACGCGGCGGCAACGCCTCCGCCCTCCTCTCCACGGAGTGATCTCATGCGTCTGCTCACCCACCTGCGGCACGTCGACCTCGCCGTGCCCGACTACGACAAGCAGCTCGACTTCTACGCCGGCGTCTGGGGCCTGACCGAGGTCGCCCAGGACTCGGGCATCTCCTTCCTCGCCGCCGAGGGCTCCCCGGAGCAGTACGTCGTCCGGCTGCGCAAGGCCGAGGAG
>NZ_MUMF01000418.1 GCF_002155905.1 Streptomyces tricolor | reverse complement strand
CCGGCGACCGCGACCCGGGACCAGTCCTCCCGGTCGAGGACGGCGACGTACGACCTCCTCAGGGCTGCTTGCTGTGCGGCGGTGCACCCGGCGGCCTCAGGGGGCTGTGCGGTCAGGTGCTGGGCCAGCAGCGCGAGGGTGAAGTACCGCTCGACTGTCGGGTCGAGTGAGCCCGCACCGCGCGCGTGCGCTTCCAGGACCGCTCGCGCATGGGGATAGTCGGCGAGGGTGATGCCCATCCCGCCGCAGTCGCTCATCGTGTGCAGCAGCCGGCCGACGTGGTCGGCCAGCTCGCTGTCGGTGTCGAGTTCCGCGAGCGCCTCGTGGAGTTTCGCGACGGTGGCGACCTTGCCGGCGAAGTATCCGTTGAGGAAGTCACCGTCGCAGGCCTTGCGGAGCAGCCATGGCCGGGCGGCCGGGTCGTCCAGTCGGCACAGGGCTTCGACGACGTAGACGCGTCCCCAGCCGGTGACTCGGTCGGCGAGCCACAGCAGTGCCTCGGCGCCGCCCGGCAACCGCTCGAAGGCGTACGCCGCCAGCGGCGCGAAGCGGTTGGACAGCAGCCCGATCGTCCGGAGCAGCGGGATGTCGTCGGCGGTGCCGACGGCAGCGAGCAGGGCGAGACCCATCGTGACCGCGCATCGATCGCCGCCGTGGCGGACGA
Source organism: Streptomyces tricolor (assembly GCF_002155905.1). GTDB lineage: Bacteria > Actinomycetota > Actinomycetes > Streptomycetales > Streptomycetaceae > Streptomyces > Streptomyces tricolor. The sequence continues at coordinate 7,095 of NZ_MUMF01000418.1, read as the reverse complement.
GCCACCGGCCCGTTGCGCGGGCGCGGCCCCTGTCCGCCCGCTTCGCCGCTGCGGCGATGTGTGCGTCGTGGTGCATCGGGACGTGGACGTCGTGGAACGCGTCGAGCAGATCGCTCGGGGAGGCGGCGGCCCGGGCGAAGTGGGTCTCCAGGACGCGCGCTGCGTCCTTGCCGGCCCCACGCCGGTCCTCCGGCGCCTTCGGCCCAGGCCGACGGCGGTGCGACGCGTCGTCGGGATACGGCTCCCCGTCGCGGGGCAGCGGCTCTTCCGGTGCCTGCGCGTGCAGCCGCAGCGCATGGTCGAACAGGGGTGTCTGTGATCCGGGCGGTTGCGTCCCGGCCGTCTCGCTCACCGGCGGACGGAGGACTCGATTCTCTTGATCATGGCGGCGAGCATGACACGGCCCGGCACCGCCTGCAAGGTCTTTCTGCAGGCACGACGCAAGGCCGTTCAGGCACGGCGAAGGGGACCGGCCATCGGCCGGTCCCCTTCGTGAACTGCTGGTCGGCTACGTGCGCCGGCTACCTCGGACGGTGCGTCCGGCGCACTTCACCGGGTGTCAGCTGCAGCCGCTGGTCGAGCCGCAGCCCTCGCAGATGTAGCAGGAACCGGCCCGCTGCATCTTCGTACCGCACGAGAAGCACAGCGGCGCGTCGGCCTGGATGCCCAGCTGCATCTCCACCAGCTCGGCGCTGGTGTGCGCCTGCCGCGGGGCGGGCTTGGCCGCCTCGGACTCGGCCTTCGGCGTGGCGACGGCCTTCAGCTCCTGGGCGCGCGGGGCCGACTGGGCCAGGCCCTCGACGTCGACCTCGTCCTCGGCCGGCTCGTAGGAGCCGGTCTCCAGGTGCCGCTGACGCTCCTCGGCGGAGTGGATGCCGAGCGCGGAGCGGGTCTCGAAGGGCAGGAAGTCCAGCGCCAGGCGGCGGAAGATGTAGTCGACGATCGACTGCGCCATCCGCACGTCCGGGTCGTCGGTCATGCCGGCCGGCTCGAAGCGCATGTTGGTGAACTTCGAGACGTACGTCTCCAGCGGAACGCCGTACTGCAGACCGACGGAGACGGCGATGGAGAAGGCGTCCATCATGCCCGCGAGGGTGGAACCCTGCTTGGACATCTTCAGGAAGACCTCGCCCAGGCCGTCGTCCGGGTAGGAGTTGGCGGTCATGTAGCCCTCGGCGCCGCCGACGGTGAAGGACGTGGTGATGCCGGGACGTCCCTTCGGGAGGCGCTTGCGGACCGGGCGGTACTCGACGACCTTCTCGACCTTGGGCTCGACGGCCGCGGTCTCCTCGGCCTTCTTCTCCTCGGTGTCCTTCTTCTTGGCGGAGAGCGGCTGGCCGACCTTGCAGTTGTCGCGGTAGATCGCCAGCGCCTTGACGCCCAGCTTCCAGGCCTCGAAGTAGATCTCCTCGACCTCCTCGACGGTCGCCGTCTCCGGCATGTTGACCGTCTTGGAGATGGCGCCGGAGATCCACGGCTGGATCGCGGCCATCATGCGGACGTGGCCCATCGGGGAGATGGCGCGCTCGCCCATGGCGCAGTCGAACACCTCGTAGTGCTCGGGCTTGAGGCCGGGGGCGTCGATCACATTGCCGTGCTCGGCGATGTGGGCGACGATCGCCTCGATCTGCTCCTCCTGGTAGCCCAGGCGGCGCAGGGCCTGCGGGACGGTGCCGTTGACGATCTGCATCGAGCCGCCGCCGACCAGCTTCTTGAACTTCACCAGGGCGAGGTCGGGCTCGACACCGGTGGTGTCGCAGGACATCGCGAGACCGATGGTGCCAGTCGGCGCGAGGACGGACGCCTGGGAGTTACGGAAGCCGTTCTTCTCGCCGAGCCGCAGGACGTCCTGCCAGGCCTCCGTGGCGGCGGCCCAGACCGGGGTGTCCAGGTCGTCCATGCGCACGGCCGTGCCGTTGGCGTCGGCGTGCTGCTTCATGACGCGCTTGTGGGCGTCGGCGTTGCGGGCGTAGCCGTCGTAGGTGCCGACGACCGCGGCCAGCTCGGCGGAGCGGCGGTAGGCCGTACCCGTCATCAGGGAGGTGATGGCGCCGGCCAGGGCGCGGCCACCGTCGGAGTCGTAGGCGTGGCCGGTGGCCATCAGCAGGGCGCCGAGGTTGGCGTAGCCGATACCGAGCTGGCGGAACGCGCGCGTGTTCTCGCCGATCTTCTGGGTCGGGAAGTCCGCGAAGCAGATGGAGATGTCCATCGCGGTGATGACCAGCTCGACGACCTTCTGGAAGCGCTCGGTCTCGAAGGACTGGTTGCCCTTGCCGTCGTCCTTCAGGAACTTCATCAGGTTCAGCGAGGCCAGGTTGCAGGACGTGTTGTCCAGGTGCATGTACTCGCTGCACGGGTTCGACGCGGTGATCCGGCCGGACTCGGGGCAGGTGTGCCAGTTGTTGATGGTGTCGTCGTACTGGATGCCCGGGTCGGCGCAGGCCCAGGCGGCCTCGGCGATCTTGCGGAAGAGGGCCTTGGCCTCGACCTCCTCGATGACCTCGCCGGTCATACGGGCGCGCAGGCCGAACTTGCCGCCGGTCTCGACCGCCTTCATGAACTCGTCGTTCACGCGGACCGAGTTGTTGGCGTTCTGGTACTGGACGGACGTGATGTCGTCGCCGCCCAGGTCCATGTCGAAGCCCGCGTCGCGCAGGACGCGGATCTTCTCCTCCTCCTTGACCTTGGTCTCGATGAAGTCCTCGATGTCGGGGTGGTCGACGTCGAGCACGACCATCTTGGCGGCGCGGCGGGTGGCACCACCGGACTTGATGGTGCCGGCGGAGGCGTCGGCGCCGCGCATGAAGGAGACCGGGCCGGAGGCGTTGCCGCCGGAGGAGAGCAGCTCCTTGGAGGAACGGATGCGGGAGAGGTTCAGGCCGGCACCGGAGCCGCCCTTGAAGATCATGCCCTCTTCCTTGTACCAGTCGAGGATCGACTCCATGGAGTCGTCGACGGACAGGATGAAGCAGGCGGACACCTGCTGGGGCTGCGGGGTGCCGACGTTGAACCAGACGGGGCTGTTGAAGCTGAAGATCTGGTGCAGGAGGGCGTACGCCAGCTCGTGCTCGAAGATCTCGGCGTCGGCGGGCGAGGCGAAGTACTTGTAGTCCTCACCGGCCTTCCGGTACGTCTTCACGATGCGGTCGATCAGCTGCTTGAGGCTGGTCTCGCGCTGCGGGGTGCCGACGGCACCGCGGAAGTACTTGCTGGTGACGATGTTGACCGCGTTCACCGACCAGAAGTCGGGGAACTCGACGCCACGCTGCTCGAAGTTGACCGAGCCGTCGCGCCAGTTGGTCATGACGACGTCACGGCGCTCCCACGACACCTCGTCGTACGGGTGCACGCCGGGGGTGGTGTGGATGCGCTCGATACGCAGCCCCTTGGTGGCCTTGGCACCCTTGGCTCGGGAACCTCGTGCCGGACCGCTCGCCGTCTCTGTCATGCCGCCTCCCTGGTACGGGCAAAAACGCCCTGAAGTGCCCATTTGTTCCCGTGGGCACGTGTTTCTGTCTTGCGTTGCGGGCACACTGGGCTGCCCCGCAACAGGTCTTCGTTCGCCGCCTCCCGGCCGGAATCCGGGTCTCCCCCCGGTTTCCGGCCCGCCGGTCAGTCGGCGGCGCGGGCGGGCTCGGGGACCTGGGTGGTCCCGCCGGGCCCGCGGTCGTCTTCCTGGCTCCCCGCTCCCGCGTCGCCCTCGTCCGCGGCGGGGCCTCGCGTCGCCTCCCTCAGCTCCGCGATGGCGGCCTCGAAGTCCTCGAGCGAGTCGAACGCCCGGTAGACGGAGGCGAACCGCAGATAGGCGACGAGGTCGAGCTCCTGCAACGGGCCGAGTATGGCCAGACCCACGTCATGGGTGGTCAGCTCGGCGCTTCCGGTCGCACGCACCGCCTCCTCGACCCGCTGGCCGAGCTGGGCGAGTGCGTCCTCGGTGACAGGCCGCCCCTGGCATGCCTTGCGCACGCCATTGATGACCTTGGTACGGCTGAAAGGCTCGGTGACTCCGGACCGCTTGACCACCATGAGCGAGCACGTCTCCACGGTCGTGAAACGACGGGAGCAGTCAGGGCACTGGCGGCGCCTACGGATGGATGTGCCGTCGTCGGTCGTACGGCTGTCGACCACACGGCTGTCGGGGTGCCTGCAGAAGGGGCAGTGCATGTTCTCCAACCCTCCTCACAGCAGACTCGTCAGCCTCGCCGGACACAGAGGTCTCGCGAGGCAGCCCTAAGCATAGGCGATCGGAGAGCCGTCTCCGACCCGGGGGACCACAACTTCTGGGCTGCTGTAGCCATCCAACCACTAGATGTGGGGCTTGACGCATACGTCGAGGCACGCGCGCGTGTCGCGCAGGCCGGGGCACGCACGCGTGTCGCGCGGTCACGGCGGCCGGAGAGCGCGGCCGCGGCCGGCCCGGGCACGGGAGCGCGGACACGCGGGGCGGCGAGCCGTGCCGCGGGACGCTTGCGGGGATACCGTGGGCGCCGCAGGGAGGACGCGTGGCACTCCCGCGCAGATACGACCCCGGCTCCCGGACTACGGGATTCCGGATGGCAGACTGGGGCGCAGCCCACGAGGCGAACAACCCCGGCGGTGAAGAGTACAACAATGGGCGCTTTTGCCCGCCAAGCGTCACGTGAGCCCATACACCCCGACACATGATCACGTCAGGCGAAACGCACTTTTTCACTCGAACGTGTGTTTGGCGCAACCTTTCGAAAGCAACTACCGTTGTGCAGCAGGGAGACCATCGAGAGGGGCCGCCGTGACCACCACCGCAGACAGTGCCACCATCACCGCCCAGGACCGCTCCCAGGGCCGAGTCGAGCCGGTACACGTGATGAACGAAGCCACGAATCCCGAGGGACACAAGCGCTCCCTGCCGGGCCGACCTCCAGGCATCCGAGCGGACAGCTCGGGGCTCACCGACCGGCAGCGCCGGGTCATCGAGGTCATCAGGGACTCCGTACAGCGGCGCGGGTACCCGCCGTCGATGCGCGAGATCGGCCAGGCCGTCGGCCTCTCCAGCACGTCCTCCGTCGCCCACCAGCTGATGGCGCTGGAGCGCAAGGGCTTCCTGCGCCGCGACCCGCACCGCCCGCGCGCGTACGAGGTCCGCGGATCCGACCAGGCCGTCACCGTTCAGCCCACGGACACCGCCGGCAAGCCCGCCGCGTCGTACGTCCCGCTGGTCGGCCGCATCGCCGCCGGTGGTCCGATCCTCGCGGAGGAGTCCGTCGAGGACGTCTTCCCTCTCCCCCGCCAGCTCGTCGGTGACGGTGAACTCTTCGTCCTCAAGGTCGTCGGCGACTCCATGATCGAGGCCGCCATCTGCGACGGCGACTGGGTCACCGTGCGCCGCCAGCCGGTCGCCGAGAACGGCGACATCGTGGCCGCCATGCTCGACGGCGAGGCCACCGTCAAGCGTTTCAAGCGCGAGGACGGCCACGTGTGGCTCCTCCCCCACAACGCGGCCTACGAGCCGATCCCCGGCGACGACGCGACCATCCTCGGCAAGGTCGTCGCCGTGCTGCGCCGCGTGTGACGGCAGCGGCGGGCGGTCGGCCGCTCGCTCCCTGACCGGGCCCCGGAACCCCTGCGCCGGTTCCGGGGCCCTGCGCATGTCCGAAGCGGCCGTCGGGCTGCTCCCGTCGTGGGCTGGTCCGACCGGCGCCGGTCGGACCAGCCCACGCTCACTGCGCCGCCGCTGCCTGCGTCTCCGCCTGCTTCGCCGCCGCGTCGATCGCCGCGAGCGACTTGCGGACCTGGTTACGGTCCGTGGTGTACCAGAAGTCCGGCAGTGACGCCTTGAGATAGCCGCCGTACCGCGCGGTGGCCAGCCGCTGGTCCAGTACGGCCACCACGCCACGGTCACCGGACGCCCGCACGAGTCGGCCGGCGCCCTGGGCCATGAGCAGGGCCGCGTGGGTGGCGGCCACCGCCATGAACCCGTTGCCGCCCGCGTCCTCCACCGCCTTCTGGCGTGCGCTCATCAGCGGATCGTCGGGCCGCGGGAACGGGATCTTGTCCATGACGACCAGCTGGCAGCTGGGACCCGGGACGTCGACGCCCTGCCACAGCGACAGCGTGCCGAAGAGGCAGGTCTTCGGGTCGGCCGCGAAGTTCTTGATCAGTTCGCCGAGCGTCTCCTCCCCCTGGAGCAGGATCGGGAACTCGGGGATCCGCGAGCGCAGCTCTTCAGCGGCGAGCTGGGCGGCCCGCATGGACGAGAACAGGCCGAGGGTGCGCCCGCCGGCCGCCTGGATCAGCTCGGTCAGCTCGTCCAGCATGTCGGCGCGCTCGCCGTCGCGCGCGGGACGCGCCAGGTGCTTGGCGACGTACAGGATGCCCTGCCTGGGGTAGTCGAAGGGCGAGCCGACGTCGACGCCCTTCCAGGTGGGCAGGTCCTCGCCCTCCACGCCCTCGGGGCCGAGCCCCAGGGAGGCTCCGACGCCGTTGAAGTCGCCGCCGAGCTTGAGCGTGGCCGAGGTGAGGACGACGGTCCGGTCGGCGAAGAGCTTCTCTCTGAGCAGGCCGGAGACGGACATGGGGGCGACCCGGAGGGACGCGCCGAAGCGGTCGTGCCGCTCGTACCAGACGACGTCCCACTCCGAGCCGTTCAGCACCCGCTCCGCCACATCGTGGACCGTCTCGACCGAGGCCAGCGCCTGCTTGCGGACCGCGTCCTCGTCCTGGACGGACTTGTCACGGGTCGCGCCGATCGCGCTGATCACCGTGCGAGCGGCGTCCCGCAGCGCCATCAGCGCGTAGCCGAGGTCCTCCGGGATCTCCTCCAGGCGGCCGGGCAGCGCCAGTTCCATGAGCCGCTCGAAGCCCTCGGCGGCGGTCTGGAGCTGGTCGGCGGCCTTTTCGTTGACCAGCTTGGCGGCACGGCGCACGGCGCGGTTGACCTGGCCGGGGGTGAGTTCGCCGGTGGCGACGCCGGTGACGCGGGAGACGAGTTCGTGGGCCTCGTCCACGATCAGCACCTCGTGCTGGGGCAGCACCGGGGCGCCCTCGATGGCGTCGATGGCGAGCAGGGCGTGGTTGGTGACCACGACCTCGGCGAGCTTGGCCCGCTCGCGGGCCATC
>NZ_MUMF01000042.1 GCF_002155905.1 Streptomyces tricolor | reverse complement strand
CATCAGGGTGGACTTGCCGCTGCCGGGCAGGCCGGTGATCACGACGATGTCGCGGGGGCCGAAGAGCAGGGCGTGCGGGCTGCGGCCCGCGCGGTCGCGCAGGTCGCGGACGACCGGGGCGGGGCGGTCCGCGCAGCGCCCGCGGGCCAGGGCGGAAGGCTGCTTGGGCACCGCGACGCCGGCGTGGGTGGCGTAGGCCGAGGTCCTGTTCACCGTGATCGTCCTCCCGAGTGGCTCGGTCATCCCCATGCCCGTTCTATGTAAAGGGAAGGTAATGGGCAACGGTCGGCGGCGCGTGCGCGTCCTGCCACAGGTCGGTTACAGAAGCGGGCCCTGACGGGCCGGGGTGCGGCGTGCAATGATGTGCCCGCCAACTGCATACCGGCCGTTTGAATCCGCGCGGGAGAGTTCCCAGCCGTACGTCTGTGCCGCTGGGGCGCCGAAGGAGCAAGTCCCTCCCTTGAATCTCTCAGGCCCCGTTACCGCGCGGGCGAGGCACATCTGAAAAGCGGGCCGCCGTGAGGGCGGCTCCACCCAAGGTGCAAGCCGTGATCGTCCCTGTGGCGGTCGTGGCGAACCTCTCAGGTTCCGATGACAGATGGGGAGGAACGTTCCTCGCCCGTCCTTGCGTGCCCTGGGAGACGACCGACCGATGAGCAGTACAAAATCCGCTGAGCTGCGTCACACCGCGCTCGATGCCGTGCATCGCTCGCTGGGCGCGACGATGACCGACTTCGCCGGCTGGGACATGCCCCTGCGCTACGGCTCCGAACGCGACGAGCACCTGGCCGTGCGCACCAGGGCCGGGCTCTTCGACCTGTCCCACATGGGCGAGATCACGGTCACCGGTGCCGAGGCCGCCGCCTTCCTGAACTTCGCCCTGGTCGGCAACATCGCCTCCGTCGGCGTCGGCCGCGCCCGCTACACCATGATCTGCCGGGCCGACGGCGGCATCCTGGACGACCTGATCGTCTACCGGCTGGCCGAGACCGAGTACATGGTCGTGGCCAACGCCTCCAACGCCCAGGTCGTGCTGGACGCGCTCACCGAGCGGGCCGAGGGCTTCGCCGCCGAGGTGCGCGACGACCGGGACGCGTACGCGCTGATCGCCGTGCAGGGCCCCCAGTCCCCCGGGATCCTGAAGTCGCTCACGGACGCCGATCTGGACGGCCTGAAGTACTACGCCGGGCTGCCCGGCACGGTCGCCGGCGTCCCCGCGCTGATCGCCCGTACGGGGTACACCGGCGAGGACGGCTTCGAGCTGTTCGTGAAGCCGGAGCACGCCGTCGCACTGTGGCAGGCGCTGACCGAGGCCGGCGAGGGCGTGGGTCTGGTCCCGTGCGGCCTGTCCTGCCGGGACACGCTGCGCCTGGAGGCGGGCATGCCGCTGTACGGGCACGAGCTGACCACCTCCCTCACCCCGTTCGACGCCGGACTCGGCCGCGTGGTGAAGTTCGAGAAGGAGGGCGACTTCGTGGGCCGCGAGGCGCTCGCGCAGGCCGCCTCCCGGGCCCAGGAGAACCCGCCGCGGGTGCTGGTCGGCCTGGTCGCCGAGGGCCGGCGGGTGCCGCGGGCCGGGTACGCGGTCGTCGCCGGGGGCGCGGTGATCGGCGAGGTCACCTCCGGTGCCCCCTCCCCCACCCTGGGCAAGCCGATCGCCATGGCCTACGTCGACGCGGCGCACGCGGCGCCGGGCACCGAGGGCGTCGGCGTGGACATCCGGGGCACCCACGAGCCGTACCAGGTCGTGGCGCTGCCGTTCTACAAGCGACAGAAGTAGAGACCGGGCACGGTCGCCCGCGCCCGGGGCCCGGGCCCCGTGTCCGGCACGTGACCCTGCGCACATTCGCCCGCTCACCAGCGGTTTTCGCAGTCCCCCCGTCATCAGCACTCCCGCGTGTACAGGAGAATTCAGGCCATGAGCAACCCCCAGCAGCTGCGCTACAGCAAGGAGCACGAGTGGCTGTCGGCCGCCGAGGACGGCGTCGCGACGGTCGGCATCACGGAGCACGCGGCCAACGCGCTCGGTGACGTCGTCTTCGTCCAGCTCCCCGAGGCCGGTTCCACGGTGTCCGCGGGCGAGACCTGCGGCGAGCTGGAGTCCACCAAGTCGGTCTCCGACCTGTACTCGCCGGTCACCGGTGAGGTCACCGAGGTCAACGAGGACGTCGTCAACGACCCGTCGCTGGTGAACTCCGCCCCCTTCGAGGGCGGCTGGCTGTTCAAGGTACGCGTCACGGAGGAGCCCGCCGAGCTGCTCTCCGCCGACGAGTACACCGCCTTCACCGCCGGCTGAGGAGTCGTAGCCGTATGACTGTTCTGAACACGCCCCTGCACGAGCTGGACCCGGAGATCGCCGCCGCGGTCGACGCCGAGCTGGACCGCCAGCAGTCGACCCTGGAGATGATCGCCTCGGAGAACTTCGCGCCGCTCGCGGTGATGGAGGCCCAGGGCTCGGTCCTCACCAACAAGTACGCCGAGGGCTACCCGGGCCGCCGCTACTACGGCGGCTGCGAGCACGTCGACGTCGCCGAGCAGATCGCCATCGACCGGGTCAAGGAGCTGTTCGGCGCCGAGTACGCCAACGTGCAGCCCCACTCCGGTGCCTCCGCCAACCAGGCGGCCCTGTTCGCGCTGGCCCAGCCGGGGGACACCATCCTCGGCCTGGACCTGGCGCACGGCGGCCACCTGACCCACGGGATGCGGCTGAACTTCTCCGGCAAGCAGTTCGACGTGGTCGCCTACCACGTGGACGCCGAGACCGGCCTGGTCGACATGGACGAGGTCGAGAAGCTCGCCAAGGAGCACCGCCCGAAGGTGATCATCGCGGGCTGGTCGGCGTACCCGCGCGAGCTGGACTTCGCCGCGTTCCGCCGGATCGCCGACGAGGTCGGGGCGTACCTGTGGGTCGACATGGCGCACTTCGCGGGCCTGGTCGCCGCGGGCCTGCACGCGAACCCGGTGGAGTACGCGGACGTCGTGACCTCCACCACCCACAAGACGCTGGGCGGCCCGCGCGGCGGCATCATCCTCGCGAAGAAGGAGTTCGCGAAGAAGCTGAACTCCTCCGTCTTCCCGGGCTTCCAGGGCGGCCCCCTGGAGCACGTGATCGCGGCCAAGGCGGTCTCCTTCAAGGTCGCGGCCTCGGAGGACTTCAAGGAGCGCCAGCGTCGTACCGTGGAGGGTGCCCGCATCCTCGCCGAGCGGCTGACGGCTCCGGACGTCCGCGAGGCCGGGGTGAACGTGCTGTCCGGCGGCACGGACGTGCACCTGATCCTGGTGGACCTGCGCGCGTCCGAGCTGGACGGGCAGCAGGCCGAGGACCGGCTGCACGAGGTCGGTATCACGGTCAACCGCAACGCCGTCCCGAACGACCCGCGCCCGCCGATGGTCACCTCGGGTCTGCGCATCGGTACGCCGGCCCTGGCGACCCGCGGCTTCACGGCCGAGGACTTCGCCGAGGTCGCGGACGTGATCGCGGAGGCGCTGAAGCCGTCGTACGACGCGGAGGCCCTCAAGGCGCGCGTGAAGGCGCTCGCCGACAAGCACCCGCTGTACCCGGGTCTGAACAAGTAAGTCCCCGGTGGGGCACCCCGCGGAGGGTGCCCCGCCGCCCCCCTGTTGTCTTGAGGAGTGACCGTGGCCATCTCGGTCTTCGACCTGTTCTCGATCGGCATCGGCCCGTCCAGCTCCCACACGGTCGGCCCGATGCGCGCGGCGCGGATGTTCGCCCGCCGCCTGCGCAAGGAAGGCCTGCTGGAGAAGACCGCCTCCGTCCGCACGGAGCTGTACGGCTCCCTGGGCGCGACCGGGCACGGCCACGGCACCCCGAAGGCCGTCCTGCTCGGCCTGGCCGGTGACTCGCCGCGCACGGTGGACGTGGAGACGGCGGACGCGCGCGTGGAGGCGATCAAGGCCGAGGGCCGGATCCGGCTCCTGGGCGACCACGAGATCGTCTTCGACTTCGACCGGGATCTCGTGCTGCACCGCCGCAAGGCCCTGCCGTACCACGCCAACGGGATGACGCTGTGGGCGTACGACGCCGACGGCACGGAGCTGCTCTCCAAGACGTACTACTCGGTCGGCGGCGGGTTCGTCGTCGACGAGGACGCGGTGGGCGCGGACCGGATCAAGCTGGACGACACGGTCCTGAAGTATCCGTTCCGCACGGGTGACGAGCTGCTGCGCCTCACCAAGGAGATGGGCCTGTCCATCTCCTCCCTGATGCTGGAGAACGAGCGGGCCTGGCGCACCGAGGAGGAGATCCGGGCGGGCCTGCTGGAGATCTGGCGGGTGATGCGCGAGTGCGTGCAGCGCGGCATGACCCGCGAGGGCATCCTGCCCGGCGGTCTGAAGGTCCGCCGCCGCGCGGCCGTCTCGGCCCGCCAGCTGCGCGCCGAGGGCGATCCGCTGGCGCACGCCATGGAGTGGATCACGCTCTACGCGATGGCGGTGAACGAGGAGAACGCGGCCGGCGGTCGCGTGGTGACGGCCCCCACCAACGGCGCGGCCGGCATCATCCCGGCGGTGCTGCACTACTACATCAACTTCGTGCCGGGCGCCGACGAGGACGGCGTGGTCCGCTTCCTGCTCGCCGCGGGCGCGATCGGCATGCTGTTCAAGGAGAACGCGTCGATCTCCGGCGCCGAGGTCGGCTGCCAGGGCGAGGTCGGCTCGGCCTGCTCCATGGCGGCGGGCGCGCTCGCCGAGGTGCTCGGCGGCTCCCCCGAGCAGGTGGAGAACGCGGCCGAGATCGGCATGGAGCACAACCTCGGCCTGACCTGCGACCCGGTCGGCGGCCTGGTCCAGATCCCGTGCATCGAGCGCAACGGCATGGCCGCGGTGAAGGCGGTCACGGCCGCGAAGATGGCGATGCGCGGCGACGGCTCGCACAAGGTGTCCCTGGACAAGGTCATCAAGACCATGAAGGACACCGGCGCGGACATGTCCGTGAAGTACAAGGAGACGGCGCGGGGCGGGCTCGCGGTGAACATCATCGAGTGCTAGCCCCGCGCCGTCGCCCGGGCGGTCAGCCGGTGGTCAGGGTGGCGTCGTCGATGACGAAGCTGGTCTGGAGGCTGGCGTCCTCGGTGGCGGTGAAGGACAGCGTGATCTGCTGGCCCAGGTACGGGCTCAGGTCCAGGGTGCGTTCGGTGTAGCCGGTGGCCGCGTTGCCGTTGGAGTACGTCTGCTTCACGGTGCCGTTCACCTTGACCTGGAAGGTGTCGTACGCCGTCGAGCCGGACTCGGCGGTGTCGATGTGCAGCCAGTACTTCAGGGTGGCCTTCGTGCAGCCCGCCGGCACGGTCACGGTCTGGCCGAGGGTGTCGGAGGCCGCGTAGCCGTAGCCAGCCAGCCACGCGTACCGGGACCCGGAGTGCGCGGACTGGCCGCTGAAGGTGCCGATCGCCCCGGTGTCACCCGTCCACGGCGACGTACCGTTCTCGAACCCGCCGTTGGAGATCACCTGGGCCGCCGTGCAGCCGCCCGCGCCCTTGACGGTCAGCGTGTACGGTGCGGTGCGCGTGACGGCACCGGTGCCGGTGATCGTGAGGGGGTAGGTGCCGGGCGGCACGGAGGAGCCGACGGTGATCGTCGCCGTGGCGGAGGCGCCGGAGGTCACCGAGGCCGGGCTGAAGGCGACGGTGACGCCGGAGGGGGCGCCCGAGGCGGACAGGTTCACCGTCTGCGCCGAGCCGCTGGTGGTGGCCGTGGCGACGGTGGTGGTCAGCGAGGTGCCCGGGGCGGTGCTGCCCGTGGCGGGGCTCGCCGAGACCGAGAAGTCGTTCGCCGGCGTGGTGTCGGAGACCGCCTGCTTCCACAGCGTGTAGGCGACGCCGTCGGCGCTGCGGTTCAGGCCAGTGGCGTTGATGTTGCTGGTGGTGTCGCAGGAGGAGTGGTAGCAGCCGTCGTAGGCGGCGCCCGCCGTGCCGCCCCACTTGGCCGCCTGCGCCGAGGTCTTGCGGGCGCTCGCGCCCATGGCGTAGCCGGAGGTCGGGATGCCGTAGTTCTCGAAGGAGTAGTCGTCGGAGCGGCCCGCGCCCTCGGTGTTCTCCTCGGGCTGGAGGTTCAGCGAGTCCCAGTACGCCTTCATCGGCGCGGCGGCGGCCGAGGTGATGTGGTTGATGAAGTAGCCGCCGTTGGGCGAGGCGACCATGTCGAAGTTGTAGTACGCCTTGATCGCGGTGCGCTGGGCGGAGGTGAGGGAACGGACGTAGAACTCCGAGCCGTTGAGGCCCTGCTCCTCGTCCGTCCACCAGCCGAAGCGGACCCGCGCGCCCATCGAGGGGCGGGTCTCGGCGAGTTTCAGCGCGACCTCCAGCAGGGTCGCGCTGCCGGAGCCGTTGTCGTTGATGCCGGGCCCGGCGGAGACGCCGTCCAGGTGGGCGCCGAACATGTACACCTTCGACGCGTCGCCGTGGGGCCACTCGGCGATCAGGTTGGGTCCGGCGCCGCTGGTGCAACCGGAGGTGCAGGGCTGCTCGGTGACGGTGTAGCCGGCCGACTGGAGCTTGCCCTTCACGTAGGCGACCGAGTCGCGGTAGCCCTGGCCGGTCGACCTGCGGTTGCCGCCGTTGCGGGTGGCTATCGCGTTGAATTCGGTGAGGTGCGCCTGCACCCTGGTGACGTCGATGTCGGGAGCCGCCGCGGCCAGGGCGGGGGCGGAGGCCGCCGCCGGGTGGCGGTCCGCGGAGGCCGCTTCGGCGCCCGCGGGCAGTACCGCGAGGCCGGCGGCGGCCGTGGCCAGCGCGAGGCCTGCCAGGGAGAGTCTTCGTAGTCGTAGCACCTTGTCTCCTTGTGGGGTGGAGGAAACGGGAGGTGGGCGTCGGGCCTGGGTGGGCCGTGCCGCTTCACCCCCTGATGAGCATGCGCATGCCAATGCCGTGTCAAGCATCGGTGTGCGAGACCGACCGGATCAGGAACGTGCGCCCGCCCTCCCGGCAGTCGCCGGTGCCGGCGGCAGGGGAGGTGCGCCGGGGCCCCGAGGGGCAGGGCGGGCGGCCATGAGGGTAACGGCAGGGCGGTCCGCACCGCCCCTGGCCGAAACCGGCACGTCCGCTCCTGGCCAGGTCCGCGGGCCCGCGCGGGCTGACTGGCCTCCCGCGCGGGGCGCCCGTATCGTGCGCGCATGCAGGCGGCGCAGAACCCTCCGCAGGGCGGGCAGTCCACGGACTCCGAGGCGAAAGCGGCCTACGTGGCCCTGGTGGAGCGGATCGCGCGGTCGGGAGCGAGGGACGCCGCCGAGAAGGAGGAACTCGGCGGCCTCTCCGCCGAGCTGACGCGGTGGCTGGCGGAGAGGCGGCTGCTGGACCCGGACGGTGAGCGGCTCACCCCGCCGGAACGCGCCCTGCGCCGCATCGCCTCGGAGCACCGGCGCCGCCTGCGCGAGACGGTCGAGGGACTCAGCCGGGACGCCCGGGCCATCGAGGACGTCCTGTCGCTGCTGGCGGTCCCGCGGCTCGACGCCCGGGAGGCCGTGGAGACGGAGTACTTCACGGACCGCGCGCACACCCGCGAGCGGCTGGCGGAGCTGGACGCGCTCAGCCGCGAGGAGTTCCTGGCGATGCGCAACTCCTTCCCCGAGGCGCAGGTCCTGGAGGCCAGCCTCGTCAGGGACCTGGAGATGGTGGCGAACGGGGTCCGGATGCGCGTGCTGACCTCGCAGCAAGCCCTGCGCTCGCCCGCGCCGGCCCGCTATCTGCACGCGCTCACCGACGCCGGCGCCGAGGTGCGGGTCGCCGCGACGGTGCCGCTGCACATGAACATCGTGGACCGCGCGATCGTCGTCCTCGGGGCGGGGCCGGGGCCGCAGGGCGAGGGCGGCGACGTCATCCTGCACAGCACGCCCGTCGCACGCTGCTTCGTGCGGATCTTCACCCACGCCTGGGACCTCGCCCGGCCGCACACCGACCGGCACGCCGGACGCGGCGGCGCCGGCTGCGAACTGACCGCGCAGGAACGGGAGGTGCTGGCGCTGCTGGCCACGGGGGCCAAGGACGAGACCATCGCCCGCCGGCTGGCCTGTTCCGACCGCACCCTGCGCCGCCTGATGAACCAGATCATGGAGAAGCTCGGCACCTCCAGCCGGTTCGAGGCGGGCGTGACCGCCGCCCGCCTGGGCCTGGTGGACTGAGCCGGAACCCCCGAAGGCGCCGCCCGGCCGAGGCGGATGTTTCCCGTGGGGCTACCGCGTGCTCACTGCACGGATCTACGCTGCCGCCAACTCATCTAGTGATTATGGAAGTTGGCGCACATGCGTGGAATGAGACGGCTGGCGGCGCTCGTGGGCGCCGCCGCTCTGCTGGCGGTGCTGCCGGGCAACGCCCGGGCGGCCGAGCCGAAGTTCTCCGGTACGACGGCCATCGGCACGCACAACGCGTACGAGAAGACGAAGTACACCTACTTCGCCCAGGCGTTGGACTCCGGGGCCTCGCTGCTGGAGCTGGATGTCTACGCCGACACCCTCAGCCGCCGCTGGCGGGTCAGCCACAGCAACCCGCTGGGCAACGACAACAACTGCGAGGCGGCGAAGACCCCGGGCGAGCTGTACAGCAAGAGCCGCAACCAGGACCTCGGCAGCTGCCTGGACAACATGGCCGCCTGGAACCAGCTGCACCCCGACCACCCGCCGATCGTCGTCAAGGTCGAGCTGAAGGTCGGCTTCAACGACAGGGCGGGGCTCGGGCCGGACGAGTTCGACACGCTGGTGGCGCAGAAGCTGGGCGGCAGTGTCTACCGGCCTGCCGACCTGCTCGGCGGGACGTACAGCACGCTGGACGCGGCGGCGAAGGCCGACGCGTGGCCCACCCGGGACTCCCTCCGGGGCAAGTTCCTCTTCGACCTGATCCCGGGCACGGTGGAGCAGGCCAACCCGTTCGACAGCTACTGGACGGACGAGGAGTACGGCGACCATCTGCGGGACCTCGCCGCGGCCGGCCGCATCTCCGCCGCCCAGGCCTTCCCGGCCGTCCTGGGCGCCGCGAACGGCGACCCGCGCACCAGCCGTTACGACGCCTCGATCCGACCCTGGTTCGTGTTCTTCGACGGTGACGCGGCCACCTACGTGAACAACGGCTACGACACCTCGTTCTACTCCTCGAACCACTACGTGCTGATCACCACGGACGCCCACAACGTCTCACCGGCGATCTCCTCCACCAACCCGACGGACGCCGAAGTCGCGGCCCGGCTCGCCCTGTTGGCGAAGCACCACGCGAGTCTGATCACCTCCGACTGGGCGGCGAAACCGGCGTCGGTGCTGAGTTCGGTGACCCCGCGCGGCTGAGGTTCCGGACGGCGGCTCACGGGGGACAACCTTCACATGCTGCATGGCATCGACGTGAGCGCCTACCAGTCCTCCTCCTATCCGACGGACGGCCTCTCCTTCGTCTTCGTCAAGGCGACGGAGGGCCGCTCGTACGTCAATCCGAAACTGGCGGCCCAGACCAAGCGCGCCCGCGACGCGGGCCTGGTCGTCGGCTTCTACCACTTCCTGTGGCCGGGCAACCTGACCGCCCAGGCCGAGTACTTCCTCCGCCATGCCCCGGACCGCCGCGGCGATCTCCTCGCCGTCGACTGGGAGACCACCGGCGACGGCAACCACGCGAGCAACGCGGAGAAGGACCGCTTCATCCGCAAGCTCAAGGAGCTGAGACCCCACAACCGGGTCGTGCTGTACTGCAACCGCCACTTCTGGCTGAACGTCGACACCACCTCCTACGCCGGAGACGGGCTGTGGATCGCCGACTACGTCACCGCGGGCAAGCCGCGCATCAAGGCCAAGTGGCGGTTCCACCAGTACACCAGCGAGCCCCACGACAAGAACGTGGCGAAGTTCGCCGATAAGGACGACCTGCGCGACTGGGCCACGCCGTAGGGGCCGGGCGGGAGCGTCAGCCCCGGAAGTCCGCCGGGCGTTCCGGGGAGGCCTCCGCCAGCGCCTTCTCCACGGCGGCCGTGCCGGCGCGCAGGCCGTAGACCGGGGTGCCGGGCTGCTGGCGCCAGGACTCGGCGATCGAGCCGGCGTCCACCGTGTCGAAGCCGAGTTCGTCGATCAGGGCGCGGACGGTGCGCTTGGCCGCCTCGTCGTCGCCGGCGACGGGCAGGGCCATGCGGTCCGGGTCGCCCGCGGGGCGGGGGCGGTCCAGGATGTCCTGGGCATAGGTGCCGTTGAAGGCCTTGATCACCGGGTGGCCGAGGTGCTGCTCGGTCCACCGGCTCTCGGTGAGGCCCTCGTCCTCGATGGCCGCGATCCGGCCGTCGCGCTCGCGCGGGTAGTAGTTGCCGGTGTCGATCACCGCGACGCCCTCGGCCGCGCCGTCGAGCAGTCCGGCGGGGAGGTCGGGGACCGCCTTCAGCGGGACGGTGACGACCACGACCTGGGCGCCCTTGGCCGCGTCCTCCGCCCGGACCGGGGTGGCGCCGGTCTCCTCGGCCAGTTCCCGGAGCGTCTCGGGGCCGCGGGAGTTGGCGACGGAGACGTCGTGGCCGAGGGCGGTGAGCCGCCGGGTGAGGTTGCCGCCGATGTTCCCCGCGCCGATGATGCCGATCTTCATGGCTGACCTTCCGGATGATTCATGCACGTGCATGCTTCTGTCGTCGGGGTCAACCGCACGCGGTCCCGGGCTATTCCGCACTGCCGCCGGACGGGCGACCGGCGAGCTCGGAGCCATGCCCCGCTCGTTCCGGTGCGCGCGGGGGACGCGTCAGGCCCGGCCGCACGGCGGGCGGTAGTCGAGGCCGGGGAAGTGCCGGGACCACTGGGCGCGGCTGAGGGGGTCCCGGACCCGCGCGCAGGCGTGGGCGAGCGCCCAGGGCAGGTCGGTGTGCCAGATCTCGACGGTGGCGTCGTTGCTCAGCGTGACGATCGTGCCGGGTGAAGCGAGCGGGAGCACGGTCGCGAGCCCTCCCGACACACCGGTCAGCGCGGCCCGCTGGACGGGGCGCGGGCGGCCGGCCTCCCACACCCGCACCGTGCCGTCCAGGCCGGCCGTGAGGGGCGTACGGCCGTCGGGGGCGAACTCGACCGAGCTGATCATGCCGGTGTGGCCGTCGAGCCGGCCCCGTGGGCGGGGGTGCGCGGGGTCGGTGACGTCCCACAGGCGGGCCGTGCGGTCGTCGCTGCCGGTCAGCAGGGTGCGGCCGTCCCTGCTCCAGGCGAGGGCGTCGACGAAGTCCCGGTGGCCTTCGAGGACGGCGGTCGTGGTGGCGCGGCGGGGATCGGTCACGTCCCACAGGCGGACGGTGCGGTCGTCGGAGCCGGAGGCCAGCACGGCGCCGACGGGGCTGAACACGACCGGTTTGACGTTGAGGGCGTGGCCGGTCAGGGCGCTCAGGAAGCGGGGGCGGGCCGGGTCGCTCAGGTTCCACAGCCGGACGGTGCGGTCGTAGCTGCCGGTGGCGGCGGTCCGGCCGTCCCTGCTGACGGCCACCGAGAAGATCAGGTCGGTGTGGTGCGTCGGGACGCTCGACAGCAGGCGGGGACGGCGGGGGTCGGAGACGTTCCAGACCCGCAGGGCGCGGTCCCGGCCGACGCCCGCCAGGGTGTCGCCCCGGGGTCCGAAGGCCAGCGTGAAGGTGCTGTCGGGGTGCCCGCGGAGGCTGCCCAGCTCGGCTGGGTGCTGCGGATCCGCCAGGTTCCACAGCCGCAGGGCGCCGTCGTCGCGTGCCGCGGCCAGGGTGCGGCCGTCGGGGCTGACGGCCAGGGCGTGCACGTGCTGGTCCAGGGTGCGCGGCAGCACGCTGAGCAGGCCGTCGCGGGTGGTCTCGGTCGGCTCCAGCCGGTGCGCGGCGAGCGCCAGCTGGGTGGCCAGCGAGGGGTCGCGGGCGCGCAGCGCGGCCGAGGCGTCCACGGCCTTGAGGGCGAGGGCGTGGTTGCGCTGGGCGGTGACGATGCGCTGGGAGCGCACGGCGAAGCCGACGGCGGTCGCCACGCAGACGAGCAGCACTACGAGGGCCCCGACCAGCCGGCGCAGCCGGCGGACCTGGCGGCGCACGCGCAGCGCCGCCGCCTTCTCCGCGCTCTCGCTGGCGTCGCGGAAGGCGCGTTCCCGGGCGGTCAGCGCGTCCCGCGGGATGTCCTTCACGGCGGCCAGGCGCACGCCGCGGTAGAGGGTGTCCGGGTCGTGGTCCAGGGACTCCCAGACGGCGGTGGCCTCGGTGAGCGCGCGGTGCAGGCGCAGCTGGTCCCGGTCCTCGCCGAGCCAGGTGCCGAGCCGGGGCCAGCAGCGGATCAGGGCCTCGTGGGTGATCTCGACATGATCCCGGTCGACGGTGAGCAGCCGGGCCCGGGTGGCCGCTTCGAGGACGTGCGCGGTGTCCGCGGTGTCGTCCAGTTCGTGGCGCGGGACGCGGCGCTTGGTGTCCTCGGTGCCCTCTCCCAGGGCGACGAGGCGCAGGAAGAGCCGCCGGGTCAGGTGGCGCTGGGTCTCGCTCAGGCCGGCGTGGAAGGCCTCGGCGGTCTGGGCGAGGGCGCCCTCGAAGCCGCCCGCCGCCTGGAACCCGGCGAGGGTGAGGGCGTTGCCCCGGCGGCGGTGCCAGGTCTCCAGGAGCGCGTGCGAGAGCAGCGGGAGCGCGCCGGGGCGGCCGTGGGCGTCGGCGACGAGGGTGGCGAGGAGGGCCCCCTCGACGGTCAGCCCGGCGCGGGCGGCGGGCCGGACGATCGCCGCGCGGAGTTCGTCGGTGGTCATCGGGCCGACGGGGACGTGCGCGTCGGCCAGCGCGGCCACGAGGCCGGGGAGCCGGGTGCAGTGCGTGTAGAAGTCGGACCGTACGGCGAGGACGACGCGGCAGCGGCTGTCGGGGGTCTGCGCGGCGTGCAGCAGCGAGGCGACGAAGGCCTCGCGTTCCGCCGGGTCGCGGCACAGGGTGAACACCTCCTCGAACTGGTCCACGACCAGGAGGTGTTCGTCGGCGGGCTCGGCTGAGCCGGCCAGGATCTGCCGCAGCACGCGGTGCAGGGCGCGCGGATCCGTCGCGAGTTCGGCGTGCAGGGATCCCGGGGCGAGCCCGGCGCGGGCCGCGAGCTGGATCGCGCATTCCTCCAGCGGATGCGGACCGGGGGTGAGGACCAGGGCGGGTGTGCCGGAAAACCGGGGCAGGACTCCGGCGCACAGAACCGATGACTTTCCCGATCCGGACGCCCCGAAGAGCACAAGGAATCGCTTTTCCCGCAGATGTTCGACCAGTTGTCCGGTGAGTTCCTCCCGGCCGAAGAAAGTGTCGGCGTCGGACTGCCGGAAAGGCACCAGACCGGCGTAGGGGGCGGGGGCCGGGTCCGCGCCCCGCTCCGCGTCGGCGCCGGGCGGCCCGGCCGTGCACCGGGCCGCCGCGCCGCGCCAGATCCGCTCCCATTCCCGCTCGTCACCGCCGCAGGCACGGACGTAGGCGAGGGTGACGGCCAGGGTGGGCAACTGGTGTCCCGCCGCCGCCCCGGAGAGCGTGGCGATCGAGTAGTGGGCCCGCCGGGCGAGCTCCCGGTAGGTCGGACGGCCGGCTTCGTCGCGGAGTTTCCGCAGTCGCGCGGCGAACTCGGCCACCGGACCGCCTTCCGGGTCCAGCGGACGCTCTCCCCGTGGCACGCCCCACGCACCTCCCCCACCGCAGCGCATTGTTCGGCATGCGTTTGTTCAGCCTCGACGGCCGATCGTGAACAACAGATTAGCGGCTACAAACGGAGCGTCGGGTCCCGCACCGGGGGCCCGAAAGCGACCGGAAGACCGCCGGGAACCGAAAAGCCGCCGAAAACCGAAAGGACCTGCGGCGGCCGGAATTCCGTCGGAATCCGAAAAGACGACCGGAAAGAGGAACCATGAACAAGTCGATGCTCGCCGCGGCCCTCCTGATCAGCGGCGTCACCCTGACCGCCGTGACCGCCGGCCCCGCCGCGCAGGCCGCGCCGCGCACCGCTCCCGTGGCGGCCGCGCAGCACCGGGCCCTCGTCTGCACGGTCAACGACAACGGGGTCAACTTCCGCGGCGGCCCCGGCACGCAGTACCAGGTGCTGGGCCAGGTGAACCGGGGGCAGCAGTTCAACGTCCGCTCCTACGAGGGGAGCTGGGTGATGGGCGACATCGCGGGCGGACGCACCGGCGTCTGGATCCACGACGCCTACCTGGACTGCTGATCCCGCGTCCCGCCCGCCGGGGCCGTCAGCCCCGTCCGCGCAGCAGCTCCAGCGTCTGCTCCAGCTCCGCCCGCAGGACGGCCGCCGCCCGCTCCGCGTCGCCCTCGGCGACGGCGTGGACCAGGGCGGCGTGGCTGCCGTCGCCGGTGTCCGGGTCCTTGCGGCGCAGCCCGGTGAGGTCCAGCAGGGTCACCAGGCCCGCGCGCAGCACGGGGACGAACTCGGCGAACAGGTCGGCGAGGACGGGGTTGTGCGCGGCGGCGACCACGGCCGCGTGCAGGGCGATGTCGGCCTCCACGAAGTCCGCGTCGCCGTGTGCGGCGGCCGTGCGGCGGCCCTCCAGCGCGGCCCGCAGCGCCGTGATGTCATCGGGGGTACGGCGCTGCGCGGCCAGCCGGGCCGCCTGCACCTCGACGCCCATGCGGACCTCGTAGACGTCGGTGACCGCGGCCCGGCGCAGCCGGGCGGGCCAGTCCTCGACGGGCTCGGCGGCGATGACGAAGACGCCGGCGCCGTGCCGGGGCCGGACCAGCCCGGCGCCGGCCAGCGCGCGCAGGGCCTCGCGGACGGTGGAGCGGCCGACGCCGAGTTCCTTGGCGAGGGTGGTCTCGCCGGGCAGCTTGGTCCCGACGGGCCAGTGGCCGGCGGTGATCTGCTCCCGGAGGCGCTGCGCGGCCTGTTCGACCAGCGGGCTGGGACGGAGGGCACCGAGCGGCATCGAGGTCACCAACTTGTCTGAGGAGTCTGCGGATTCGACTTGTCTGAGGAGCTGAACACTGGCTAGCGTACCCGGCATGACGCTCGGCGGTCTGCTTCTCCTCGGCTGCCGCGGCGGGGTCTGACGCGACCGGCGCCCCGCCGCGGGGCCTCGCGCTGCCGGTCACCGTCCGACCGAGCCGAGAGGCAGCCGACGATGACCACCACCACACCCGTCTGGAACCCGCAACGGCCCAGCGGGATGCCGTACCACCGCTACCGCCCCTTCCAGGAGCGGGTGCACGTCCCCGCCGGCCACCGCGGCTGGCCCTCCGCCCGCATCGAGCGCGCCCCCCTGTGGGTCCCGGTCGACCTGCGCGACGGCAACCAGGCGCTCGCCGAGCCGATGGACACGCCCCGCAAGCGCCGCTTCTTCGACCTGCTGACGGCCGTGGGCTTCAAGGAGATCGAGGTCGGCTACCCCTCCGCGAGCCGCGCCGACTTCGACTTCGTACGGCACCTGGCGGGCGGCGGGGCGGTGCCGGACGACGTGACCCCCGTCGTCTTCACGCCCGCCCGCGCCGACCTGATCGACCGGACCTTCGACGCGATCGAGGGCCTGCCGCGGGCCGTGGTCCACCTGTACATCGCCACCTCGCCGGTGTGGCGGGAGGTGGTGCTCGGCCGGAGCCGGGCCGAGGTGCGGCGGACCGTGCGGGAGGCGGCGGAGCACATGGCCCGGCGGGCGGGGGACGCGCCCGGGATCCGCTTCCAGTTCTCGCCGGAGACCTTCAACCTCACCGAGCCGGACTTCGTGCTGGAGCTCTGCGACGGCCTGACGCGGCTGTGGGACGCGAGCCCGGACCGCCCGGTCACCCACAACCTCCCCGCCACGGTCGAGATCGCCACCCCGAACGTCTACGCCGACCAGATCGAGTACGTGCACCGGAACCTCTCCCGCCGGGACTCCGTGATCCTGTCGGTGCACCCGCACAACGACCGCGGCACGGGGGTCGCCTGCGCCGAACTCGCCGTGCTGGCCGGGGCCCAGCGGGTGGAGGGGTGCCTGTTCGGCAACGGCGAGCGTACCGGCAACGTCGACCTGGTGACCCTCGCCCTCAACCTGTACGCCCAAGGCGTGGACCCGATGGTGGACCTCGGCGACCTCGACGCCGTACGGGAGACGGTGGAGCACTGCAACCGGCTGCCCGTGCACCCGCGCCACCCCTACGCGGGCGACCTGGTGTACACGGCGTTCTCCGGCACGCACCAGGACGCGATCGGCAAGGGGCTCGCCCGGCACGCACGCCGGGCGGCGGAGCTGGGGGTCCCGGAGAGCGCGGCGCCCTGGGCGGTGCCGTATCTGCCGATCGACCCGGCGGACGTGGGGCGGTCGTACGAGGCCGTGATCCGCGTCAACTCCCAGTCGGGCAAGGGCGGGGTGGCGTATCTGCTGCGCACCCACCACGGCATCGACCTGCCGCCGCGCATGCGGCCCGATTTCGCGCGGGTCGTACAGGCGGCGACCGACGACAGCGGACGGGAGGCGACGCCGAAGGAGCTGTACGAGCTGTTCCGGGCGACCTACCTGACGGAGGGTGCCGTACGGCTGCACGCCTGGTCCGCGCACGAACCGTCCCCCGGTGTGCACCGGTTCGTGTGCACGCTGGAGGCCGGCGACCGCGTCGGCGACTACGAGGGCACGGGCGCCGGCGTGCCGACCGCGTTCGTCGACGCGCTGGCCGGCGCCGGTGTCCCGGTGGAGGTGCTGGACTTCACGGAGGACGGCACGGCGGCCTTCGCCGAGTGCCGGGTGGGCGGCGTCACGGCCTGGGGCGCGGGGACGGGCCCGTCGGCCGCCGTGCACGCGGTCCTGTCGGCGGTGAACCGGGCGGTGCGATGACACGGGCGGTGACGACGGCGACGGAGGTGACGGCGCCGGAGGCAGCGCCGGAGGTGCTGCGCGCCGAGGGCGTGCGGGTCGTCCGGGACGGGCGGACCCTCCTGCACGACGTCTCGCTGACCGTCCGGGCCGGTGAGCACTGGGCGTTGCTGGGGGCGAACGGCGCGGGCAAGTCCACGCTGCTCGGGCTGCTCGGCGCGGTGGTCCATCCGACGCGGGGCACGGTGGAGGTGCTCGGACACCGGCTGGGCCGGGTGGACCTGCGCGAGCTGCGCGCGCACGTCGGGCACGTGGACCCGCGCCATCCGCTCACCTCGCCGCTGCGGGTACGGGACGTGGTGCTGACCGGGGCGACGAACTCGGTGGAGCCGGTCCCCCGGTGGCGGCCCACCCCCGGGCAGGCGGAGCGGGCCGACGCGCTGCTGGCCACGCTGGGGCTCGGCGCGCTGCGGGACGCCCGGTGGCCGACGCTCTCGCAGGGGCAGCGCGGCCGGACGCTGATCGCGCGGGCGCTGATGCCCGAGCCGCGGCTGCTGCTCCTGGACGAGCCGGCGACCGGCCTGGACCTGCCCGGCCGGGAGCGGCTCCTCGAGGCCCTGGAGGAGCTGCGGGTGTCGCATCCCGGGCTGGCGACGGTGCTGGTCACCCATCACCTGGAGGAGTTGCCGGCGGGCACCACGCACGCGGTGCTGCTGCGCGCGGGACGGGTGCTGGCCTCCGGTCCGGTGGCGTCCGTCCTCACCGCCGACCGGGTCGGCGCGTGCTTCGGCCTGCCGCTCGCGCTGGAGCGACACGAGGGCCGCTGGAGCGTGCGGGTCCGGCGGTCGCCATGACGGCATGACGAAGGGGGTGCCCGGTCCGCTCGGGACGGGCACCCCCTGCCGCCGTCGGCTCACTTGTTCAGGTAGGTCCAGAACTCGTCGAACGACAGCACCTTGTCGCCGTTGAGGTCACGGCTGCCGATGATGGCCTCCGCGACCGTCTCGGTGACGTTCCAGTCACCTGCCTGCGCCAGGGCGGACTTGAACTCCGCTGCGGTGATGAGTCCGTCACCGTCCGCGTCGATCCGCTGGAACTGCTTGCGTGCTTCCTCGATGTCCGCCACCGATCCGCCCCTTTTGTTCGTGTTTCTCATGCCGTACTGGCGTACTGACGCTGGTCAGATTAACGGCCCGCTCGCGCCCGGAGTGCAGTGACCACCCAGGCGAAGTCCTCGGCGTGCGGGGGCGCGGGCTGCCGGTTCACCACGCTGAGCAGGTGGCGGTAGCGGGCCACCCGCTCGTCGAAGCCGGCCGTCATGCGTTCCAGGACCTCGGCCCGGTCGGCGTCGCCGAACAGTTCGTCCAGCACCTCCTGCGCCCCCTCCTCCGTGGGGTCGACGCCGCGGGCACGGGCCGGTCCCACCAGCTCCACGAGCCGCTGGGCGAACCACATCGACCGCCCGCCCGGGTCGCCGGGCCGCCGGTCGGCCGCGTTGAACTCGACGGCCCGGCGCATCTGCGCCCGGAAACCGGGGTCCTGGAGCATCTCGGCCAGCTCCACCCAGGCGTCGACCTCCTCGGGCGTGGGATCCTCCGCCAGGTGGACGGCGGTGCGCCGGATCCGCTCCTGGATGTCCGGATCCACGGTGTCGAGCCCGTCCAGCGTCTCCGCCGTGAACTCCTCCATGATCCGCTGCCGTTCGGCGGCGGACAGTCGCGCCAGCTTGTTCACGAGTGTCATCTCCTCAGCGGTCGCCCCGCGTCGAGCCACGGTCGACAGCACCGCACGGGTCACCCGCAGCGACCGGATCTGCGCGTCCAGCGCCGCCACGTGCGCCGCCGCGACCTGAGCCACGGTCCGCTCGCCGGCCAGCACCTCGCGGACGTCCTCCAGGCCGAGGCCCAGCTCGCGCAGGGTGCGGATCAGCTCCAGGCGGGCGACGCCGCCGGCGTCGTAGAGCCGGTAGCCGCCGGCCGACCGGGTCACCGGGGTGAGCACGCCCTCGTCGGACCAGTAGCGGATGGTGCGCACGGACAGTCCGGTGGCCCGGGCCAGTTCGCCGATGGTGAGAAGTCCGGTGCCGTCGTCGATCATGTCTGGGAGTCTGGGCCTTCCAGTGGGTGGAGACTCAACAGCGCAGACGCGAGGAGCGGGCCGTGGAGACCTTGCGGGACATTCTCGACGCGGCGGCGGCCGGTGTCTTCCCGCCGCCGGACGGTGGTACGACGGTCGTACCGCAGCCCTCGCCCCGGGACGCCGGGGTGATGTCCTTCACCGCGCACTCGGTGGTCTTCACCGACGAGGACCCGGCGTGGGTGTACGAGACCCTGCGCGCGACGGACTGCGACCCTCTCGCGGCCACGATGAACCCGCGTTTCCTGACCGCCCTGCTGGACCGGACGGGACGCCGGACCGAGACCGTGGACGCGGTGCTGGTGGGCGATCCGCTGCCGGGCGCGCCGTCGCTCGCGCTGCGCGAGATCGAGGACCCCGCCCACCCCCGGATCGCCTACGCCCACGGGCGCCGGGACGGGGTGCGGGCCTGGGCCGCCGACGGCGGGGTGCTGGTCATGGGGCGTGGGGTCGCCGGGCGGCTGGAGGTGTCGGTCGAGGTGGACGAGCAGGCCCGGCGGCGGGGGCTCGGGCGGCTGCTGGTGACGGCCGCCCGGCACCTGGTCACCGAGCCGCTGTGGGCCCAGGTCGCGCCGGGGAACGCCCGCAGCGTACGGGCGTTCCAGGCGGCCGGCTACCGCGCGGTCGGCGCGGAGCTGCTGCTTCAGCGGAAGATGCCGGTGTGCCCCAGTGAGTAGCGGCCGGGCTGGGGGTAGACGGCGAGGCCGTGCGGGCCGCTGCCGACCTTGATGCGGGCCAGTTCGGCGCCGGTGCGGGTGTCGATGGCGTACACCTCGGCGTTGTAGCGGCCGGACAGCCACAGAACCTTGCCGTCGGCGGAGACCCCGCCCATGTCGGGGCTGCCGCCGCCGGGCAGGTGCCACTTCTTGGTGAGCCGGTTCTGCGGGAAGTCGAAGACGGAGACGGAGCCCTCACCGCGGTTGGAGATGTACATCTCGCGGGAGTCGCGGCTGATGTAGAGGCCGTGGGCGCCCTTGCCGGTGGGCAGCAGGCGGGGGCGGGTGAACTTCTCGCCGTCCAGGATCCACACGCCGTGGGCCATCATGTCCGCGATGTAGAACAGCTTGCCGTCCGGGGAGATCTTGACGTCCTGCGGCATCGCGCCGCGCAGCGGCAGCTTCTCCTGCCCGACGACCTTCATCCGCGCCGTGTCGACCTTGAGGATCTCGCCGCTGAACTCGCAGGAGACGATGAAGTAGCGGCCGTCGCGGGAGAAGTCGGCGTGGTTGACGCCGTAGCAGCTGACCGGGACGGCCTTGACGACCTTCATGGTGTGCGCGTCCCGGAAGACCAGCTGGCGGTCCATGGAGGCCATGACGACGGCGTACTTGCCGTCGGGCGTGAAGTAGAGGTTGTACGGGTCGTGCACGTCGACCGGTTTTCCGGCCCGGCCGGTCCGCGGGTCGATCGGGGTGAGGCTGTTGCCGAGGTCGTTGTTGACCCAGAGGGTCTTCAGGTCCCAGGACGGTACGACGTGCTGGGGCTGGTCGCCGACCGGGATGGTCTCCACGACCCGGTAGGTCGCGGGGTCGATGACGGTGACGGTGTCGGAGTTGGTGTTCGGGACGTACACCCGGGAGGGGAAGTCCCGGACCACGGGCGAGAGGCGGTTCGGCCGGTCGGCGGCGTACAGGTCGGCCGGGTCCTCGACCGGCGGCATCCCGGGCAACACGTTCACCTGCGGCTTCTTCACCTGCGGCCGGGCCGGCGCCGTGGTGGCGGGGGCCTCGCCCGCGGGCTCCCGGCTCCCGCCGCCGCACGCGGAGAGCAGGGTCAGGGCGGTGGCGGCGGCGCCGGCGGCCAGCAGGCGGGCGGCTTTCGTGGTTCGCATCAGCTCAGCAGCTCCGTGGTGGTGACCGCGCGCAGTCCGCGGCGGCCGAGTTCGGTCAGGACGTCGGGGAGGGCGGCGACGGTGTCCGGATATCCGAAGTGCAGGCTCACCACCGATCCGCCCCGCACGCCGGCGAGGACCTCGCGGGTGACGGCGGCGGCGCCGGGGCGGGTGTGGTCGAGCGAGTCGACGTCGTACGACAGCACGTGCGGGTAGCCGGCGGCGCGGGCCAGCCGGGTGACGAGCGGGGAGGCGGCCGGGGCGCGCGAGGGGCGGAACCAGGTGCCGATGGAGCCGGTGAGCCGCCGGAGCCGCTCGGCGCAGTCGGTGATCTCCCGGCGGGCCTCCGCCTC
>NZ_MUMF01000417.1 GCF_002155905.1 Streptomyces tricolor | reverse complement strand
TATGACGCCGTGCGGCGCCGGCTGGGCCTGGACCACCCACGTCTGGACGGCGCCGCACGGCGTCATATGGACCAAGAGCACCAAGGCGAGCGCCGCCGTGTGGGTCGCGGGCATAGCCCTGCGTGCCGGTGTCCTCGCCCTCGGCTCCGTACTCGGTCTGCACCAGGACAGCTCCGCGCTGTTGCTGGGCCTTGCCGCCACTCTGCTGGTCCGAGCCGGGATCCTGGCCCGGCGGGCCCGATTCGTCAGCGCCGTGAGCGGCCCCGCCCCGGCGTACGGTGACGACAACCGGTCGGCCTGGAAGGAGCGCGTGTGACGGAGAACGCCTGGACACGCTGGCCGTCACGCGAAGCGCTCGGCCGCGCGGGAACGTCCCGGCCCCGGCGCCTGCTCGCCTGGATCGTCCGACTCCTCGTGCTGGCCCTGCTCCTGTGGAGCGCCTTCAGCCAGCGGCACGTCGGCCTCTGGGGAGCGCTCGCGGCAGCGGCGGGAGTCCTCCTCGCCGCTCTCGTCGCCTGGGCCTTCTTCCAGAGCACCTACGAGCACCGGCTGCTGCCCTCCCTGGGGTTCATGGGGGTGCTGCTGGGCATCGCGGTCGCGGCCGAAGCGACGGGATTCACCGGCCCCGCCCTCTTGATCTGGTGCGGCTGTGGAGTCGGCGCGCTGGAGCGGCTGCCGCTCGGTGCCGCGCTCCCCGTGACGTCCGTCGCCCTGGCCTCGTACTCCGCGGTCAACAACGACGTCTGGCTGACCACGGCCGCCACTGTGGCCGGCATGGCCCTCGCCGGATACGTGCTGCGGCTGGACGCGGAGGCGCGGGGCAGTGCGCAGCGGCTGCTCGCCCAGGAGCGGGCCGCCCGCGCGGCCGAGGCCGAGTCCGCCGCGCTGGCCGAGCGGGCCCGCATCGCACGGGAGATCCACGACGTGCTGGCCCACAGCCTCTCGGCGCAGCTCGTGCACCTGGAGGCGGCCCGCCTGCTGATCGAGAACGGCGCGGATCGCGACCGGATCCTGGAGCGGGTGGTGGCCGCCCGGGGAATGGCCCGGGACGGACTCGCCGAGACCCGGCAGGCGCTCTCCGCACTGCGGGGTGAGCTGACCCCGCTGGAGAACTTCCTCGCCGAACTCGTCAGCATGGCCGACGGGGCAGAGGTCACCGTCACAGGTGAACGCAGACCCCTGTCGGCCGAGGCGTCCCAGGCCGTGCGGCGGGTCGCGCAGGAGGCGCTGACGAACGTCCGCAAGCACGCCCAGGGCGCCAAAGTGGCCGTACGGCTCGCCTACAGCGAGCACGAAGTGACGCTGGACGTCCGGGACTCGGGCGGACGGCCGGGCGAACTCGGCGGAGCCGGCGGCGGGTACGGTCTGCTGGGCATGCGCGAGCGCGCCGAACTGCTGGGCGGTTCGCTGGACGCGGGTCCGGACGAGGAGGGGTTCGTGGTGACGCTGAAGGTGCCCGTATGACGGAGACGGAGGGGGAGAGGAAGCCGGCACGGGTGGTGGTGGCCGACGACCAGACCGTGGTCCGTGAGGGCATCGTGATGCTGCTCGGCCTGCTGCCGGGCGTCGAGGTCGTGGGGGCCGCGGGAGACGGCGAGGAGGCGGTGCGGCTGGTCGGTGAACTCGCCCCGGACGTCGTCCTGATGGACCTCAGGATGCCTCGCTGCGACGGCGTGGAGGCCACCCGGCGGATCCGGTCCGAGTTCCCCGGGACCCAGGTCGTGGTGCTCACCACCTACGCGGACGACGAGTCGCTGTTCCCCGCGCTGCGGGCAGGCGCCCGGGGGTACCTGACCAAGGACGCGGACGGTGACGAGATCGTACGTGCCGTGCACAGTGTGCTCTCGGGGGACGCGGGACTGTCGCCGAGTGTCCAGCGACGGTTGCTGGAGCGGCTGTCACAGCCCGAGCCCGAAGCCGAGCCGGCGGCGGACGAGGCGCCCGACGGGCTGACCACGCGCGAGACCGAGGTCCTGGTGCTGATCGCCGAAGGTCTCAACAACCAGGAGATCGCCCGCAGACTGCACGTGTCGACCGCGACCGTGAAGACACACATCAACAACCTCTTCGCCAAGACAGGCCTCAAGGGCCGGGCGCAGGCCGTGCGATACGCCTACAGCAAGGGGTTGGTGCGGCCACCCATCGGGTGAATCACCTGATGGGGTGAAGAGCAGAAGGAAGAGAAGTCAGGGATCCGCCCGGTCTGTCCATCCTTGGGCATGCAGTCGAGCAACGCTCCCCGCGGCGCCGGGGACGGCCCCGAGAGACCGGCCGGGAACCAGGACGACCGCGGCGCGCCCTCCCGCGACGTGACGTACGAGGACCCTTGGTACGACCCGCTGGCCGCGGGCTGGGGCGAACTGGACGGGACCGGTCTGCCGACGCCGGCCGTGCCGGCCGCGCGCGGTGAGTCCGGCCCGGTGGCGGTACCTGCCCGCGATGTGTACGTCGAGGTGCAGCGCAGTGCGGCCTTCCAGGAGGTGCGCGGCAGCTACCGGCGGTTCGTGGTGCCGGGGGCCGTCGGCTTCCTGGTCTGGTACGTGGGATACGTGGTCACCGCGACGACCGCGCCCGGACTCATGGCCCGGCCCGTGGCCGGGGCGGTGAACGTGGGGATGGTCGCGGGGCTCGGGCAGTTCCTCACCACGTTCCTGCTCACCTGGGCCTACGCCCGGCATGCGCGGCTGCGCCGGGACCGGGCCGCGCTGGAACTGCGGTGGGACACACAGGAGCTGGCGCGCGGTGCGCGGGGAGGTGCCCCGTGACCGGCGACCATCAGACCCTGGCGCTGCTGCTGTTCATCGGATTCGTGGCGGTCACGCTCGGCATCACGACCTGGGTGAGTGGGCGACGGCACGGTTCGGCGGAGGAGTTCTACGCCGGCGGGCGGCTGTTCTCGCCCATGGAGAATGGTTTTGCCATCGCGGGCGACTACATGTCCGCGGCCTCCTTCCTCGGGATCGCCGGACTCATCGCGCTGTACGGGTACGACGGGCTGCTGTACGGCGTGGGATTCCTCGTCGCGTGGCTGGTCGTGCTGTTCCTGGTGGCCGAACTGGTGCGCAACTGCGGGCGCTTCACTCTGGCCGACGTGGTGGCCGCGCGGATGAGCGAGCGGCCGGTGCGGATCGCCGTGGGAACGTCCTCGGTCACCGTCTCCGTTCTGTATCTGGTGGCGCAGATGGTCGGCGCGGGCAGCCTGGTGGCGCTGCTGCTGGGGCGGACGAGCGGTGCGGCGCAGGCCTGGACGGTCGTCGGTGTCGGGGCGCTCATGGTGATCTACGTGTCGTTGGGAGGGATGCGGGCCACCACCTGGATCCAGATCGTGAAGGCGGTCCTGCTGCTCGGTGGCACGGTCGTTATGACCGTGCTCCTCCTGCTGCGCTTCCACGGCGACGTCGACCGGCTGCTGCTCACGGCGGCGGAGCGCAGCGGTCACGGGAAGGCGTTCCTGGCACCGGGCCTGAAGTACGGCGGGGACTGGACCGCCCGGTTGGACTTCATCAGCCTGGGACTCGCGCTCGTGCTGGGCACGGCCGGGCTGCCGCACATCCTGTCCCGCTTCTACACCGTGCCGACCGCGCGGGCCGCCCGCCGCTCCGTGGTGTGGTCCATCGGCCTGATCGGCAGTTTCTACCTGATGACGATCGTCCTCGGATTCGGCGCGGCGGCGGTCGTGGGGCCGGGGGCCGTCCGCGGATCCAACGCGGCCGGGAACACGGCGGTGCCGCTGCTCGCTCTCGATCTGGGCGGCGGAGCGGGCTCCACCGGCGGCACGGTGCTGTTCGCGGTCGTCGCCGCCGTGGCCTTCGCCACGATCCTCGCGGTGGTCGCGGGCATCACGCTCGCCTCCTCGGCCTCGGTGGCGCACGATCTGTACGCCTCCCTGCGCCGGCGGCACGGCAGGCCCCGCAGCGAGGTCGCCGTGGCCCGGTGGGCGGCGGTCGGCATCGGCGCCGTGGCGATCGCACTCGGCCTGCTGGCCCGCGATCTCAACGTCGCCTTCCTCGTCGGCCTCGCCTTCGCCGTCGCCGCGTCGGCCAACCTGCCGGTCCTGCTCTACTCGCTGTTCTGGCGCGGCTTCACGACCCGTGGCGCCGTGTGGGCGGTGTACGGCGGGCTGCTCCCGGCGATCGGGCTGGTGCTGCTGTCCCCGGTCGTGTCCGGCAGCCCGGGCTCGCTGTTCCCGGCCGTCGACTTCCAGTACTTCCCGCTGGAGAACCCGGGCGTCGTCTCCGTCCCGCTCGGCTTCCTCGCCGGCTGGCTGGGCACG
Organism: Streptomyces tricolor; assembly: GCF_002155905.1. Taxonomy (GTDB): domain Bacteria; phylum Actinomycetota; class Actinomycetes; order Streptomycetales; family Streptomycetaceae; genus Streptomyces; species Streptomyces tricolor. Next base: position 3,567 of record NZ_MUMF01000417.1, on the reverse strand, counting down.
GTCACCTCGGGCGAGATCGCGGACGAGGCCAAGTACGCCGAGACGGAGGTGCGTTCGCTGACCGGGGCCGGTGCCGCGTAGCCAGGCCACCGAGGTCGCTACGGCGCCACCCAGGCGTACCGGTGCTCCGGGCGGCCGGTGTCGCCGTACTTCAGGGAGAGGCTGAGCCGGCCCGCCTGTTCCAGGTGGCGGAGGTAGCGCTGGGCGGTGGAGCGGCTCAGGCCGGTCCGGGCGGCCACCTCATGGGCCGAGAGCGGGTGGCCGGCGCGGTGCAGGACGCCGCAGATGAGGTCGGCCGTGGGCTCGGAGTGGCCGGTCGGCAGGCCGGGCGCCGCGGGGGTGGCGGAGGGGGTGCGCAGAGCGGCGAAGATGCGGTCGACCTGTTCCTGACCCGTCAGCCCCTGGCCGCCCACGCGGTCGACCGTGCGGCGCAGCGCGGCGTAGGAGTCCAGGCGGGCGCGCAGCGCGGCGAAGGTGAACGGCTTGACCAGGTAGTGCAGGGCGCCCACGCGCATCGCCTGCTGGACGGTCGTCACATCACTGGCCGCGGTGATCATGATGACGTCGGTGCCGTGGCCCTGCTCCCGCATCCGGTGCACGAGGTCCAGGCCGGTCTGGTCCGGCAGATAGTGGTCGAGCAGCACCAGATCGACGGGGCCGCGTTCGACCGCGGCCAGGGCCTGCGCGGCGCTGTGCGCGCGGGCGGCCACCCGGAAGCCGGGAACCTTCCCCACGTACTGGGCGTTGATCTCGGCGACACGGACGTCGTCGTCCACCACCAGGACGTCAATCATTCGGGGCCTCTCCCTCAAGGCCGGCGAGCGTCGAGCCCGTGTTCTCGGCTCCGCAGTTGTAGCGCGAGCGGAACGAGCAGAACAGGCTCTTGCGAGCAAAAGAACGGTTCGGGCTCACAAGACCGCTGTGGATGGCCGGGACCACACCTACCGTCCCGGCCCGTCAGCGCCGCGAGTGCTGGTGGCCGGGAAGCCGGTCGACGGCTGTCCACCCCGTTCGACCGGCGGTGAGGGCACGCGCGTCGCCCTGGCGGCCACGTTCGTCAACGACCCCGAGACCCCGCCGGGAACCGGCCGCACGAAGGCGCTCAGGCGCGGGTCGCCCACACATAACGGTGTTCCGGGCGGCCCGCGTCGCCGTACTTGAGGGTCAGCCGGGCCCGGCCGGTGCGCTCCAGGAGCTTCAGGTACCGCTGGGCGGTCTGCCGGCTCACCCCGGTCCGCTCGGCGATCTCCTGGGCGGACAGGGGGCGTTCGGCGCTCAGCAGTGCCTGGCGCACCAGCTCGGCCGTCGTGGGGGAGTGGCCCTTGGGCAGCCCGGGCTCCGACGGGGCCGACAGGGCGCCGAAGATACGGTCCACCTCCGCCTGCTCGGCCTCGCCGCCACCGTCCAGGGTGCGCCGCAGCTCGGCGTACGCCTCCAGCTTCGCCCGCAGACCGGCGAAGGCGAACGGCTTCACCAGGTACTGCAACGCCCCCTGCCGCATGGCCGCCTGCACGGTCGACACGTCCCGCGCCGCCGTCACCATGATCACGTCGGTCTGGTGGCCGCGCCGGCGCATCTCCTGGACGACCGCGAGACCCGTGTCGTCGGGCAGGTAGTGGTCCATCAGGACGAGGTCGAGCCTCGGCAGGGCCTCCACCTGGCGCAGCGCCTCGGCCGCGCTGTGCGCCTCGCCGGCCACGTGGAAACCGGGCACCTTCTCCACGTAGGCCGCGTTGACCCGGGCGACGCGGGTGTCGTCGTCCACGACCAGGACCTCGATCATCGCGCCTCCTCCTCGGCGACGGCAGCGGTCTCCAGCGGCTCCCCGGGCACCGCGGGTTCCGGTTCCGGCTCGGTCAGCGCCTCGGGCAGGATCACGGTGAACTCCGCGCCCCCGCCGGCCGCCGCCCCCACGGCCGCGCTCCCGCCCTGCCGCTCGGCGAGCCGGCGCACCAGGGACAGCCCGATGCCCCGCTTGCCGTGCGCGGGCGGCTTCTTCGTGGACCACCCGTCCGTGAAGATCAACTCCCGCTGCTCCTCGGGGATGCCGGGGCCCGTGTCGCGCACCCTCAGGACGACCGTACGGCTCTCCGCGCGCAATTCGACCTCCACGCGCGCGTGCGGGGTGCCCGCGACCGCGTCGAGGGCGTTGTCCACGAGGTTGCCCACGACCGTGACCAGCCCGCGCGGATCGACCAGCCGGTCCGGGAGGCGGGTGCGCTCCGACACCCCCAGGGCGACCCCGCGCTCGGCCGCCACGGTCGCCTTGCCGACCAGCAGCGCGGCCAGCAGCGGGTCCTGGATCTTCTCCGTGACCTGCTCGGCGGTGGCCCGGTGGTCCCCGACCACCTCACCGACGAACTCCACGGCGTCGTCGTACATCTCCAGCTCCAGCAGCCCCAGCAGGGTGTGCATACGGTTGGCGTGCTCGTGGTCCTGGGCGCGCAGGGCGTCGATCAGCCCGCGCGTGGAGTCCAGTTCGCGCCCCAGCTGCTCCAGTTCGGTGCGGTCGCGCAGCGTGGCCACGGCACCGCCGTCGCCGGTGGGCATGCGGTTGGCGACCAGGACGCGCTGACCGCGCACGGTGAGCAGATCGGTGCCGGTCACCCGGCCGGCCAGCACGTCCGTCGTACGGCCCGCGCCGAGCGCCGCGTCCGGGGTCCGCCCCACGGCCTCGTCGCCGATGCCCAGCAGCCGCCGCGCCTCGTCGTTGAGCAGGCGGATACGACCGCCCCGGTCGAGCGCGACCACGCCCTCCCGGATGCCGTGCAGCATCGCCTCGCGCTCCGCGAGCAGCGCGGAGATGTCGGAGAAGGCCAGGTCCCGGGTCTGCCGCTGGACCCGGCGCGAGATCAGCCAGGCGGCCAGCGCGCCCACCGCGAGCGCACCGCCGGCGTACGCGAACAGCCCCGGGATCGCGCTGATCAGCCGCGCCCGCACGCTGTCGTAGGCGATGCCGACCGAGACCGCGCCGACGACGCGGTGGTCGGCGTCGTACAGCGGCACCTTGCCGCGCGCCGAGCGCCCCAGAGTGCCCTGGTCGATCTCCATGACCTCCTTGCCGGCCAGGGCGTCGGAGGGGTCGGTGGAGACGCGCCGGCCGATCTCCGACGGCGTGGGGTGCGACCAGCGCACCCAGTCCCGGTTCAGCACCACGATGTACTCGGCGTGCGTGGCCCGGCGGATCCGTTCGGCCTCCCGCTGCACCGGGCCGTTCCTGGCCGGCGGAGTGGTGAGGACCCCTTCGGCGATCTGCGGGTCCTGGGCCGTGGTCTCGGCGATGGCCAGCGCGCGGCGCATCGCCTCCTGGTCCAGCTGCTTGCTCAGCGGGGCCAGGAAGAGCCCGGTCGCGAGCACCGCGACTCCCGCGGCGATCGCCACCTGCATCAGCAGCACCTGGGAGAACATCCGCCGGGGGAGTCCGAGGCGCAGACGGCGGGCGGGGGGAGGGGGGCTCATACCCATGACGGTACGTGGGCTGCCCCGAGGCACCCCAGCGGGTGTGGCATGGATCTCTTGATCCACCCGTTGATCAATGATTGACGGTGCGGGCGCCCGGCTAGCCGG
>NZ_MUMF01000416.1 GCF_002155905.1 Streptomyces tricolor | reverse complement strand
GCCGTCTCCCGCCCACGGCTCCAGGTAGGCGTCGAGCAGCCGGGGCAGCACCTGCGGACCGTAGCGGTCGACGGCCCGTTCGACGGGCACGCGCAGGCTGCAGAACGGGTGGGAGACGGCGGCGTCGCCCCAGTCGAAGAAGGTGAACCGGCCCGGTGCCGGCCGGAACAGCTGGCCGTCGTGCAGATCGGCGTGGTCGAGCGTGTCCGGGACGCCGACGGACGCGAGTTCCGCGCACCAGTCCGCGAGCCGGGGCCGCACGCCCTCCAGCCGGGCCCGCTCCTGCGGGGTCAGCGCGGAGTTCCCGGCGAGCAGCTCGTCGAACACCTCCGGCAGGTCGAGGGTCCGGGCGGCCGGCACCCCCAGCCGCTCGATCGCATCGGCGTGCGGAATCAGGTCGTACTGCATGCTCGCGTACTGGCGCAGCAGCGCCTCCCAGTCCCGCGGCCCGACCGGTTCACGGCCGAGCACGGACCGGAACAGGTCGCCCCCGTCGGGCAGCAGCACCCAGCCGCGCGCGGCGTCGACGGCCAGCGGGCGCAGCACATGCTCCGGCACCCAGCGGGCCAGCGCGGCGGTCAGCGGCCCCTCGAAGGCGCTGGCCGCCGGGGTCGCCTTGAACCAGACGGCCGCGGGCCCCCCGCCGACTGCCGTCCCCGTACCGGCTGCCCCTCCTGAGCGGGCTGCCGGTCCGACCCAGCTTTCCCCTCCTGAGCGGGGTGCCGGTCCGACGCCGGTCGCCGCTCCCGGGTCGGTCGCCTGCCGTCCGGCGGCTGCCGGTCCGGCGGTCGCCGGTGCTCCGCCGACCACCGCCCCCGCGCCGACCGCCTGCTCCGCGCCTGCCTTCCGCTCCGGGCCCGCCGTCCGCCCCGTACCGGCCGCTCGTTGTTCCACGGGCACCCGGACCAGCACCGACCACGGTCGCAGCCGTACCTCCAGGGCTCCGGACGCGTGCAGACCGTGCGCGGTGAGGCTGTCGGCCACCCAGCCGAGTGCCTCGGCCCGCCAGGACTCCCGTTCCCACGGTGTCGCCGCGTCCGGGTACCGGCCCCGGTCCACGACGGTCGTGTCATCGACTCGCATCGCCCCATCCCAGCATCGCGGCCGACGGTCCGGCCAGCGGTTTTCCCCGCGCTCCCCGCATCCGGAGGTGCGCACGGGGCTCAACTCGCCCTGCGGGGCGGCTGTATGCTCACGAACACGTGTGCGGAACGTCGTGCGACGACAGACTCCGCACAGCCACAGCCGCATACAGGGGGGAATCGTGCCCGTACGGCACCGTCGGCCGGCGCGCTTGGGGAGAGCCGCCGCCGTCACCACCGCGCTCGTCGTCACGGCGGGTCTCGCGCTGCCTTCGCTCACGCCCGCGTACGCCGTCACCGGCGAGGTCACCATCGCCGCGCCCGACGCCGACGTCGACCGGCAGTTCACCGTCGTGACCAGCACCCGCCTCGGCGCGGTGTACCAGGAGGAGGGCACCGACGGCTACGTCTGGGTCGGCAACGGAAAGCCGGTCCCGGGGCTGGCCGGCGTGCCCGCCCAGTCCATCTTCTTCACCAGCCACTACGACAACTATGTCTTCTACTCCGCCGGCGCCGACGACGGCCGCACCCGCATCGTGCGGCTCAAGCTGGACGACGGCACCTCCTCCGCCCTGACGCTGCCCGACGGCTACCGGCATCCGCAGGTCAGCGACGGCCTGATCCTGGTCTCGCGGCAACTGGCCGACGGCATCCACGAGTACCGGGTCCTGCGCGGCCGGGACGGCGGCACCGTCTACGACGTCCCGGTGCGCCTCCCCGAGGGCGCCACGGCCGAGGCCAAGCCCGAGATCCTCGCGGGCGAGAGCACCGACTTCATCGTCCGCTACCAGAAGGACGGCCGCGCCGCCTACGGCATCGTCAACGGCATCTCCGGCGCGGTCACACCGCTCCAGGTGACCGGACCGGCGAGCAGCTTCCGGCTCACCCGCTCCTGGGTGACGTGGTACACCCGGGAGGGCGGGCCCGGAATCCGGATGAGGGCGCGCAGCAGCGCGGGTGACACGCCCGGCGTCCGGACCGTGCCCACCGCGTCCCCGGACAGCGAGGTCACCTCCTTCGTCGTGGACAACAACCTGCTGTGGTACGAGGGTTCGGGCGGGCCGCTGCACAACCAGTCCCTCGCCCCGGACGCGCCGCCGGTGCTGGCCCACGTCGAAGCAGCCTGGCAGTTCGGCAACGAGCTGACCGTGCTCGGCCGGACCACCGCCGACGGGCCGCGCACCCTGTTCTTCGTCTCCGGGGACGGCCGGGGCGGCATCCAGGCCACGCCCCGGCACACCGTGACCCCTGTCCATCACGACGGCACGGTCGGCGCGCTCGGCCTGGACCGCGGCACCGTCCGCCTGCTCAACTCGCTGCGCGGTACGGCGACTCTGCACGGCCAGGACATCGGCACCGCCCTCGCGCCGGCCGGCGGCCGGCCGCTGACGCCGGTCACCACCTCCGGCAGCACCGGCCCCGGCCGCTTCGCCGACGGCGGCGACGAGGGCCTGGCCCAGCTCGCCACCGACCCGGCCACCGGCAAGGACGTCCTGACCACCGCCGACGACCCGCGCGGGAACATCCCGCTGCCCGCCGCCGACGGCCGGATCCTGGACGTCTCCCCGCAGTACGTGCTGTACCAGGGCGGCGGCACGCAGTACGTCGTGGACATCGCCGCGGGCAAGGTCGTCCGCCAGCAGAAGGCGCAGGCCGCCGCGCTCGACCACAGCACGCTGTGGACGCCGTCCGCCACGGCCGGCCAGATCGTCGGCACCAGCCTGCGCACCGGGAAGACGGTCCGCACCGTCACCACGGACAGCGGCTGCGTGCCCGGCGACGTGCGCACCAACGGCACCTTCCTGTACTGGAGTTGCGCCGCGGAGAAGAAGGCCGGCATCGTCCGGCCCGACACGCCGGGCTACACCTACCCGGCTCCGGTCGGCGACGTCCTGCTCGGTGACGGCTTCTTCGGCTACTACGACCCCGCGGCGAAGCTGCTCCGGCTGACCCGGCTCTACAACCAGGTCGTCGACGACCTCGACCCCGTCCGCGGCGTCGCCCCCACGACGGCGGCCGACACCCGCGGTGTCACCTGGACCGTCGACCGCCGCTCCAACAAGGTCGCCTACGTGGACGCGGACGACACCGTGCACGTCGTCGGCGCCTACGACTACACCTGGCTGCCGTCCCCGCTCACCGTGCCGGACTCCGTCGCCCCCGCCTCGTTCGCGGCGGCCGGCGGCAGCGCGCGGTGGAACGGCCGCTGGTGGCTGTCCAAGCCCGCGTCCTCCTGGAAGCTGACCCTCAAGAGCGCCACCACGGGGGCCGTGCAGCGCACCTGGCAGGGCGGTGCCACCCGCAGCTCGGTCCGGGTCGCCTGGGACGGCCGGAACGAGTCCGCCGGCCTGGTGCCCAACGGCGCCTACACCTGGACGCTCACCGCCGCCCCCGCCGACGGCGCCGGCTCCGAGCTGTCCACCACCGGTACCGTCCGCGTCTCCGGTGCGGCGGCCGTGCCGCGCGACCACGCCGGCTCCGACGGCATCGGCGACCTGTTCACCCTCACCTCCTCCGGTTCCCTGAGCATCCAGAGGGGCGACGGCAAGGGCGGTTTCGCGGGCAAGGTCTCCGCCTCCGGCTGGCCGGCCACGATCAAGGCCGTCCCGGTCGGGGACCTCGACGGGGACCGCTGCAACGACGTCCTGGTCCGCCTCTCGAACGGCACCCTGCGCGGGTACCGGCCCGGCTGCGGCAAGGCCCTCACCACGTCGACGCCGTACACCTCGCTGGGCAGCGGCTTCGAGCAGTACGACGTGCTGACCTCCCCGGGCGACGTCACCGGTGACGGCCGCGCCGACCTGATAGCGCGCGCCGCCCGGACCGGCACGGTGTACCTGTACAAGGCGACCGGCACGGGCAAGCTGTCCGCGCGGGTCAAGCTGTACGCGGACTGGCGGGGCTACAAGAAGGTCGTCGGCGCGGGTGACCTCACCGGCGACGGCCGCGGCGACCTGCTGGTCCAGGACCGGTCGAACACGCTGTGGCGGTACAACGGCACCGCGTCGGGCGGCTTCGCCGCCCGCGTGAAGGTCGCCACCGCCTGGGGCGCCTCCTACAACGCCGTCGTCGGCGCCGGCGACCTCACCGGCGACGGCAAGGCCGACCTCGTCGCGCGCGACACCTCCGGCGTGCTGTGGCGCAGCAACGGCAACGGCAAGGGCTCCTTCGGCGCCCGGACGAAGATCGCCACCGGCTGGGGCGGATACAAGGGCCTGTTCTAGCCGGGCACGGCCCCGACGGCAGGCGCCCCCGGGCCGGGGGGCGCCTGCCGCCTGCCGGGAGCAGGTCAGTACTCCTGCGTCCGGCGGACCTCGCCCGTGCCCAGGGTGATCACCGCCCGGGGCCGCATGGGCTCCGTGCCGCGCCGGGAGAGCAGGACCACCTCCTCGACCACCGCGGTCAGCGTGCCGAGCCGGGCGGCGCACTCGGCCGCCAGGCGCTTCGGGTCCCGGGTGCGGCCGAGGGAGAGATGCGGGGTGAAACGTTCGCCGCGTCCCCGGCAGAGCGGGAAGCGCAGCGCCAGCTCCCGGTGGAGACGGGCCCACGGCGCCGGGCCGGCGGCGGCCGGGTCGAGCCACACCGTCGCGTAGTGCCGGTGCCGGAAGGAGCGCACCCCGGCCAGGCGGGCCGGGAACGCCGTACCGTGCGCCGCCCCGGCGGACAGCAGCGGGACGGCCCGCTCGAACTCCTCCTCCGGCACGAAGCCGAACAGCAGATTCACATGCGGCGGCCACCGCCGTACCTGCGGATCGTGCTCCCAGCGGATGTCCTGGATCGGCGGCCACAGCTCCGGCGGCGGCAGCCAGGCCACCGCGGTCCGGGGCGTCGGCGCCACCGGGAGCGCGTCCGCCGGCTCGGCCTCGCCGAAGCCCGGGTACCGGTCCACACGGCCATCGTCCCAGACCGGTGCCGAGCGCGGCGGCGGAAGCGCTCCGACGGCCGCGTCCACGGCTGTCCGGCAGTGTGGCCCACGCGCGGACGAACGGTCGGCGCACCGGCTCACCGACCGCCCGTGGCGCGGGGTCAGTGCTGCCGGAGCCAGTCCTCGTAGCGGGTGGACGCCAGGTGCGCGGCGCCGTCGCCGGTGAGCACGTCGGGCATGCCCGCGAACGGGCCGGCCGTCTCGTCCGTGACGACGGTACGGCCGTCCGGCTTCGCCGCCAGGGTGATCTCACCGAGCCGGTCGAGACCGTACGCCTCCGGCCCCGCGATCTCGCGGATGCCGTCGGACGGTTCGCCCTGGGCCGCCTCGGCGACGGCGGCGGCGACGTCCGCGGAGGCCATCGGACGCAGCCGCGTGGACGGCAGACGTACCTCCGCACCCTCCGTGGTCATGTTCATCACCGGAGCGATGAACTCGAAGAACTGGGTGGCACGCACGATGCTGTACGGCACACCGCTGCCGCGCACCGCCTCCTCCTGGGCCACCTTGGCCCGGTAGTAGCCGTAGTCGGGCACCTGGTCGACGCCGATGATGGAGAGCACGACGTGGTGGCGCACGCCCGCCTCCCGCTCGGCGGCGCACAGGTGCCGCGCCGAGCGGGTGAAGAAGTCCAGCGCCGGCCCGGCGTCGAAGGACGGGGAGTTCGAGACGTCCACGACCACGTCCGCGCCCTCGACCGCCCGGGCCAGCCCCTCGCCGGTCACGGCGTCGACACCGGTGGACGGAGCGGCGGGCACCGCCTCGTGCCCGTTCGCGCGCACCAGCGCGACCACCTGCGAGCCGATGAGCCCCGTACCGCCGATCACCACGATCTTCATCACTGTCTCCGTCAGCCGATGCGTCGCCTCGCGGACCCCGGCGACAGCCGCCGGAGCCGGTGCGTCACCGCGCACATCTATCGGACCGGGCGACCGCCGGATCCGTGACACCCGGGGCCGGGACCCGATCGGAGCAGCCGGCCTCCGGGCGCGCGGGGGCGCCGGGACGCGTCAGTCCTTCACCGCCCCGCCCAGCCCGGAGACCAGCCGTCGCTGGACGAGGACGAAGAACACCAGGACCGGAATCGTCATCACCGTGGAGGCGGCCATGACCCCGCCCCAGTCCGGCTCGTCCGGCTTGTAGAAGACCAGCAGGGCCAGCGGCAGCGTCGACTGCGAGGTGTCGCTGATGATGAACGACTTGGCGAACAGGAAGTCGTTCCAGGCGGAGATGAAGGAGAACACGCTGGTGGCGACCAGGCCCGGCAGGACCAGCGGGAGCAGGATCTGCCACAGGAAGCGCGCACGGCTCGCCCCGTCGAGGTACGCGGCCTCCTCCAGGGACTCCGGGACAGCCCTCACGAACCCCCGCAGCATCCAGATCGCGAACGGCAGCGAGAAGGCGATGTGCGGCAGGATCAGCGCACCCAGCGTGTTCAGCTGGCCGACGTCCCGCATGAGGAAGAACAGCGGGATGGTGAGCGCCTCCACCGGCACCATCTGGGCCACCAGGAACATGATCAGCAGCGTCGTCCGGAAGCGGAACCGGAAGCGTGTCACGGCGGTCGCGGCGAGAAAGGCGATCAGCGCCGAGGCGATCACGACACTCACCGCGACGACGAGGCTGTTGACGAAGTACCGGCCGAACTCCTGCTGCCCGAACACGCGCCGGAAGGAGTCCAGCGAAGGCGACGACGTCCAGGGCCGCGGATCGGTGGACTCGATCTCCCCGGCCGGTTTCACGGCGCTGAGCACCATCCAGTACAGCGGGAAGGCGACGACCGCGGCGACCAGCAGCGCGGTCGCCTCGGCCGCCAGCCGCCAGGGGCGGCGCACCACATCGCGGACGAGGCTCACAGTTCCTCCCCTTGGCGGCGCAGCAGCCGCAGATACCCGAGCGTGACGGCGAGCAGGATCAGCAGCATCACGACGCCGATCGCCGAGCCGAGGCTGTACTGCGAGGACGCGAAGGCCTTCTGGTAGGCGTAGACGTTCAGGACCAGGTTCTGCCCGGCGATGCCGCCGCCGCCCGTCATCACATAGATCTGGGTGAAGACCTTGAAGTCCCAGATCACCGACTGGACGGTGACGACGACCAGGATCGGCCGGAGCATCGGCGCCAGCACCGAGCGCCAGATCCGCCAGTGCGAGGCGCCGTCCAGGGCGGCGGCCTCCAGCACCTCGCTCGGCACGGCGCGGATGCCGGCGTAGACGGTGACCATCACGAACGGGAAGGAGCACCACACCACTTCGAGCAGGACCAGCAGGAAGGCGCTGTACCGGCCGTACGTCCAGGAGTGGTCGCCGAGGCCCAGCAGGCGGTTGACCGGGCCGAAGTCGGGGTCGAACAGGAACAGCCAGACCGTCGAGCCGGTGATCGCCGGGGTCGCCCACGCGCCGAGCGCGGCCAGCATCAGCGCGAGCCGGGGGAGGGCGCGGACGCGGGTGAGCAGGACGGCGAGCGCGCAGCCCACCGCCAGCGTGGAGACCACACAGGCCGCCGCGAAGCCCACCGTCGCCAGCAGCACCTGCCAGAACTGGTCGTCGGAGAACAGCTCGGTGTAGTTGTCCAGGCCCCGGAAGCTGGTCGGCCGGCCGCCGCTGACCTGGGCCTGGGTGTACTCCAGGACCGAGATCAGCCCGAGCTGGTAGACCGGGTAGACCAGCAGCCCGCCCAGCACGAGCAGCGCGGGAGCCAGATACAGCCAGGGCGTCCAGCCGGCCGAGGGGCGCGGGGCGGGGTGCGATGCGCGGCTGCCGCCGTGCGGGCGCGACGGTCCGCGCGCCACCCGCACGCGCCGGCGCTCCGCGGCGTTCGGCCCCGAAGGCGCCGTCACCCGGCTCATCCGGCCGCGCCGAACGCGTCGTTCATCTTGCGCGCCGCGTCCTCCGAAGCCGCCGCCACGTCCTTCTTGCCGCTGACGATCTCCTGGAACATGGTCGGCAGCACCAGCGAGGAGTCGATCTGCGCCCAGGCCGGCGAGGCCGGCACGAACCTGGTGCCGGCGGCGAGGGTGTCGACGAACGGCTTCACGAACGGCTCCTTCGCCGCGGCCTGCCGCCGTACGTCCGTGAAGGTCGGCAGGAAGCCCATCGCGTCGAAGAGTTCACCCTGCGTCTTCTTCGAGGCGAGCCGCTTCATCAGGTCCACGGCGAGCGTGCGGTGCGAGGTGCTCTTCAGGACGCCGATGTTGTTGCCGCCCGCGAAGGCCGGCGCGATCGAACCGGGCTTGACCCCCGGCAGCGGCACCACGGCGTACTTTCCCCTGACCTTCCCGGCCTCCACGGCGGCGTGGCTGAAGTCGCCCCCGATCGCCATGGCCGCCTTGCCGGAGGCGAACGCGGTCACCGTGTCGTTGCCGTTCATGCCCGCGCACTTGGCGGCCGGGCAGTTGTCGTCGCCGAAGAGGGAGGTGTACGCCTTGATGCCCTTGCGGGCGGCCGGGCTGTCGAGGGCGGAGGCGTACGACCCCTCCTCGCCGATGGCCAGTTCCCCGCCGTCGGCCCAGAGGAACGGCAGCGCGCCGTAGGTGTAGGCGCCGCCGACGGCGAGGCCGTACAGGTGGGGCTTCGCGGCCCGGATCCGCTTGGCCGTCGAGATCAGCTCGGCGCGCGAGGTGGGTACGGCGAGGCCGAGTTCCTCGAAGACGTCGGTCCGGTAGTACAGCGCGCGGACGCCGACGAAGTACGGCGCCCCGTACACCCTGCCGTCCACGGTGACCGATCGCCGGGCGGTCGGGTCGGTGTCCGCGGCCTCGCTCCAGGCGTCGAACTCCCGGGTGACGTCCAGCAGTCCGCCGTCCCGTACATAGCCGGCGGTGTCGGTGTTGCCGTACTCGATGACGTCCGGCGCGGACTTCGGGTCGTTGAACGCGGCCTTGATGCGCTGGGCGCGGGTCTCCACCGGGATGTACTCGACGCTGACCTCGGTGTCCTGGTGCGCCTTCTCGAAGCCCGCGAGGACGGCGTCGACCACCTGCTGCTTGGGCCGGTTGTCGACCTCCTGGAAGAGCCACACCCGAAGGGTGCCGCTCTTGTCGTCCTTGGCGGAGGAGGAGGTGCCGGAGGTCTGGGGCGCGCAGGCGGTGGCCAGCGCGGCGGCGAGCGCGGTGAACCCCACGAGGCGGACGGACAGGTTCATGGAGTGCTCCTCCGATGAGGCGTTGCAGCATGCGCAATGACTGTTTCGCTGTGCACAACGCCTCGGAGGCTAAAGGCTCCATGAACACGCCCACAAGAGGGCGTGCCGAACCCGGGGACGCTCCCTCAGCGCACGGGGAAGCCGAAGGCGTACCCCTGCTGCTTCAGCCAGGGCAGCAGGGTGCGCAGCGCCGCCACCGTCTGGGCGCGGTCACCGCCCGCGTCGTGGAAGAGGATCGTGGGCCCGTTGGCCAGCTCGCGCTTGACGGTGGCGATGATCGCCTCGCTGCCCGGCCGCTCGAAGTCCTTCGAGTCGACGTTCCAGCCCAGGGGCCGCATCCCGTGCGAGGCCGCCAGCTTCCGGCTGTACGGGGTGAACGCGCCGCCCGGGGCCCGGTAGTACATCGGACGCACGCCCCCCGACGCCTTGGTGATCTGCCGTTCCGCGTCCGTGATCTGCTTCGCCTGATAGGCCTGGGACTTGGCGTCCATGGTGGTGTCGTGCGCCACGGTGTGGTCGCACAGCCGGTGCCCGTCGGCCACCACCTGCCGGACCAGGTCCGGGTGCGCCTGGGCCTGGGTGCCGACCATGCAGAAGGTCGCCTTCACGCCGTTGTCGCGCAGCAGTCGGAGCACCTGCGGGGTCCACACCGGGTCCGGGCCGTCGTCGATGGTGATGTTGACCGCGTGCTCGCCCCGGTCGGAGGCGTGGGCGATGGCCGCGGACACGGCCGCCGGCTTCGGCGCGGCGGCCCGGGACGGCGCCGCCGGCCCGCCGCCGCTCTGCCCGGCCTGCGCGGTCCACACCGAGGTGACGGCGGCCACCGCCGTGACCCCGACCGCCGCCGCGACCACCCGGCCGTACCATCCCCGTCCACCATGCCGCGCCATGTCGTTCCGCCCCCTGCCGTCCGCTGTCCGTGCCGTGCCGATGCCTTGTGCACCTGGCAGGACGGAGCGGAACGAGCACGGGATCCGTCTGTTACGGATCACGGACAATTCCGCGGCGGTTCCGCGACAGTCGCCCGCCGCCCGGGGTCCGGAAATCGCCGGTCGTCCCGTCCGGCCTGTTGATGCACCGCCGTACCTCCGCTTCCAATAGGCCTGCCCGGCGGCAGGCCGTCGCCGGTGACGGACGTACGGCTGTGGGGGGTTGGGGAGACAGTGCGTCATTCCAGAACGCGCTCCGAGCATCCGGTGGCAGCACCGAGAACCCGGCGACACGCTTTATCCGGTGCGGCGGCGCTCTTGGGCGCCGCCGCACTCGTCGTCACGGCGGCACCCGCCGGCGCCGCGCCCGCGGCACCCGGGACGACCGCGGTGGGGGAGGGCACGGCCGCACCGGCCCTGGTGGACGGCATCCGGGAGCAGGCACCGGCGGCCCGCACCGCCGCGGACGCCGCCCGCGCCCACCTCGCCGCCCGCGAGGACCGCTACCGGATCGCCGACCCGGTCCGGGACCTGAAGCCCGCCGGCACGCTCACGTCCGGCGGCCGGCAGACCGTGCGGCTCCAGCAGATCCACCACGGAGTGCCGGTGCTGGGCGGGCAGTACCTCGTCCGGATGGAACGCGCGGACGGCCGGCGGATCGTCACCGGCACCTCCGGCAGATACTTCACCGGGCTGCGCACCGGCACGACCGCCGAGATCGACGACGCCCTGGCCGTCGAGCGGGCCGTCGACGCCGTCCGCCAGGACCTCACCGCCCGCTCGTTCACCGCCGGCCCGGACGGCGAGGACGAGGGCACACCGCTCACCGGCACCTCCCACGGACTGGTCGTCGTCCCCCGGGGCACGGGCGTCCTCACCCGTCACATCACCGTCCGCGGCACCGACCCGGCGCACGGCGAACCGGTGCTGCGCGAGGTCTACATCGACGCCCGGGCCGGGTACCCGGTGCTCCAGTACAGCGGGGTCCGCACCTTCCGCGCGCCCGGCACCGCCGACGCCCGGACGCGCGCGGCCCGCGCCCGCGCGGACGAGCCCGCACCCGGCACCACCGGCACCGGCGTCCGGCTGGACGGCACCACCGTCTCCCTCGGCATCACCCGTGACGACGCCCGCGACGCCTACGTCCTGCGCGACCGCACCCGCATCCAGAGCGACCCCGACCGCGTCCTGGCCACCTGGGACGCCCGCGGCCGGTGGGCGAGCGACCTGTCCGGCGCCTGGCCCGAGGGCCTCCAGGAATTCGCCTCGCCCACCGAGCGGTTCGGCGCCGAGGCCACCGACTCCGGCGCGGTCGACGCCCACTGGGCCGCCGGACAGGTCTACGACTACTACCGGGCCACGTTCGGCCGGGACAGCCTGGACGGCCACGGCATGACCGTCAACTCCCTGGTGGGCGCGACCGATTACGGGCAGCCGTACGTCAACGCCTTCTGGGACGGCCGGAAGATGGTCTACGGCTCCGGCGACGCCGAGTACCGGCCGCTGTCGGCGGCACTGGACGTGGTCGGCCACGAGATGACCCACGGTGTCATCGAGCACTCCGCCGGCCTGGTCTACGCGGGCCAGTCCGGCGCCATGAACGAGGCCCTCGCCGACTACTTCGGCAACGCCATCGAGTCCGACGCCCGCCACCTGTCCATGGACGACCCGGACTCCGCGCTGCTGGGCGAGACCCTGTGCCGTACCAAGGACCCGCGCGCCTGCGCGATCCGCGACCTGAACGACGGGCGCACCACCGCCGGTTCCTTCCTCGGCGTCGGATTCGGCACCGACAACGGCGGCGTGCACCTCAACTCCACCATCTTCGCCGGCGCGCTGTGGGACATCCGCGAAGCCCTCGGCCCCGATCTCGCCGACAAGATCGTCTACAAGGCCCTCACCGAGTACCTCACCCCGCTCGACGGCTTCACCCAGGGCCGTGCCGCGGTCGTCGCCGCCGCCAAGCAGCTCAAGACCGGCGGGCAGAACCTCGCCGCCGTCCAGCGGGCCTTCACCGCGCACGGCATCGTCCCGAACTGGGAGAAGGCCCTCGGCATCGACTCCGACGTGCTGCTCTCCCGCGTCAACACCTACGACACCCACCTCGGCGCCGGCGGCGGCTGGTGGGTCGCCGCCAATTCGAACGAGTCCGGCTCCGAGCCGTACTCGGTGTGGGCCGGCCGCACCGACGGCAAGGGACAGCTCAAGCTGATGAGCCCCAACGACGGCCGCTACCACGTCAACCCGGCCACCGACGGCAGGACGGTGGTGTGGCAGGCCCACGGCCCCTCCGGCGTGGACATCCTGGCCCGGCCCCTCGCGGGCGGACCGGTGCGCACCCTGTGGCACGGCCGGAGCGCCGGTACGGCACTGGGCGTGGACGGCGACGTCGTGGCCTTCGCCTACAGCAACCACGGCGGCCGGGCCGGCGTGGCCCACCTGAGCCTGAAGGACCCGACGCACGTCGAGACCATCGGCGGCGGCACCTACCACCGGGCGACCTTCCCCTCCGTGCACAACGGGAAGATCGTCTACCAGGACCGGCGGCGCGTCCGCGCGGTGTACGAGTCCACCACCCGGCTGATCGACGTGGCCACCGGCGAGGAGACGGTGATCCAGCAGGCCGCCCCGCAGACCAGCCTCGGCCCGACGGCCCTCACCGGCGACCACGTCTACTGGCTGCTCGACGCCGTCGGCCAGAACGGCACCACCACCCTGCGCCGTGCCGGACTCGACGGCTCGGGCGTCACCGACCTCAGCCCGGAGACCGGCCCCGACGCACGGAACGTCTCCGAGGTGACGGCCTCCGCGGACGCCGTGACGATGGTCGCCCGCACACCCTCGGCCGAGACCGGCAACGCGACGCTGTCCAAGCTCTGGCAGTTCACACCCGACCGCAAGGGCGACGGCCTGCGCCGCAGCCGGGTCTCCTGCAACCGCGGCGAGCAGCTCTCCGCCGCTGCGGCCGACGGCACCCGCGTCGTCTGGCTGGACGCGACCACCGGCGTCAGCGACGTGGTGACCCGGGCCCGCCCCAGCGGCACCTGCGCCTGACGGCTGCCCGGGCCCGCCCCGGCACCACCCGGGCCTGACCACCGCCGGGCACGACCCGCGGCCCGCCGGACTCCCCTCCGCCGGGCCGTAAGGGGGCGGACAACGCGGTACGGCGCGCGCTACGGTGCCCGGATGCCTCTCTATCCGGAGATCGAGCCGTACGCACACGGCCTGCTCGACGTGGGCGACGGCAACCACGTCCACTGGGAGACCAGCGGCAACCCCGACGGCACACCCGCCCTCCTCCTGCACGGCGGACCGGGCTCCGGCAGCACCCCCTACGCCCGCCGCCTGTTCGACCCGGCCGCCTACCGGATCGTCCAGCTCGACCAGCGCGGCAGCGGCCGGTCCGTCCCGCACGCGAGCCGCCACGACACCGACATGAGCGTCAACACCACGGACCGGCTCCTGGCCGACCTGGAGCTGCTGCGCCGGCACCTGGGCATCGAGCGCTGGCTGGTCTGGGGCGTGTCCTGGGGCTCGGCGCTCGCGCTGCGCTACGCCCAGACCCACCCCGGCGTCGTCACCCAACTGGTCCTCACCGGGGTCGCCACCGGGTCGGACGCCGAGGTGGAGCTGCTGACCCGGGGGCTGGGCAGGCTGTTCCCGGCGGCCTTCGAGGCGTTCCTCGCCGGGCTGCCGGCCGACGACCGGGACGGCAACCTCGCCGCCGCCTACAACCGGCTGCTCGAATCCCCCGACCCCGAGGTGCGGGAGCGGGCAGCGCGGGCCTGGACCGACTGGGAGACGGCCGTCATCCCCGCGCCCCCGCGCTCCGTCGAGCGCTTCGAGGACCCGGTCTTCCGTCAGGGCTTCGCCCGCACCGTCACCCACTACTGGGGCAACGGCCACTTCCTCGGCGACGAGGACGGCGGCGAGGGAGTGATCCTGCGCGACGCCCACCTGCTCAAGGGCATCCCCGGCACCCTCGTCCAGGGCAGCCTCGACCTCGGCAACCTGCTCGGCACCGTCTGGCGGCTCCATCACGCCTGGCCCGGCAGCGAGCTGGTGATCGTGGACGACGCGGGCCACAACGCCGGGGCGCCCGGCATGGCGGAGGCCCTGGTCGCGGCCACCGACAGGTACGCGGGCCGGACCGGCCGATGACCCACGACCCTTTCCGGGAGCACAGATGACGACACCGCCCCGCCTCGGTCCGCTGCTGGACCAGTTCGACTTCGCGTGCGAGCGGCTCGTCGGCCGCCTGCGCGGGCCCCTCATGGACAGCGGGGACGGCACGGACACCCCGGTCGGGCCGCTGACCGACGAGGAGCACCTCTGGGAGCCGGTGCCCGGCTGCTGGTCGGTCCGGCGCCGGGCGGCCGGCCCGGGGCCGCGCGCGACCCACCTGGACGGCGCCGGCGACTGGGGCCGCGACGCCGCCGCCCACCCGCACCCCTGGCCGCCGCCGGTCACCACGATCGCCTGGCGCCTCAGCCATCTCACCGAGATGCTGGTCCTGCGCGCCGACCACACCGCCGGCAGCCGCTCGGCGACCCGGGAGGCACACCCCGTCCACGCGGACGCCGCCGGCGCCGTCGCGGCCCTCGAGTCCGGCGCCGCCGCCTGGCGGGCCGTCCTGCTGAAGGCGGACGACGCCGCCCTGGACACGGTCGGGTACTGCACCTACCCCTACGGCAGCGACGCGGAGGAGCCCTTCCGGGACATCGTGTGGTGGGTCAACCAGGAAGTACTGCACCACGGAGCCGAGATCGCCCTCCTGCGCGACCTCCACCGGGCGGGCCGCCCGGACTGACGGGGCAGGGGCGGCCGGGCCCGCGGTCCGGCCGCCCGCCTCACCCCGCGGCCAGCGCGGACCGTACGATCGCCGCCGCCGCCGTGCCCGCGGCCAGCACCGGCGCGGTGCTGCGCGCCGCCCGGCCCAGCATGAACGCGCCCTCCAGCAGGGCGATGACCGAGGTCGCCGTCTCCCGGGCGGCCGCGGCGGGGATCCCGCCCTCGGCGTAGTAGGCGGCGAGCCGGTCGATCCAGCTGTCGAACACCTCCGCGGTGGCCCGCCGCAGCGTCTCGTCGGTGCTCGCGACCTCCAGGGCGACGGTCGCGATGGGGCAGGGGTCGGCGTAGTCCAGGTCGGCGAGGGTGCCGGCCGCCGCGGTGAAGGCGTCGGCGGTGGCCGCGACCCGGTCCTCGTACGGCGTCATCAGCGTGGTGACGAGTTCCCCGTAGCCGGCGCCCGCGCTGCGGATCACCTCCTCGCCGAGCTGGGCCTTCCCGCCGGGGAAGAAGTGGTAGATCGACCCGAAGGGCGCACCGGCGGCCTGGGCGATCTGTTTCATGCCGGTGCCGGTGTAGCCCGTGCGCCGGAACAGTTCGATGCCGGCGGCCAGGATGCGCTGCCGGGTCTCATGGGTGCTCGTGGCCCTGCCATCGCTCACGGCGGAAACCTCCGGAAAGCCGCTGTCGCCCTCGGGCGCTCAGGGCCTATTCTGTCACTAGAACGATCTATCAAGTGGCGACCCGACCGGGCGGAGGCACGGCATGCCGGAGATCGAGCTGAGTGCGGGAACCATCGACTACGAGGACACCGGGGGCGACGGGCCCGTGCTGGTCCTGGCCCACGGCCTCGGCTTCGACGGGTCGGTGTGGGCCGAGGTCGTCGCCGGTCTGCGGTCCGACTTCCGGGTGCTGGTCCCGGTCCTGCCGATCGGCAGCCACCGCCGCCCGATGCGGCCCGACGCCGACCTCTCCGCGCACGGCATCGCCCGCCTGCTGGCGGAGTTCATGGACCGCCTGGACCTGCGGGACGTCACCCTCGTCCAGAACGACACCGGTACGGCCCAGCTCCTGGTCGGCGTGCGGGACGAGCGGATCGCCCGGCTCGTCCTCACCTCCTGCGAGGCGCTGGACAACTACCCGCCCGGAGTCCAGGGCCGCCTCCTCGCCGTGGCGTGCAAGGTCCCCGGCGGGCTCTTCCTCCTCCTGCAGTCCTTCCGCTTCCCGTTCCTGGCCCGCATGGAGTCCTCGCTCGGCGGCATGGCGAAGCGGCGGCTGCCGAAGGAAATGATCGCCAGGTGGTACGGCCCCCTGCTGACGAACCGGCACATCCGCCGCGATCTCGCGAAGTTCTGCCGGGCCACCCGGAAGGACTGCTACCGGGAAGCGGCCCGCAACCTTCCGTCGTTCACCCGGCCGGCCCTGGTCGCCTGGGGCGCCGAGGACCGCATGATGCCACCCGCGACCGGCCGCCGCCTGGCAGAGCTGCTGCCGAACGCGCGGTACGTGGAGATCCCCGACGCCCGGACCCTGGTCCAGCTGGACAACCCAGCCGCTCTGATCAAGGAGATCCGGGAATTCGTCGGGGAGAATCCGCTGCCCGGCGAGCACTGAGGACAGTGCTCGCCGGGACGGATGGCGTGTCGCCGGTCACCAATAGTGGCGACGGCCGGCGACCGCGTGCCCCATGGACCCCATGATCCAGAGGATGGCTCCCACCACCAGCAGGATCACGCCGATGGTCCACAGGATCGAGATACCGGTGACGAGGCCGATGATGAGTAGGATGACGCCGAGGGCGATCATGAGTGCCTCCAGCTGCTGACGGTGCTCCTGTCCCCCGAGTGCCCCGGATCCGCGCGTCCTATCAGTGCGCGCCCAGCGGATCTGACGGGTGTCGTCACGCATGCCGGTCCGCGTTTCAAGAACTTCTGTCGAGCGTGTTGACTCGGCGTTTCGGCGGCCTCACATTACCTAGCGGTAGCACCCCGCGGTAACCCCGCCGCAGCTCTTCCCCGGCTCGATCGAGCCG
>NZ_MUMF01000415.1 GCF_002155905.1 Streptomyces tricolor | reverse complement strand
TGCGCGGCATGCGGACGGCGTCCGTCGCGCAGGGCGAGGGCGCGCGGCTCGCCGCCGCCGTCTCCCTGGTGCTCGCCGCCGCGAAGGTGCGCGACCACGTCGCCGACCGGGACGGACTGCTGGCCCGCAGGCCGGTCGCCGCCGCCGCGCGCCGGGTCGCCACGAGCTGGGGCCGGGCGGGGGAGCACGGCGGGGCGGCGGTCGGCTTCGACACCGGCGTCCTGGTCGACGCCGTCGACCGGCAGCTCGGCGTGGAGATCCTGGCCGGGCCCGGCACCCCGATCCTCACCGTCACCGAGCCGACCGAGACCGCCACCGCCGCGGCCTTCGCGCACACCGCGGTGCTGGCCGGGCGGCCGGACAACGCCGGGCCCCTGGCGGAGGCCGGCCGGCTCTTCGGCCGGCTCGCCCACCTGCTGGACGCCGTGGAGGACCGGCAGGCCGACGCCCTGTCGGGTGCCTGGAACCCCCTGACCGCCACCGGCACCTCCCTCGCCGAGGCCCGCCGGCTCGCCGACGACGCCCTGCACGGCATCCGGCTCGCCCTCCGGGACGCCGAGTTCCGCGACGGCGGGCTCGTCCACCTGCTCCTCGTCCACGAGCTGCGTCGCTCGGTGGACCGCGCCTTCGGCACGGCACCGGTGTGCGCGGCCCACCGGCACGGCGCACAGCCGGGACCGTACGGCGCGGGGGCACCGCAGGGGCCGTACGGCGGGGGGATGCCGCAGGGACCGTACGGCGCGGGCAGCGTGCAGGGGGCCGGTGCTCCGCATCCGGGCAATCCGTATGCCGGCGGGGGTCTTCCCGGCGGTGGTGACGGCTTCGGCGGGGGCGGCTTCGGCGGGGGCGGCGGTTTCCAGGGCGGGTTCGGGCCGTCGCCCGAGCCGGCCAAGGGCCGGCGCGGATTCTGGGCGGGCTGCGGGATGTTCTTCGCGCTCTTCTGCACCTGCAAGATGTGCTGCGCCGAGGAGTACGAGGGGCCGTGGTCCCGGAAGAAGCGCAACGGCTGCTGCCAGTCGTGCGACTGCCCCAGCGGCTGCGACTGCTGCTGCCCCTGCGACGGCTGCTGATCCGGCCCCCCGGTTCCTCAGTTCTTCAGCTCCGGCGGGCTGATCCGCGACCGCTCGATCGCCGAGCCCGCCGTACCCCACTTCCTGAGGATCCGGTCGTAGGTGCCGTCCGACAGCAGTTTGTCGACCGCGGCCTGGAAGGCCGGCGCGAGTTTCGTGCCCTTCTTGAAGGCGAAACCGACGTCCAGGCGGTGGTACTCGTTGAGGAACTTCAGGCCCTCCTGGTGGGCGACCGCATAGCGCAGGCCGTTGATCGTGGACATCACGATGTCGCTGCGGCCCTGCTGGAGCGAGGACCAGATCGCGCTCTGCTCGGCGTACGTCTGCACCTGGTACGCCTTCTTGCCGGCGTCGGTGCACAGGTGCTTGTTCTGCTCCAGCGTGGCCTCGAACGTCGTGCCGGCCCCGGTCGCGACGTTCAGGCCGCACAGCTGCCTCAGGTCGGTGACCTTCGCGAGCTTGCTGTCCTTGCGGGTGGCGAAGCCCTGGCCGTCGTTGATGTAGGTGACGAAGTCGATGGTCCTGCGGCGCTCGTCGGTGACGCCGAAGTTGCTCGCGCCGAAGTCGTACTTGCCGCTGTCCAGGGCGGGCAGGATCGCCTCGAAGCTCGCCTGCTCCACCGTCAGCTCGACGCCGAGCACCCGGGCGACCGCCTTGGTGAAGTCGACGTCCTGGCCGGTCAGGGTCTTGCCGTCGGCGAGGTAGGTGGTGCCGGGCGGGGTGCCGCCGACGCTGACCGCGACGGTGAGGTGCGTGGTGCCGGCGGGCAGCAGCTTCGCCACGGCGGCGTCCTTGCGCACGGCGGAGACCACGTCCGTGGTGGGCACCTGAGCGGAATCGGCCGCCACCGAGGTGGTGTCCGTGTCGCCGGAGCCGCAGGCGGTGAGGAACAGAGCAGCCGAGGTAATGGCGACAAAAGGTATCAAAAGGTGCGTACGCATCGGGTAGCGGTCTCCTGGCAGCAGAGGTGTGCAGAGCGCGAGGGGAGGGGTGCGCGTGTGAAGGCGGGGGAAAAGAGGGAGAACGCGAAGACGCCCGCCCGGAGGGCAGGCCTGCGCAGGGGGTCAGCTCAACAGGAAGAGGACCACACGCGACCGAAGTCGATGTGGGAGCGGGTGACCAGCCACTGCTGTGGATGCATGGGCCAAGTGGAACAGGCATCCGGTTCGGCGTCAACTGACTTGAGATGTACGGCTCACACTGCGGACAGCCTTGACAGCGGACCGAAGCACCCCCGTACTCTCGGTGCACGGCCCTGCTGAGGGGCTCGGCCGTAGCGCGCCGCTCGGCGCGTCCGTGTGAAGGCACCACCCGTGTTCGACCACCGCGTCACGGAGCCTTCGCATGTCTTCCGACACCCTCGCCAAAGTCCCCACCGCACCGGAGATACCCGAGCCCGCGGACGCCCCGCGGATCGTCCCGCAGCGCCGGTACGGCCAGTGGGCGGCAGCCGTCGTCGTCCTCGCGCTGCTCGGGTTCGCCGTCAACTCCGTCCTGCGCAACGAGGCGTTCCACTGGGACGTCGTCGCCGACTACGTCACCTCCGCCTCCATCCTGCGCGGACTGTGGCTCACCCTGTGGCTGACCGCGGTCGTGATGGTCCTCGGCTTCGCCCTCGGCACCCTGCTCGCCGCGTTCCGGCTGTCCGCCAACCCCGTGCTGCGCGCGGTGGGTTGGGGGTACGTGTGGCTGTTCCGGTCCATCCCGATCCTGGTGCAGCTGCTGCTGTGGTTCAACATCGGGGCGCTGTACCCGCAGGTGCTCGGCGTGAAGACCGTCGACCTGCTCAGCCCGGTCGCCGTCGCGATCATCGGCCTCACCCTGCACGAGGCCGCCTACGCCGCCGAGGTCGTCCGCGGCGGCATCCTCTCCGTCGACCGCGGCCAGATCGAGGCCGCCCAGGCGCTCGGCCTGAGCCCCGGGCGGCGCTGGTGGCGGATCGTGCTGCCGCAGGCGATGCGCGCCATCGTGCCGCCCGCCGGCAACATGCTGATCGGCACCCTCAAGGGCACCTCGATCGTCAGCGTCATCGCCGTCAACGACCTGCTGTTCTCCGCCCAGTTGATCTACCACCGCACCTATCAGGTGATCCCGCTGCTGATGGTCGCCACCCTCTGGTACGCCGTGGTCACCTCGCTGCTGGGCATCGGCCAGCACTACGTCGAGAGGCACTACGCGCGCGGCACGGAGAACGCCCGATGAGGCAGCAGATGGTGATCGTCGGCGCCGGGCCGCGGGGGACCGGCATCCTCGAACGCCTCGCCGCCAACGCCCCGGAGCTGTACGCCGGTCCGGGCCTCGACATCCATCTGGTCGACCCCCATCCGCCGGGCGGCGGACGCATCTGGCGGCAGGCGCAGTCGCCGCTGCTGTGGATGAACTCGCAGGCCGAGGACGTCACCATGTTCACCGACGACACGGTGACCATGGCCGGACCGGTGCGCGAGGGCCCCACCCTGCACGAGTGGGCCCGGCTGGACGGCCGCACCTTCCCCGACCGGCAGCTCCAGGGCCGCTATCTGCGCTGGGTCTACGAACGGGCCGTCGCCGACCTGCCCCCGAACGTCACCGTCCACCACCACCCCCACCGCGCGCTCCGGGTCGGCGGCCCCCGCGAGGGCCGCCAGCAGGTGTGGCTGGAAGGCCGCCCGCGCCCGCTCCTGGCCGACCTGGTGATCCTCGCCGTAGGCCATCTGGACAGCGAACTCGACGCGGAGCAGGCGGAGCTGGCCGCGTACGCCCGCGAGCACGGCCTGGTGCACCTGCCGCCCGACTTCACCGCCGACAGCGACCTGTCCGCCCTGGCGCCCGGCGCCCCCGTCCTCGTCCGCGGCTTCGGGCTGGCGTTCGTCGACCTGATGGTGCTGCTCACCGAGGGGCGCGGCGGACGGTACGAGACGGGAGGACCCGACGGGGAGGTGTACGTTCCCTCGGGGCGGGAGCCGGTGCTGTACGTCGGCTCGCGGCGCGGAGTGCCGTACCACTCGAAGATCGGCTACGACTGGACCGGCGACCGGCCCCCGCTGCCCCGCTTCCTCGGCCCCGCCGAGGTGGACGCGCTGCTGGCCCGGCCCGGGGGCTTCGACTTCCGGCGCGACGTGTGGCCGCTGGTCGAGAAGGAGCTGGGCTTCGCCCACTACCACCGGCTGTTCACCGCCCACCCCGGGCGTACGGCGATGGCCTGGGCCGACTTCGAGGAGAAGTACACGGCGGCGGGCGACCCCGCCGAGACCCGGGCGCTGGTCGCCGCCGCCGTACCCGATCCGGCCGACCGGCTCGACCTCGCCGCGCTCGACCACCCGCTGGACGGGGTGCGGTACGCCTCGCACGAGGACTTCCAGGAAGGGCTGCGGGGCTATGTCGAGGCCGACCTCAGACGCCGGCACGACCCCTCGTTCAGCCCGGACCTGAGCGTCTTCCTCGCACTGCTCTCCGTCTACGGGCAGCTGGTCCGGCTCGGGGACATCGGGCCCTGGTGGCACGGGTTCTTCAGCTATCTGGCGTCCGGGCCGCCCGGCCCCCGGCTGCGGCAGATGCTCGCGCTGTCCCGGGCCGGACTGCTCCGGTTCGTCGGCGCCGGCATGGCCGTCACCGCCGCGGACGGCGTGTTCCGGGCCACCAGCCCCACCGTGCCGGGCTTCTCCGTCGAGGCCCGGGCGCTGGTGGAGGCCCGGCTGCCCGCGCCCACCGTCGGGCGCGCCCGCGACAGCCTGCTGCGCGAACTGCACGCCGACGGCGCCGCGGAGACCCCCGACGGGCTGCTCCGGGTCGACCCCGGCGACGGCCGGATCCTCGACCGCACCGGCCGCCCGCACCCCCGGCGCTTCGCGCTCGGCCCGTACACCGACACCCGCACCCCCGGCGCGTTCACCCGCCCCCGCACCGGCGGTCCCGCCTTCCGCCAGAACGACGCGACCGCCCGGGCGGCGCTGGCGTTCCTGAGCGGCTCACTTGCAAAGGAACTCGCGCGATGAGCGTCATGGTCGACATCCGGTCGGTGCACAAGAGCTTCGGCTCGCTCGACGTGCTCAGGGGCATCGACCTCCAGGTGCGCGCCGGTGAGGTCACCGTCGTGCTCGGCCCCTCCGGCTCCGGCAAGTCCACGCTGCTGCGCACCATCAACCACCTGGAGAAGGTGGACCGGGGCGAGATCAGCGTGGACGGCGTGCTGATGGGGTACCGGCGGGCCGGGGACAAGCTGTACGAGCTGCGCGAGCGCGAGGTGCTGCGGCAGCGGACCCGGATCGGTTTCGTCTTCCAGAACTTCCACCTCTTTCCGCACCTCACGGTCCTGGAGAACGTCGTCGAGGCGCCGGTGTCCGCGCTGAAGCGGCCCCGGAAGGCGGTGGTGGAGCGCGCGCACCGGCTGCTGGAGCGGGTCGGGCTCGGGGACAAGGCCGACGCCTATCCGCGGCAGCTGTCCGGCGGGCAGCAGCAGCGGGTCGCCATCGCGCGGGCGCTCGCGCTGGAGCCGACGCTGCTGCTCTTCGACGAGCCGACATCCGCGCTCGACCCCGAGCTGGTGGGGGAAGTGCTGGACGTCATCCGGGACCTGGCGGCGCAGGGGACGACGATGATCGTCGTCACGCACGAGATCGCGTTCGCCCGGGAGGTCGCCGACACGGTGGTGTTCATGGCCGACGGGCGGATCGTGGAGCAGGGCCCGCCGGACCGGGTGCTGGGCGCTCCGCGGGAGGAACGGACTCGGGCGTTCCTGGCGAAGGTGCTCTGAGGCGGGGGCGGTCGACCTCGTGCGCAGGCCCTGGGGAGAAGCGGTGTCATCCGGCCGGGGGACGCCGATCACGGAGGAAAGGAACGATGGCATGACGACGGACGCGTCCGACGCCTGGAAGCAGTGGCACGAGCAGCGCGTGGAGAACGTCTCGGCGCCCTACGGGCCGCTCGCGCTGACCGCGACGCACTGGATCGAGGACCATCCGGATGGTCGACTTCCGGACATTCCCGGGAACTGGGTGGCGCAGGACGGCGGGGTGGTGCTCACCGCCGCCGAGGCCGACGGCCTGACCGTGGACGGCCGGCCCTTCGCGGGCGAGGCCGTGCTGGCCGCCGACCGCGGTCCGGAGGCGGAGGCGCGGGTCGCACTGGGCGGAAAGCGGCTGGTCGTGCTGGTCCGCGAGGGCGTCTGGGGGGTGCGGGTGTACGACCCCGACTCCGCCGCCCGGCGGGCCTTCCGGGGCATCGAGGCCGGCCCCTACGACCCCCGCTGGTCGGTACCCGGGCGGTTCACGCCGTACGAGGGCACGCGCACCATCCGGCTCGGCAACGCGGACGGCCGCGAGCGCGGGTTCGGCCTCGCCGGGGAACTGACGTTCACCCTGGCCGGACAGGAGCGGACCCTGAAGGTCGCGCAGCAGGGGGACGGGGGGCTGTGGGCGGTGTTCGCCGACGCCACCAGCGGCGACACGAGCTTCCGGTTCCGCTTCCTCTTCCCGCCGGCTCCGGACGCCGAGGGGCGCACGACCGTCGACTTCAACCGCGCCCACCTCCCGCCGTGCGCCTTCGCCGACCATTTCCTCTGCCCCTTCCCGCCCCCCGGCAACACGCTGGACGTGGGGATCGAGGCGGGGGAGCGGCAGCTGCTCTGACATTCGGGTGATGTCGGGCCGACGGCCGAAAGGCACTCTTGTGCCGACCGGCCGTTCGGCCGAATACTCCCCCTCAGCGCTTGTCAGGGGCATGCGTATTCGAATTCCGGTCGGAGCCCCTGGCTGCGCCTCACGGGCCCCGACCCCACGCGGGCCCCCGACTTCCCTTGGAGGGAACGAAACGTGAGGATCAAGCGCACCACTCCCCGCGCCGGCACGGCGAGACGGACCCGGCTGACCGCCGTGGCCACCGGCTTCCTGGCCGCAGCCGCGTTCGCCGCCCCCACCGCGAACGCCAGTGACGCCCACACGTTCAGCGCCACCCAGCTCACCAAGGCGAGCGACTCCGTCCTCAAGGCCGACATCCCCGGCACGGCCTGGGCGGTGGACAGCAAGACCAACCGCGTCGTCGTCACCGTCGACAGCACGGTGTCCCAGGCCGAGATCGCCAAGATCAAGAAGCAGGCCGGCGCCGAGGCGGACGCCCTGGTCGTCAAGCGCACGCCGGGCAAGTTCAACAAGCTGATCTCCGGCGGCGACGCCATCTACGCGAGCAGCTGGCGCTGCTCGCTGGGCTTCAACGTCCAGGACTCCAGCGGCAACTACTACTTCCTGACCGCCGGGCACTGCACCGACGGCGCGGGCACCTGGTGGTCGAACTCGGCGCGCACCACCACGCTCGGCACCACGTCCGGCTCCAGCTTCCCCGGCAACGACTACGGCATCGTGCGCTACACCAACAGCTCGGTGGCCAAGTCGGGTGCCGTGGGCAGCCAGGACATCACCAGCGCGGCCACGCCGTCGGTGGGCACGACCGTCTACCGCCGCGGGTCCACGACCGGTACGCACAGCGGCCGGGTCACCGCGCTCAACGCCACCGTCAACTACGGCGGCGGCGACATCGTCTCCGGCCTGATCCAGACCACCGTCTGCGCCGAGCCGGGCGACTCCGGCGGCCCGCTGTACGGCGGCACCACGGCCTACGGTCTGACCTCGGGCGGCAGCGGCAACTGCTCCTCCGGCGGTACGACGTTCTTCCAGCCGGTCACCGAGGCGCTGAACGCCTACGGGGTGCACGTCTACTGACGGCCACGTCCCGAGGGCCACGCCCTGAGAACCGTGTCCTGGAGACCGCGCCCTTGAGGGCCGTGTCCGCCTGACGGCACTCAGCCCCCGCACGCCGAGCGCGTGCGGGGGCTGAGCCGTGTGCGGATCCGGTGCGTCTTCGCGCGGGGAGGGGGTGATTTCCGGCCAGGGGCGGCGGGTGGGTGTGGTCACGTGTGCGTACTTTGCGGCGCCGAACCTGCGTGTACGTCCCCTCTGTGCGCGTCCGGAAGTCGATCTTGTGGGTCCGCTGTGCGGTTCGGAAGAGTGGGCGCCCGTCAACCAGCCTTCCGGCCCGTTCAGGTCCCCACAACCTGAACCGGCCGACCCCCCACAGGAGGACGTGAGTTGAAGCACCGACGCATGCCCGGACGCCGGGCCGCCCTCGCCGGCGCGGGTGTCGCCGCGCTGGTCGCCGCGGGTGTCACCGTGCAGAACGCGAACGCCGACGAGCCCGTGAAGTCCGCTCCGCAGCTGCGGGTCCTGTCCGCACCGGCGGCCGGAAAGCTCGCCTCCGCGCTCGGCACCGACCTCGGCGCCGACGCGGCGGGCAGCTACTACGACGCCCGGACGAAGACCCTCGTCGTCAACGTGCTGGACCGGAGCGCGGCGGAGACCGTCGAGGCGGCCGGGGCCAAGGCCAGAATCGTCACCCACTCGCTCGCCGACCTCGGTGCCGCGCGGTCGACGCTGGCGCAGTCCGCGACCATACCCGGCACCTCCTGGGCGACCGACCCGGTCGGCAACAAGGTCGTGGTCACCGCCGACCGGACCGTGTCCGGCGCCGAGTGGGCCAGGCTGCGCAAGGTGGTCGACCGGCTCGGCGGCAGGGCGGAACTGAAGCGGTCCCGCGGCGAGTTCAAGCCCTTCATCGCCGGCGGCGACGCGATCACCGGCTCCGGCGGGCGGTGCTCGCTCGGCTTCAACGTGGTCAAGGACGGGCAGCCGTACTTCCTGACCGCCGGGCACTGCACCGCGTCCGTCTCCAGCTGGTCGGACTCCGCCGGCAAGGTCATCGGCGCGAACGAGGACTCCAGCTTCCCGGGCAACGACTACGGGCTGGTCAAGTACACCGCCGAGGTGGACCACCCCAGCGAGGTCGACCTGTACGACGGCTCCAGCCAGAAGATCACCGGGGCCGCGGAGGCCACCGTCGGGATGAAGGTCACCCGGAGCGGGTCGACCACCCGGGTGCACTCCGGCACGGTCACCGGGCTGAACGCCACCGTCAACTACTCCGAGGGCACGGTGAGTGGTCTGATCCAGACCGATGTGTGCGCCGAGCCGGGGGACAGCGGGGGCTCGCTGTTCTCGGGGAGCAGCGCCATCGGGCTGACCTCCGGCGGCAGTGGCGACTGCACCTCCGGCGGGGAGACCTTCTTCCAGCCGGTCACCGAGGCGCTGTCCGCCACGGGGACGCGGATCGGCTGATCGCTCCCGTTCGTGAGCCCCGTCCCGGGTCGTCCGGGGCGGGGCTCCGTCGTGCGTTCCCCGCCCGCGGCGGCCCACTGCGGGGCGCGTTTGCGCAGGTGAGGGGCGGGGACACGGGTGTCGTACACATGTTCGGGAATGGGGGTATGGTGGGGGGAGAAGTAGGGAACTGATGTTCGAGAGTCGTTCGGGACTCGCGAGTGCGGGAGGTGTGTGTGCCGGGCTTCGCGCATCTGCACACCGTCTCCGGGTTCTCCCTGAGATACGGGGCGTCCCATCCGGAGCGGCTGGCGGAGCGTGCCTCGGAGCGGGGCATGGACGCGCTCGCCCTGACCGACCGCGACACCCTCGCCGGTGCCGTGCGCTTCGCCAAGGCGTGCGCCGGGGCGGGCGTCCGTCCGCTGTTCGGGGTGAACCTGGCGGTGGCGGCGCAGGAGGCCGAGCGCGGGGAGCGGCGGCGCACGCCGGTGCGCGGGGGTGCCTTCGTGGACGAGTCGGCTCCCCGGGCGACCTTTCTCGCCCGGGACGGCGCCCGGGGCTGGGCCGATCTGTGCCGGCTCGTCACGGCGGCGCACGCGGGGCAGGGGAACCCCCTGCTTCCGTGGGCCGACAACCGGGGCGACGGGCTGGTGGTGCTGCTCGGGCCGGGGTCGGACGTGGGGCGTGCGCTGGCCGCCGGGCGGCCCGACCGGGCGGCGGAGCTGCTCGTACCGTGGCGCGAGGTCTACGGCGACGCGCTGCGGCTGGAGGCCGTCTGGCACGGGCGTACGGGTACGGGGGACGGCTCCCTGCGGCTGGCCGCCCGTACCGTCGGGTTCGCCGCCGAGCAGGGGGTGCGGCCGGTGCTCAGCAACGCCGTCCGCTATGCCGACCCCGGGCAGGGGCCGGTCGCCGATGTGCTGGATGCCGCGCGGCGCCTGGTGCCGATCGACCCCCGGGGGCGGCTGGACTCCGGTGCGGCCTGGCTGAAGGACGCGCGGGCCATGCTGGACGTCGCCGAGCGGGTCGTGGAGGCGGCCGGATACCGGCGGGAGGCCGCCCGCCGGCTGCTGGAGCAGACCCGGGCCACGGCCGCCGAGTGCCGGGTCGACCCCGAGGGCGATCTGGGGCTGGGCAGTGTGCACTTTCCCGAGGCGCACCTCGTCGGCGCCGGGCGGCGCACCGCGCAGCGGGCGCTCGCCTCGCGGGCGGCGGCGGGCATGCTGCGGCTCGGGTACGGCGGGCGGCGCGCGTACTGGGAGCGGATGCACCACGAGCTGGACATCATCGCCCACCACGGGTTCGCCTCCTACTTCCTGACGGTCGCCCAGGTCGTGGACGACGTCCGGGAGATGGGGATCCGGGTGGCCGCTCGCGGCTCCGGGGCCGGGTCGCTCGTCAATCATCTGCTCGGGATCGCGCACGCCGATCCCGTCGAGCACGGGCTGCTGATGGAGCGCTTCCTGTCCAAGGAGCGCGTGGTGCTGCCCGACATCGACATCGATGTGGAGTCCGCCCGGCGGCTGGAGGTCTACCGGGCGATCATCGGCCGGTTCGGCGGCGAGCGGGTCGCCACCGTCTCCATGCCGGAGACCTATCGGGTGCGGCACGCGATCCGGGACGTGGGTGCCGCGCTGTCCATGGACCCGGCCGAGATCGACCGGATCGCCAAGTCCTTCCCGCACATCCGGGCGCGTGATGCCCGCGCGGCGCTGGAGGAGCTGCCCGAGCTGAAGCGGCTCGCGAGGGAGTCTCGGCGGGAAGGGGGGAAGTACGGCAGGCTGTGGGAGCTGGTCGAGGCGCTCGACGCCCTGCCCCGCGGGGTCGCCATGCACCCGTGCGGGGTGCTGCTGTCCGACGCCTCCCTGCTCGCCCGTACACCTGTCGTGCCGACCAGCGGCGAGGGGCTGCCCATGTCGCAGTTCGACAAGGAGGACGTGGAGGACCTCGGGCTGCTCAAGCTGGACGTGCTGGGCGTGCGGATGCAGTCGGCGATGGCGCACGCGGTCGCCGAGGTGGAGCGGGCGACCGGGGAGCGGATCGACCTGGACGCGGTGGCGCCCGGGGATCCGGAGACCTACCGGCTGATCCGGTCCGCCGAGACGCTGGGGTGCTTCCAGATCGAGTCGCCGGGGCAGCGGGACCTGGTGGGGCGGCTGCAGCCGAGCACCTTCCACGACCTGGTCGTCGACATCTCCCTGTTCCGGCCCGGGCCGGTCGCCGCCGACATGGTGCGGCCGTTCATCGAGGCCCGGCACGGGCGGGCGCCGGTGCGCTATCCGCACCCGGACCTGGAGGAGCCGCTGAAGGGGACGTACGGGGTCGTCGTCTTCCACGAGCAGATCATCGACATCGTCGCCCGCATGACCGGCTGCGGCCGGGGCGAGGCCGACCGGGTGCGGCGCGGGCTGTCCGACCCCGAGTCGCAGGGGCGGATCAGGGTGTGGTTCGCCCAGCAGGCGGCGGCCAAGGGGTACGACGTGGAGACGATCCGGCGGACCTGGGAGATCGTGGAGGCCTTCGGGTCGTACGGCTTCTGCAAGGCGCACGCCGTCGCCTTCGCCGTGCCCACCTACCAGTCGGCCTGGCTGAAGGCCCATCACCCGGCCGCCTTCTACGCCGGCCTGCTCACCCACGACCCCGGGATGTACCCGAAGCGGCTGCTGCTGGCGGACGCCCGGCGGCGCGGGGTGCCGATCCTGCCCCTGGACGTGAATGTCTCCGGGGTCGCACACAGGATCGAACTGGTGTCTGAATCGCCGGAGGTGTGGGGGCTGCGGCTCGCCCTCTGCGACGTCCACGGCATCAGCGAGGCCGAGGCGAAGCGGATCGCGGACGGGCAGCCGTACTCCTCGCTGGTGGACTTCTGGGAGCGGGCCCGGCCCAGCAGGCCGCTGGCCGGACGGCTCGCCCAGGTGGGCGCGCTGGACGCCTTCGGTGCCAACCGGCGTGACCTGCAACTGCACCTGTCGGAGCTGCACCGGGGCGCCCGGGGCGGCGGCGGTGGCCAACTCCCGCTGGCCGGCGGCCGGCAGACCGCGTCGGCCGGTCTGCCGGACCTCACCTCGGCGGAGCGGCTCAGCGCCGAGCTGGGCGTGCTGTCCATGGACGCCTCGCGCAACCTGATGGACGACCACCGCGCGTTCCTCCAGGAACTGGGCGTGGTCTCCGCGCGCCGGCTGCGCGAGGCCCGGCACGGGGAGACCGTGCTGGTCGCGGGCGCCAAGGCGGCCACCCAGACCCCGCCGATCCGCTCCGGCAAGCGGGTCATCTTCTCCACCCTGGACGACGGGACGGGGCTGGTGGACCTGGCGTTCTTCGACGACTCGCACGACGCCTGCGCACACACCGTCTTCCACTCCTGGCTGCTGCTGGTGCGCGGAGTGGTGCAGCGGCGCGGCCCGCGCAGCCTGAGCGTGGTCGGCTCCGCCGCCTGGAACCTCGCCGACCTGGTCGAGGTGCGGCGCGCGGAGGGGCTCGACGGGGTCGCGGCCCGGCTGGCCGGACCGGCCGGCACCGACGGGTCCCCGGCGGAGGGCGACGGCGGTCCGTTCCGGGCCCGGGTCGCCGGGTCCGAAGGGCTGCCCGCGCCGGCCGGCTCCGCGGCCCGTGACCCGATGGCGGACCGGACGATCCGCATGCCCACGGGGTACGAGATGCACCCCTGGGCCGATCTGCGGCCCGCGGGTGAGGGCGCCGCGCAAGGGCCCGCGGCGATACGGAAGTTGTGGCACCAGAGTCCGGGGAGTGCGGGATGACCATTCTCTGCGTACGTTTCCAGCTGCCGCCGATGTACGAGGCGGCCCTGCCGGAACTGCTCGGGCTGCTGGAGGAGTTCACCCCGGTCGTGGAGGCGCTGCCGCCGGACGCGGCGCTGGCCGACCTGCGCGGCGCCGAGCGGTACTTCGGGCGCAGCGCGGTGGAGCTGGCCTCGGTGGTCCGGGTGCGGGCCCTCGCGCGGTACGGCGTCGACTGCGCGATCGGCGCCGGACCGGGCCCGATGCTGGCCCGCGTGGCGCTGCGGGCCGCCCGGCCCGGGGTGACCTGCGCGGTGCCGGAGGACGCCGTCGCCGAGTTCCTCGCCGACCGGCCCGTCGCCGCGCTGCCCGGCGTCGGCGCGGCGACCGCCCGCACCCTGGACGAGTACGGCCTGGACACCCTGGGCCGGGTCGCCGCCGCGCCGCTCTCCACGCTCCAGCGGCTGATCGGCGCGAAGGCGGGCCGGGAGCTGCGGGAGAAGGCGAGCGGCATCGACCGCGGCCGGGTGGTCCCGAACGCCGTCTCACGCTCGCTGACGACGGAACGCGCCTTCGGGATCGACGAGTTGGACCCCGACCGGCACCGCAGGGCACTGCTGTCGGCCGCCGAGGAGATCGGCGCCCGGCTGCGCGCGGTGGAGAAGGTCTGCCGCACCCTCACCCTCACCGTGCGCTACGCGGACCGCTCGGCCACCACCCGCAGCCGCACCCTGAAGGAGCCGACCGCGCACTCGGCGGCCCTGACCGGGGCGGCCTACGGCATGTACGAGGCGCTCGGCCTGCAGCGCGCCCGGGTCCGCGCGCTCGCCCTGCGCGCCGAGGGCCTGACCCCCGCCGAGGAGGCCTCCTACCAGCTCACCTTCGACCCCGTGGACGAGAAGGCCCGCCGCATCGAGGAGGTCGCGGACCGCGCACGCGCCCGGTTCGGCCCCCGGGCGGTGATGCCGGGCGCCCTGGCGGCCTGACGCCAGGGCCGCGCCGCTCGGGGCCGCACACGGCTCTGGTTATCACTGGAAGTTTTTACTGACGCGTAACTTCACACTTGGACTACCCGCCCGTAACTTGACGCATGAACAGCATCCCGTGATCCGGATCACAGGGTCAGGCCGTGCACCTCCCGTGAGCCGCAAGGAGATCACACGATGCTGCCCTGGAAGCGGGTCCTCAGACCCCTCGCCGCACTGCTCCTCACCGCCGCCGTCGCCGTCGTACCCGCCGCCACCGCCACCGCCTCGGACGGCGCCGCTCCGAGCAGGGGCTGGAACGACTACACCTGCAAGCCCTCCGCCGCCCACCCCCGCCCGGTCGTCCTCGTCCACGGCACCCTGGGCAACTCGGTCGACAACTGGCTCGGCCTCGCCCCGTACCTGACGAGCCGCGGATACTGCGTCTACTCCCTCGACTACGGGCAGCTGCCCGGTGTGCCCTTCTTCCACGGCCTCGGCCCCATCGACAAGTCGGCCGAGCAGCTGTCCGCCTTCGTCGACAAGGTGCTCGCCGCGACCGGAGCCGCCGAGGCCGACCTGGTCGGACACTCCCAGGGCGGCATGATGCCCCGCCACTACCTGAAGTTCCTCGGCGGCGCCGCCAAGGTGAACGCCCTCGTCGGCATCGCCCCCGACAACCACGGCACCGACCTGAACGGCCTCACCAACCTGCTGCCGTACTTCCCCGGCGCCGAGGACCTGCTCAAGGCCACCACCCCCGGCCTCGCCGACCAGATCACCGGATCCGCCTTCCTCACCAAGCTCAACGCGGGCGGCGACACCGTCCCCGGCGTGCGCTACACGGTCATCGCCACCCGGTACGACGAGGTGGTGACCCCCTGGCGCACCCAGTACCTGAGCGGCTCCGCCGTCCGCAACGTGCTGCTCCAGGACCTGTGCCCGCTCGATCTCTCCGAGCACCTCGCGATCGGCCTGTTCGACCGGATCGCCTTCCACGAGGTGGCCAATGCCCTCGACCCGGCCCGCGCCACCCCCACCACCTGCGCCTCCGCCTTCAGCTGACGTGCCGCCGGGGCCTGTCCGGCCTGAGCCGCCGGACAGGCCCCGGAACCCTCACCGGCGGTGGCCGCCGGCCGCCGCGCGCCGCCGCACCGACAGGAACAGCGCCGCCGAGCCGGCCGCCAGCGCCGCCGCGCCGCCGACCGCGAGGTACGAGGTGCCGGCGGACGCGCCCGTCTCGGCGAGGTTCGCCGCCGCACCGGCCGCCTTCGGCCGGTTCACCTCGGCGGCGGCCGGCTCCGCCGAGGTGCTCGGGTCGTCGTCCCCGTGTCCGTGGTGCTCGACCGTCGACTTGCCGGCGCCGGCCGAGATCTGCCGCTCGGAGGGGGCGGAGGCGGCCGGGGCAGGCGTCGTACCGGTGCTGCCGCCGCTGCTCTCCGTGCCCCCCGCCGTACCGCCGCCGAAGTCGACGTCCGAGCAGGAGTAGAACGCCTCCGGGCTGTCCGAGCGCTGCCAGACCGCGTACAGCAGCTGCCGGCCGGACCGTTCGGGCAGGGTGCCGGAGAAGGTGTAGAAGCCGCCCGCCGGGACCGGGTCGGTGGCCGTCGCCACCGGGTGCTCCAGATCCAGGTCGGACCAGGCCAGCGGCTTGGCCGGGTCGTAACCGGGCTTGGTCAGGTAGACGTGGAAGGTGCCCTTGTGCGGGGCGGTCACGCGGTACTTGAAGGTGTACGACCCACCGCGCACGCGCGTCGCCGGCCAGTCGGCGCGGGCCAGGTCGAGCCCCTTGAACTCCTCGCTGCCGGCGCTGCACAGCCTGCCGTCCGGGATCAGCTGCTGGTGCCGCCCGGCCGCGTCACCGATCCGGATGCCGTTCCAGTCGTACAGGGCCTGGGTGCCGCCGGCCGCCACGGCCGCCTCGCACGCGGCCGACTCCGGGCTCTCCGGGCCCTCCGCGTAGCACTGCGAGACACGGCTGACCGGGTCGCCCATCGAACCGTGCGCGGACGCGGGGGCGGCGGAGAGCGCGAGGGCGGTGGCGCCGACGGCGGCGGCGACGGTGGCGGCCTTGCGGCGTGCGGGCATGGGGAACTCCTCGGAACGGTCCTGGGGGTGGGGTGAATCCCGTGGGGGTGATCAGAAGCCAGCCCCAGGAAACCGTGAATTCGCCGGCGCGGAGCGGCGGGAGGAGATCCTTATGGTGCGCTTAAGGGAGCGCTCAGGCTGCGCTCAGGTAGATAGCGTGCGGGCATGAGGAACCACCATGGCGACGACACGGCGCAGGTCCGGGCCGCCCGTGCCGAGGACGTACCGGCCGTGAAAGCGGTGACGGACGCGGCCTATCACCCCTACATCGAGCGCATCGGAGTGGTGCCCCAGCCCATGGAGGCGGACCACGCGGCGGACGTGGCCGCCGGCCGGGTGTTCGTCACGGGGGAGCCCGTCGTGGGGCTGGTGGTGGTCGAGGCGTTCCCCGGCCATCTCTTCCTGGACAGCATCGCCGTCCACCCGAGGGCCCACGGCACGGGCGTCGGACGGCGGCTGCTGCACTTCGTCGACGCACGCGCGCGGGACCTGGGGCTCGGCGAGATCAGGCTCTACACGAACGCGATGATGTGGGAGAACCAGAAGATCTACCCGAAGTACGGCTACGAGGTCGTGGCGCGCCGGGTCGACGGCCCCTACGACCGCGTCCACTACCGCAAGCGGCTGGACTGAACAGGCCCCGGCGTCAGCCGTCGGGCCACCAGGTCCGGGCTATGTCCTTGCGGACCTCGGGGCGTCCCGCCGGGCGCTCGTCCGCCTCCTCACGGATCCGGCGGCTGTCCGTCCTCTTCAGGGGCTTGTGCACGGTCATGCGGCGCATTGCTGCCTCCTTCAGTGCCTACCGAGTTCCGCGTTGTCACAGAGGTAGACGCTTTCGGGGAGAGTTCCTCATCGGTGCCGGGTTGTCAGTGGCGGCTGTCACGTCCGCACTGTCAGTGGCGTGTGTCACTCTCTGGGCATGACGAGCGAGAACACGCACGCGGTTGCGGTTGCCCCGGAAACGGACTGGGATGCGCAGGCCGCCGCCTTCGACGACGAACCGGACCACGGCCTGCGCGACCCCGCGGTCCGCGCGGCCTGGGCGGACCGGCTCCGCGCCTGGCTCCCCGGGCAGCCCGCCGACGTCCTGGACCTCGGCTGCGGAACCGGCAGCCTGTCACTCCTCGTCGTCGAGCAGGGACACCGGGTGACGGGGGTCGACCGCTCCCCGGCGATGGCCGAGCGGGCCCGCGCCAAGCTCGCCGGGCGCGCCGAGATCCTGTGCGGGGACGCCGTGGCCCCGCCGGTGGAGCGGCGGCGCTTCGACGTGGTCCTCGTCCGGCACGTGCTGTGGGCGCTGCCGGACCCCGCCGGGGTGCTGCGGCACTGGCGGGGCCTGCTGCGGCCCGGCGGCCGGTTCGTGCTGATCGAGGGCGTCTGGGGGACCCTCGCCCCGGTCGGCATACCGGCCGCGCGGCTCACCGCCCTCCTGGCACCGCTGACCGGGGACGTGCGCGTGGAGCGGCTGTCCGACGACTCCGTGCTGTGGGGCAAGGACGTGGACGACGAGCGGTACGCGGTGATCGCCGCCGTGTGAGCCGGCCGGACCGGTCAGGCCAGCAGCGCCTCGAAGCCGCCGTCCCGGGTCGCCAGCGCCTCCAGCGTGTCGAGCGCGGCCACCGCGGCGGACGCGGCCTCCGGGTCGGTCTCCGCGAGGCCGCTCGCGGCGAACTCGTCCTCGTCCAGCCGCCGGACCTCCCGCCCGTCGGCGGAGCGCCACAGATCCAGGTCGAGGTCCTCCACGACGAGGTCCGTACCGGAGCGGACCGCGGGCCGCGTGATGTCGCAGTACCAGCCCTTGACGGAGCCGTCCGCGGCACGCACCTCCTTCACCGAGTACCACCGGTCCCGCCAGTAGTACTCGGTGAACACGTCACCGGGCTCGAACCGCACGAACCCGAAGTCACGGACCCCGGAGCCCGCCCACGGCGCGCGTACGGCGATCCGGTCACCGTCGTCGTGCAGCAGCTCCGCCGGGTAACGGATCTTCGTACGGCCCGCCTTGACCAGGACGACCTCCAGCCGGGCCGCCGGCTCAGCCGAGTTCACGGACATAGCGCACCTCCGTCGCGCAGACCTCGTACCCGAGCCACTCGTTGATCGCGATCATCGGGTCGTTGCCGGTGTCGTTGCCCGTGAAGGCCTCGGCGACACCGGCGGCGCGGGCCCGGTACAGGGAGTGGACCTTGGCGAGCTTGGCCAGGCCGCGACCGCGGTGGGCGCGGGCGGTGCCCGTCATCGCCGAGGAGTACCGGCCGTCGCCGTCGGTGTAGGCCACGGTGAAGGCGACCGGCCGGCCGTCGACACAGGCGGCCGTGGTCAGCTCCCGGTTCAGCAGGGGGTGGTGCCACACCTCCTCGACCCAGGCGTCGTAGTCCGTGAACTCGACGTCCACATCGCTCGGTTCGTCGAGCACCGTCTCGGCGTCCAGGTCGAACAGGGGCCGGGGATCGTCCGCGAAGTCGGCGGCCGAGCGCAGCTCCACGCCGGGCGGGACCTCCGGGAGCGGCGGGAGGGTGCCGTGCGCCAGGTCCAGCCGGAGGAAGTGCGCGCTGCGGCCCCGCCGGTAGCCGCGCCGCTCGGCGAAGGCCCGGTTGGCCGGCTCGTCCAGGGCCCAGGCCAGCAGCTTGGTCGCGCCCAGGTCCGTCAGGTACTCCTCGGCGGCCCGCACCAGCAGCCGGCCGGCGCCCCGCCGGGTCCGGTCCGGGCGGACGTAGATGTTCAGGGCGCCCTGGCCCGGTTCGGGGCTGTCGGGGATCAGATGGACCTGGGCCGTACCGATGATCTCGCCGTCCTCCTCCGCGACGAGCGGCCGGAAGCGGGCGTCGGGGCGGAGGTGGGTGACCGTGTGCCGGACCGAGTCGGGGGTGTACAGGATGTACGGGAGGGCGAGTCGGCGGACACGGGCGAAACCCTCGGCGTCCGCGGGGACGTCGGGGCGCAGGGCGCGCACGAGCACTGTCATGAGGAGGCACCGTACGGGGCGTAAGGGCCGGGCTGCCTCTCATTTTCCGGCGGGTGCGGGACAATCGCCCCTGTGAGCCTGAAGATCCGCATCGACGACA
This sequence comes from Streptomyces tricolor, assembly GCF_002155905.1. Lineage (GTDB taxonomy): Bacteria > Actinomycetota > Actinomycetes > Streptomycetales > Streptomycetaceae > Streptomyces > Streptomyces tricolor. The sequence continues at coordinate 6,303 of NZ_MUMF01000415.1, read as the reverse complement.
GCGCGCCCCCCTACGAGCAGGTGCGGGCGCAGATCTCCGAGCAGGCGCGGTCCGGGGCGCTCCCGGTCGGGTACCGGCTGCCGACCGTGCGCGGGCTGGCCGAGTCCCTGGGGCTCGCGGTGAACACGGTGGCCAAGGCGTACCGGGCGCTGGAGACCGACGGGGTGATCGAGACGCGGGGGCGCAACGGCACGTTCGTGGCCGCCGCCGGCTCGGCCGCGGTGCGGGTGGTGGCCTGCGGACATCCGCCACCGGTGCTGCTGCACGGGGAGGAGGCCCGCGAGGTCGCCGTCGCGCCGGGTCCGCCGCTGGGCATCGGGCTGCTCGACGCCGACCGGCCGAAGGAGGTCACCGTGCCGCTCGGCCCGGGCGACCGGCTGTTCCTGGCCTCCGACGGGGTGTGGGAGGCGCGGGACGCCGCCGGCACCTTCTATCCGCTGCCGGAGCGGCTGGCCGCCCTGGCCGGCACCCCGTCCGCCGAGCTGCCCGGCGCGGTCTGGGCGGACCTGCTCCGGCGGCGCTACGTGGTCCGCGACGACGCCACCGTCCTGGTGCTGGCACCCGAGCCGCCGGCCGGCTGACCCTCCTCTCCCCCGCCGGTCAGCCCACGTCCCACAGGAAGCGATGGGTGTGGATGCCGAAGTACGGGAAGGACCGGATCTCGCGCACGCCGTCCAGGGGGCGGACCACGTCGTTGACGAAGTCGAGCAGCGCCTTCGGGCCGGGTGCGACCACCTCGGCGAAGAGATCGAAGCCGCCCGAGGTGAGCACCGAGTAGACGACCTCGGGGCGCTCGGCGAGGGCGTCGGCGACGGTCCGCGGATCGCCGTCGACGCCGATGCCGAGCAGCGCCATGGCCTGGCCGCCCATGGCCATCGGGTCGGTGACGCCGACCACCTGGACCGCCTTGGAGTCCAGCAGCCGCTGGAGGCGCTGCCGGGCCGCCGAGGCGGACAGTCCGACCTTCGGGCCGAGGTCGGCGTAGGCGATCCGGCCGTCGGTCTGCAGTTCGCGCAGGATGGCCCGGTCGATGTCGTCCATGTCCTTCACGTCGAGCGGTTCCCTTCCGCAGCCGGTGCTCAGCCGGCCAGCTCGTCGAGCGCGGCGGCGAACACCTCGGTGTGCGTGTCGACGTCGTTCTCGGTGGTGTCCGGGCACATCAGCGCCATGTTGTGGAACGGGGTGAGCAGGATGCCCCGGTTGGCGAGGTAGAGGTGCAGGAAGTCCTCCAGCTCGGGGTCGGCCGCCGCCGCGGACTCGGTGCCGGTGCGCGGCGCCGGGGAGGTGAAGCGGTACTCGGTGCGGGCGCCGAGCCGGCTGACCGACCAGGGCAGACCGTGCGCGTCGAGGCCGGCCCGGACGCCCGCCTCGAAACGCTCGGCGAGTGCGCTCATCCGGGCGAACGCCTCGTCGGTGAGGACGTGGGCGAGGGTGGCCCGGGTGGCCGCGACCGACAGCGCGTTGCCGGCGAGCGTGCCGCCGACGCCGCCCATGTCGACGAGGTCGAGGTCGGTGCGGGCCAGCAGCCGTTCGGCGAGTTCGGCGGAGAGCCCGTAGGCGCCGGCCGGGATGCCGCCGCCGATCGCCTTGCCGATGGTCAGCAGGTCGGGCTCCAGCTCCCAGGCGGCCGTGCAGCCGCCGGGCCCGGCGGAGAAGGTGTGCGTCTCGTCGTTGATGAGCAGGGCGCCGTGGCGCCGGGTGAGTTCGCGGACGCCGGCGAGGTATCCGGGTTCGGGCAGCACGATGCCGATGTTGGTGAGGGCGGGCTCCATCAGGACGGCGGCGACGTCACCGTGCGCCAGCTCCCGCTCAAGCCCGGCGAGATCGTTGAACTCGGCGACCCTGCTGGTCAGCGTCACGTCGCAGGGCGCGCCCACGTTGCCGGGGCGGGGCGTGCCGGTGCCGTCCGGGGCGGTGACGATGAGCGACTCGTCCACGCTGCCGTGGTAGCAGTAGCTGTTGACGAGGATCTTCGGCCGGCCGGTGACGGCCCGGGCGAGCCGGATCGCCCAGCGGTTGGCGTCGGTCGCGGTGAGCGAGAAGCTCCAGCGGGCCAGGCCGAACCGGCGGGTCAGTTCGGCGCCGACCCACTCGGCGTCCTCGGTGGGCAGCATGGCGGTGGCCCCGCCCAGCTCGGCGTACCGGCGGTGCACGGCCTCGGTGACGGGCGCGGGCGAGTGGCCGGCCATCGCACCGGTGTCGCCGAGGCAGAAGTCGATGTACTGGTGCCCGTCGACGTCGGTGACCCGGGCGCCCCGCGCCGCGGCCAGGTAGCGCGGGAAGGCACCGGCGGTCTTGTTCATCCAGGTCATCGGCACCCGGCCGAAGAGGTGGTCGGCGCGCGCGTAGGCCGCCCGGGAGCGCGGGTTGCGGCGTGCGGCCTCGGCGCTCTCGCGGGCCAGGAGAGCGTGCAGACGCGTGCGGTCCATGGAGCACCTCGGCAGAGACGGGCGACGGAATGCCGTGACCTTACGGCTGAAAGACCTCCTCAATCAACATCTGACGCTCGAATCGATTGCTGGAGCGACAGAATCGAGCGTTCCCGCACCCCTCGATCACCGAACGAGTGACGCACCCCGGAACCTCAACTGACGAACCGGCAAGCGGAGTTCGAACGTCCCGACTCAAACGCCAGGGCACGCCACCCCTTCCGCCAGGTAGAAATATCTACAACCATGCATATGCCGGGTTGGCGTGCGGAAGCACGAAGTGCCCGGTCACCACCGTTCCCTGCACGCGGGCAGGCGAGCGAGGACACCCGGAGCAGTGCATGACGAACACGATGTGGATGCGGGGCGTGGAGTGGCTGGCCGCGGCGTCGGCCGACCCGCGCGCCTGCAAATGGGAATGGGACCATGGGGAGGGCATCGCGCTGCTGGAGGCGGGCCGCTTCTGGGACGTGCTGAGCGTCCCCGACCGGCTGGGACTGCTCACCCTGGACCTGCTGTGGCGGCCGGGCCTGCCGGTGCCGGGGCCGACGCTGGTGGACACGGCGGCGGGCCGGGTCGGCTTCTTCGTGCCGCCGGACCCGTCCGGGGGCTGGGTGGGCGCCGGACTGCGGTACGCGACCAAGGGCTCCTGGGTCGCCGCGCCACCGCCGTACCGGCCCGCCCGCTCCCTGGAGTGGCTGGTCCCGCCCGACGGCACCGGCACGCTGCATGCGCCGGGCACCCTGGAGGAGGCGTTGCAGCAGGCCAACGGCACGCTGGCGGTACTCGCTCCGCTGTGCGGGCGGTAGCCGGTCGCCAGGGCGGAAGCGCTCGGGCGTGCGCCGGGCGAGGGTGAGGCCATCGCCCGCACCGGGCCCGTCCGCCCGTCGGACGAGGGTGCTTCTCCGCAGGGCGCAGGGCCGGTCCACGGGCATCCGGGTCCACAGAGCGCGGGCCCGGCCGGACAGGCATCCCGGCTCCACACAGCACAGGCCCGGCCCGACCGGCACCCCGGCTCCACCGAGCGCAGACCCGGTCGCGCGTCCGGCTTCGCGCGGTGCCCGGCCCCCGGACGAGCACCGGGCCCGGGTCGAGGGGCGTGAGCGGTGGCCTCCGGCCGACGGGCGCCGGGCGGCTGCCGCTCCTATGCTGGGAAGGTCCTGCGCGGCGGCAGCTCGTGCCGAGCAGGTCCTGCTGGGAAGGTCCGGGCTCCGACGTCCGCCCCGCGCACGGTCGTCTCCCACGCGCTTGGAGTCAGCCCATGTCGCCCACGTCCGTACGCCTGCGCCGGGCGGCCATGGTCGCACTGCTGACCGGCACGCTGGTCGCGCCGTGCACGGCAGGGGCTGCACCCGCCTCCGTGCCGTCCGCGTCCGCCGCCGGTACGCCCGGCCCGTCCCCCTCGGGGCCGGACGTCCGCCCCCTCTCCCCCGACGTGACACGTCAACTCGACGCGTCCGTACGGCGGGTGATGCGCGAGGCGAAGGTGCCGGGCGTGACGGTCGGCATCTGGACGCCGGGGCAGCGCGGTTACGTCCGTTCGTTCGGGGTCGCCGACAAGGAGACCGGCCGGAGGATGACGCCGGACCTGTACACGCGCATCGGCAGCGAGACGAAGACGTTCACCGTGACGGCGCTGCTGCAACTGGTGGACCGGGGGAAGGTCCGCCTGGACGATCCGATCGGCCGGTACGTCGAGGGCGTACCGAACGGCGACAGGATCACGCTGCGCCAGCTGGCCGGCATGCGCAGCGGCCTGTTCAACTACTCCGAGGACGACGACTTCTTCGCGGCGCTCACGTCCGACCCGCAGCGCTCCTTCACGCCGCGGCAGTTGCTCGACTACGCCTTCAGACATCCGGTGCTGTTCCAGCCCGGTCAGAAGTTCTCCTACTGCAACACCAACCTGATCCTGCTCGGCCTGGTCGTCGAGAAGGAGAGCGGTCAGCGGCTCGGGGACTACCTGAAGCAGCACATCCTCGACCCGGCCGGCATGAAGGACACACTCCTGCCGAAGGGCAGCGCGTTCCCCACCCCGCACGCACAGGGCTACACCGACCAGACGGCGAACGGCGAGGTCGCCGAGACCGCCGGCTGGAACCCGTCCTGGGGCTGGGCGGCCGGAGCGATGGTCTCCACCCTGGAGGATCTGCGCATCTGGGCGCCCACGGTCGCGACCGGTGAACTGCCCGACGGCCGGCGGATGATCAGCCCCGCCACACAGCGGCAGCGCCTCGTCACCCCGGCCACACCGATCCCCGGCGCCGGGTACGGGCTGGGCATCTTCGACGTGCAGGGGTGGATCGGCCACAACGGCTCCCTGCCCGGCTACGAGTCGCTGACCATCTACCTCCCGGCGACGCGCACGACCCTCGTGGTGCTCCTCAACACCGACATCGACCACGACGACGAGGAACCCAGCACGCTCTTCGGCCAGGCGATCACCGAGATCATCTCCCCGCGGCACGTGTTCGACCTGCCGGCCGCACCGGCGGCCAGATAGGGTGCCGATTCGGTCGGTTTTCCGCCTCCTTGCACCCGCACGGGGTGCGTTCGGCCGATGACGCGGTGTACTGGACGGGGACCGCCTCGTGAAAGGCCGACCGTCTGGAGACCGTCGTGACCGTCACCGACCGCATCGCCCTGGATCCCTTCGGCTCCGACCTCGTGGCGGAGAGCGCCCGGCTGCGCGCCCTCGGCCCCGTCGTCCCCGTGGAGCTGCCCGGCGGCATCCCCGCCTGGGCGCCCACCGGTTACGACGCCCTCCGGGAGCTGATCCTCGACCCATGCGTCAGCAAGGACGCGCGCCTGCACTGGCGGCTGTGGCCGGAGCTGGACGCACACCCGTCCTGGAGCTGGATGGCGAACTGGGTGGGCGTGGTCAACATGCTCTCCACGTACGGCGCCGACCACGCCCGGCTGCGCAAGCTGGTGGCGCCGAGCTTCACCCACCGGCGCACCGAGGCGATGCGGCCCCGCGTGGCCGCCCTGACCGCCGAGCTGCTGGACGCGCTGGAGGCCGAGGGGGCCGACGGCCGCGCGGTGGATCTGCGGTCCGGGCTGGCACATCCCCTGCCGATGCGGATGATCAGCGAACTCCTGGGCGTCCCGGAGGGGTTGCGGAGCGACGCGGCCGGCCTCATCGCCGACTTCATGGACACCTCCGACCCGAGCCCGCGGCACGCGGCGTCCGTGCACGAGCGGATCGGCACGGTGCTGGGGGCGCTGATCGAGCACCGGCGGACCCGCCCCGGCGACGACATCACCACGGAACTGATCCGGGTGCGGGACGAGGGCGGCGACCGGCTCTCGGACGAGGAGTTGCTGCACACGCTGCTGCTGGTGGTGGGCGCCGGGTTCGAGACCACCGTGAATCTCATCGGCAACGCGGTCGTCGCGCTGCTCACCAGCCCGGCACAGCGGGCGGCGGTGTGCGCGGGGGCGGTCGGCTGGGACGCGGTGGTGGACGAGACGCTGCGGGTGCATCCGTCCATCGCCGCGCTGCCGCTGCGGTTCGCGGTGCGGGAGCTGACGGTCGCGGGTGTGACGATCCCGGCGGGGGACGCGATCATCACGACGTTCGCCGCGGCGGGCCTGGACCCGGCGCACTACGGTCCGGACGCGGCCGTCTTCGACGCGGCCCGGGCGGCCGAGGACCATCTGGCCTTCGGCATCGGCGTCCACCGCTGCATCGGCGCTCCGCTGGCCCGCCTGGAGGCACTGACCGCCCTGCCCGCCCTGTTCTCCCGCTTCCCCGCGATGCGCCTCGCCGTCCCGGCCGGTCTCAACTCCCCAGCTGTACGGGGATCTCCTGCCAACCGTGCGCGATGAACGACGGCACATGGCGCAGTTCGCCGGCCGGGACGGCGAGGCG
>NZ_MUMF01000414.1 GCF_002155905.1 Streptomyces tricolor | reverse complement strand
CACCCCCCGTGACGGCTTCGAGGTGGACGGCCAGGAGGAGGAGGACCTCCCGCCCGTCTTCACCACCGTCCCCACCAAGCAGAAGATCGTCTTCCTCACCATCGACGACGGTGCTGAGAAGGACCCCGACTTCCTGCGCATGATGAGCGAGCTGAAGGTCCCGTACACCGCCTTCCTCAGCAACTACCTCATCGAGGAGGACTACGGCTACTTCCGCCGGATGCAGGCACTCGGGGTGACCCTCGACAACCACACCCTCACCCATCCCTACCTGCCCGGCCTCACCTACGAGGAGCAGAAGGACGAGATCTGCGGCATGCAGGCCGTCATGAAGCGGCAGTTCGGCAAGGCGCCCACCGTCTTCCGGCCGCCGTACGGCAACTACAACGGCGACACCCTGCGCGCCGCCAAGGCCTGCGGCATCAAGTACGCGCCCCTCTGGGACGAGGAGGTCTTCGTCGACCACTGGGAGTACCGCGACTGGGACCGCAGCCTGCACCCCGGCGACATCGTCCTCACCCACTTCCGCGGCCGGGACGACTGGGACGGCACGATGGTGGACGACATGCGCCGCTTCCTGAACAAGGTCACGCGCGAGGGCTACGCCGTGGCCCGCCTGGAGGACTACCTGTGAGGCGCCTGCGGGGCCCGGCCGCGGTCCTCGCGACGGCCCTGCTCCTCACGGGCTGCGCCCAGTCCGTCGACCCCATCGAACGCCTCGGCAAGAAGGCCGCCGAAGGGGTACGCCCGCACGCCGCCGCCTCCGGCCGGGCCCACCGCCTCTGGGGCCTGACCCGCCCGCTGGCCCGCTCCCCGG
>NZ_MUMF01000413.1 GCF_002155905.1 Streptomyces tricolor | reverse complement strand
CTGATCCACCGCCTGGCCCGCCCCCGCGTACGGAACGCCGCGCGGCTGGTGGCGAGCGTGCTCAAGTAGGAGGGGGGCCGGGCTCGCAGCGCCGTCGCGGTGGAGGTCCGTGCCCGACCGCGGCCCCGTCGTGACCGATCGCGCGGTTCCCCGCNNNNGCGGCACCCTGCCGGCGCCGGTAAGCGGACCCGCCCCCGTGCGGCTCAGGGGAGCACGCGGTACAGGGTCTGACCGCCTGGGCCCACCGTCACCTCGCGGAGCCAGGGGGCCGGGTCGCCTCCCACGACCCACCGCACCCCGTACTCCCGCAGAATCGCCCGCCGCTCCTGCGCCCCCGTACCGTCCGCGAAGTACCGCTCCACCGCCGCCTCCCGCCGCCCCGCATCCCGCAGGAACACGTCCGGATAGCCAGGCGCCACGGTGTACGCCCCGTACGCGGGGATCTGCCGGGCCGGAAACGTACGCGCCATCACCACGTCCCCGTACCGCACCCCCGCCCGCACCATCCACTGGTAACCCACCCACGGCGTCCGGTACTTCTCCGCGACCACCCCGGGCAGCGCACCCCGCTCCACCACGTACCCGAGCGTCCCGGCCTGCGTCCACGCCCCCACCGCCAGCGCGGCCGGCAGCACGCACGCCCACACCCTCCGGACCGCCCCCCGCCCCGCCGACACCACTTCCAGCGCGGCGGCGAGCTGCGCCGGCACGAGCGCGGCGGGCAGGGCGCGGCCCCAGGAGTAGTGGCCGGAAAGGCCCCCCGCCGCGAACACCAGCGCGCCCAGGCAGAAGAAGAGGACCAAGGGGTCGCGGTGGTCCCGGTGCCAGCGGAAGCCGAGCGCCGCCACCCCGAGCAGGACGAGCCCGAACCGCCCGGCCAGGTCCTGGTAGAGCGGCCGGTGGATGGCCTCCAGGTCCGCGCCGGCGGAGAACAGCGCGAAGAAGTCGTAGTACGGCCAGAGCCACAGCACGAGCAGACCCAGCAGCAGCCCGGCGCCGAGCCGGAGCAGCGCCTCGCGCGCCGGCCGCGCCGCGAGCACCATGGCCAGCCCGCCCAGGGACGCCACGACCCCGGTGAACTGGTGGCACAGCAGGATCAGCGCCCACAGCGCTCCCAGGCCGAGCCACACCCCCCACGCGGTCCGCCCGCGCACCGCCCGCGTCAGCCAGGCCCAGAAGTGGAAGGCGAGCCCCAACGCGAACACGCTGGGGTACGCCACCGTCAGCGCGAGCGAGTTGAGGCCGAGAAAGCCGCTCCAGTTGAACAGCAGCGGACCCCACAGGAGCAGCAGGCTCAGCAGGGCCGGCGCGGGGGCGGCGCGGTGGGCGCTCAGCGTGCGGACGTACCGCCACACGCCGGTGACCAGCAGACCCAGACCGGCGAGCGCGGCGAGCCGCAGGACCACGAACACCGAAAGGCCCGTCGACTTGGCGACGACGCCGAGCAGCAGCATCCACGGCGAGTAGTAGGGGCTCGGCGTGTCGGCGTCGACCAGCGGGTTGCCGGGGTGCAGCAGGCTGTGCCGGAGACGCTGGATCGTGGCCGCGTGCATGCCGAGGTCGCCCGCCCACGGCAGGCGGACGACGACCAGGAGGAGCAGCGTCACCACCAGCGCGGCGGCGATCTGCGCAAGCGCCCGGCCGGCGCGCGACGCGGAGCCGCTCGGCGGTGCCGTACGGCTCACCGGTTCGGTGTCTGACGGCGCGGTGTGCACACCGCCGACCCTATCCGAAGCCCCGCGAAGAGGAGGAAAGGGGGAATTCACCGCACGTTCGCGGCGAGAGCCGGGCAAGAACGGGCAAGAAGAAGGCGCCCCCGGCACTGCGGCCGGGGGCGCCTCGTGTGTCGTACGGCTACGAGTGCGTCCGCAGCAGCGTCCGCATCGTCCGCATCGCCACCGACAGGTTGGCGAGGTCGAACGTCTCCGAGCTGCGGATCTCGTCCAGCGTGGTCCGGGCGCGGCCCAGGATCGCGCTGTTCTTCTGCTCCCACGCCTTGAACCGCTGCTCCGGCGTCGAGGTGCCGTTGCCCACCGCGAGGATGTCCGCGGTGAGCGCCGCGTGGGCCGCGTACAGGTCCTCGCGGATGGAGGCGCGGGCCATGGACTGCCAGCGGTCGGTGCGGGGCAGCTCGATGATGCGGTCCATCAGCTGGGTGATGCTCAGCCGGTCGGCGAGGTCGTAGTAGACCTCGGCGACGTCCAGCGGCTCCTTGCCCATGCGGTCGGCCACCGACACGATGTCGAGCGTCGGGAAGGCGGAGGAGAAGCCGGCCACGCGGGCGGCGAGTTCGTCCGGGACACCGGCCGCGGACAGCTCGTCGTACACGTGCTCGTACCACTCCAGGTCCGCGCCGCGCAGCAGCTTCGGCAGCTCCTGCCAGACCCGCTCGACCCGCTCGGCGAAGAACTCGACCGTCTCGGCCAGTTGCAGCGGCTGCGGCCGGTTGTTGAGCAGCCAGCGGGTGCCGCGCTCGACCAGGCGGCGCGAGTGGAGGCGGATGCGGGTCTGGACGGCCGCGTCGACCTTGTTGTCCAGGCCCTCGACCGCGTCCCACACCGGCGCCGAGCAGAAGATCGCGCGGGCCGCGGTCTGGGCGCGGACGATCTCCTCCAGGGAGGCGCCGGTCTCCTCGCGCAGCCGGTGCAGATACGTCGTACCGCCCGTGTTGACCGTGTCGTTGACCAGGACGGTCGTGGTGATCTCGCGGCGCAGCGGGTGGTTGTCGATCGCCTCGGCGAACCGCTCGCGCAGCGCCGTCGGGAAGTAGGCGTGCAGCAGGCCGCGCAGGTACGGGTCGTCCGGCAGCGAGGTGTGCAGCAGCTCCTCGGCCACCGTGATCTTCGTGTACGCCAGGACGACGGCCGTCTCCGGACCGGTCAGGCCCTGGCCCTGGCCGAGGCGCTCGCGGATCTGCCGGTCGGTGGGCAGGAACTCCAGCGCCCGGTCCAGGTGCCCCTCGCGCACCAGGTGGCGGATGAACCGCTGCTGGGCGTGGAGCATGTCCTTGGCCTGGAACAGGGCGTTGGCCAGGGCGGTGTTCTGCGCGTAGTTGTTGCGCAGGACCAGCGCGCCGACCTCGTCGGTCATCTCGGCGAGCAGCTTGTTGCGCTGCTTGACGGTCATGTCGCCGTCCGCGACCAGGCCGTTCAGCAGGATCTTGATGTTCACCTCGTGGTCGGAGGTGTCCACGCCGGCGCTGTTGTCGATCGCGTCGGTGTTGATCCGGCCGCCGTGCAGGGCGAACTCGATCCGGCCGAGCTGGGTCAGGCCCAGGTTGCCGCCCTCGCCGACGACCTTGACGCGCAGCTCCTTGCCGTCGACGCGGATCGCGTCGTTGGCCTTGTCGCCGACGTCCGCGTTCGACTCCACGGACGACTTCACGTACGTGCCGATGCCGCCGTTCCACAGCAGGTCCACCGGCGCCTTGAGGATCGCCTTCATCAGGTCCGCCGGGGTCATCTTGGTGACCTTGTCCTCGATGCCGAGGGCGTGGCGGATGTGGCTGTTGATCGGGATCGCCTTGGCGGTCCGCGGGAAGATCCCGCCGCCCGCGGACAGCAGCTCGGTGTCGTAGTCGGCCCAGCTGGAGCGGGGCAGCTCGAACAGGCGGCGGCGCTCGGCGTAGGAGGTGGCCGCGTCCGGGGTGGGGTCGATGAAGATGTGCCGGTGGTCGAAGGCGGCGACCAGGCGGATGTGCTCGGAGAGCAGCATGCCGTTGCCGAACACGTCACCGGACATGTCACCGATGCCGACGACCGTGAAGTCCTCGGTCTGCGTGTCCACGCCCAGTTCGCGGAAGTGCCGCTTCACGGACTCCCAGGCGCCGCGCGCGGTGATGCCCATGCCCTTGTGGTCGTAGCCGGCCGAGCCGCCGGAGGCGAAGGCGTCGCCGAGCCAGAAGTTGTAGGTGTTCGCGACCTCGTTGGCGATGTCCGAGAAGGTCGCGGTGCCCTTGTCGGCGGCGACCACCAGGTAGGTGTCGTCGCCGTCGTGCCGGACCACGTCCTGCGGCGGCACGACCTCGCCGGCCACCATGTTGTCGGTGATGTCCAGCAGCGCCGAGATGAACGTCTTGTAGCTGGCGATGCCCTCGGCCAGCCAGGCGTCGCGGTCCACGGCCGGGTCCGGCAGCTGCTTGGCGACGAAGCCGCCCTTGGCGCCGACCGGCACGATGACGGTGTTCTTCACCATCTGCGCCTTGACCAGGCCGAGGATCTCGGTACGGAAGTCCTCACGCCGGTCGGACCAGCGCAGGCCGCCGCGCGCGACCTTGCCGAAGCGCAGGTGCACGCCCTCCACCCGCGGCGAGTACACCCAGATCTCGTACGCCGGGCGCGGCGCGGGCAGGTCGGGGATGGCCTGCGGGTCGAACTTCATGGAGACGTAGTCGTGCGGCCGGCCGCCGAGCGCCTCCTGGAAGAAGTTCGTCCGCAGGGTCGCCTTGATGACGGTCAGGAAGGACCGCAGGATGCGGTCCTCGTCCAGGCTGGCCACCTGCTCCAGGGCCGCGTCCAGCTCCTCCAGCAGGGCGTCGGTGATCTCCAGGCCGGCCTGCTGCCGGTCCGGGGACATCCGCGCCTCGAACAGGGAGACGAGGAGCCGGGTGGTGTGGACGTTGTTGCGGAGGGTGTCCTCCATGTAGTCCTGCGAGAAGGTCGAACCGGCCTGCCGCAGGTACTTGGCGTAGGCGCGCAGCACCATCGCCTGCCGCCAGGTCAGCCCGGCGCTCAGCACGAGGGCGTTGAAGCCGTCGTTCTCGGCCTGGCCGGTCCAGGTCGCGGCGAACGCGTCCTGGAACCGCTCGCGGGCGTCGTCGGCCAGGTAGTCGCCGTTGCCGCCGCCGGCCGACTTCGGCATGCGCAGACCGAAGTCGTAGATCCAGGCGGTGGTGCGGTCCGCGCAGCGCAGCTCGTACGGCCGCTCGTCGGTGACCTCGACGCCGAGTCGGCTCAGCACCGGGAGCACCTTGGAGAGGGAGACCGAGCCGCCCTTCTGGTAGATCTTGAAGCGGCGCTCGTCGGGCGCAGCGCCCACCGGCTCGTACAGGCTGAGCGAGAAGGTCTTGTCGTCGCTGAGCTGCTCCATGTGGGCGAGGTCGGCGACCGCGGCACGGGGGCTGTGGTCGGCCTTGTAGCCCTCGGGGAAGGCGTGGTTGTAGCGGCGCAGCACCTCGGCCGCGCGCTCCTCGCCGCACTCGGCGGTCAGCGCCTCGGCGAACGCGTCGGCCCAGGAACGGGCCGCCTCGACCAGGCGGGCCTCGATGCGCTCCTTGTCGGCGTCCGACAGCTCGGGCAGCTCGGTGCCCTGCGGGACCCGCACCACGAAGTGCAGCCGGGACAGGATCGACTCGGTGTTCCAGGCGGTGAAGTCGACGCTGGTGCCGCCCAGCTCCTCCTTCAGGATGTCGATGATCCGCAGGCGGACGCCGGTGGTGTAGCGGTCGCGCGGCAGGTAGACGAGGGCCGAGTAGTAGCGGCCGTACTCGTCCTGGCGCAGGTACAGCCGCAGCCGGCGGCGCTCCTGCAGGTAGAGCACGCTGGTCGCGATGGACTGGAGCTCGGCGACGGGCGTCTGGAACAGCTCGTCCCGCGGGTAGGTCTCCAGGATCTGGAGCAGGTCGCGGCCGTCGTGGCTGTGGGGCGAGAACCCGGCGCGCTCCAGCACCTCGTCCACCTTGCGGCGGATGACGGGGACGCGGCGCACGGACTCGGTGTACGCGGCGGAGGAGAACAGGCCGAGGAAGCGGCGCTCGCCGACGACGTTGCCGTCCGCGTCGAACTTCTTGACGCCGATGTAGTCCAGGTACGACGGCCGGTGCACGGTGGCGCGGCTGTTGGCCTTGGTCAGCACCAGCAGCTTGTGCTCGCGGGCCTTGGCGCGGGCGTCGGCCGGGAGCCGCTCGAAGGAGGGGCTGACCGGGTGCTGGTCGTCCTTCGCGTGGTGCGGGTCCGCGCGCAGTATGCCGAGACCGGTGCCGGGCACGGCGGCGAGCGTGTCGTCGTCGCGCAGCTGGTACTCGCGGTAGCCGAGGAAGGTGAAGTGGTCGTCGGCCAGCCAGCGCAGCAGCTCGCGGGCCTCCTCGACCTCGGGCCGGGGCAGATCGCCCGGGATGGGCTCGCCCTCCAGGCCGTCGGCGATCCGGGTCGCCGCGTCCCGCATCTTCTCCCAGTCCTCGACGGCCTCGCGGACGTCGGACAGGACACGCAGCAGGTCGGCGGTGATCTGCTTCAGGTCGGCGCGGTCGGTCTCCCGGTCGATCTCGACGTGGATCCAGGACTCGACGTGCGCGTCGTGCGGCAGGTCGCGGGCGGGCTGGCTCGGCTGCACCTCGATCAGCTTGCCGGTCAGGTCGCGCCGGACGACGAACTGCGGGTGGATGACGACGTGGATGCCGCGTCCCTGCCGGGTCAGCTCATTGGTGACCGAGTCGACGAGGAAGGGCATGTCGTCGGTGACGACCTCCACGACGGTGTGGCTGCAGGTCCACCCGTTCTCCTCCACGGTCGGGGTGTGCACCCGGACGTTCGCGGTGCCCTGCGGGCGGTTCTCGGCGAGCCGGTAGTGCGAGACCGCGGCGCCGAAGACGTCGACCGGGTCGCGGTCGGCGAGGTCTTCCGGGGCGGTGTGCAGGTAGTAACGCTGGAGGAACGCGAGCACGGATTCGCTGTCCGGGGTGCCGGGGGTGCCCTCGCTCGTCGTCCCGGTCGGTAGGTGCCCCCCGACCGGGCTGTTCTCAGCTACCCGGGCGGCCCGTTCGAGCAGCTCGGCCTTGGCTTCGTCCAGCTTGGTCTGCATTGTCCTCTGGCTCCTGTCGCGCGCCGTTGCGTGACGTAGAAGGAAGTACGGTCTCTTTCCCTCCGGCTCGACGCCACGGCCCGGGGTGTCCGGTCCGATCCGACGCTATGCCGCGAGGTGAGAAGAGCGGGGGGAATTCGGCCATTCTCGGCATGCCCGTCGACTGCGACGCTGCGCTCGGCACCGCCGTGTCCCGGAGTGTCCACGGCGTCCTGGGGGCGTCCGCGCCCCCGTCCCGCCCGCGAAGACCAGCGACCGCCGCCCGGTCACGGAGGTGTTCCGTGCAACCCGGGCGCAGGGCAGGAGCAGGATCGCCCCCGCGAGCTATCGCGCTGATCACGCCACAAGGCTATCGCCACTTACCCCGGGCCCGTCATGAGCCGTATGTGTACAAAACCAAGGGGTGAAGTTTGACGTTCTGCACAGCGGCGGGGTGGGGGCGCGTGACGTAACCGGTCGCGCCGCCGCGCCGCCGGCCGCACTCTGAAAAAGGACCGGGCCCTCTTGGCAAGCGCGCCCGGCGGGGGCACGGTGCCGGGAGTCCACCCGCCAAGCCCGGAGTCCGACCGGAGGAGCCGACATGCCCACGAAGATCCTCATCGTCACCGGCGACGCAGCGGAGTCCCTGGAGGTCCTCTACCCCTACCAGCGGCTCCTCGAAGAAGGCTACGAGGTCCACATCGCGGCCCCCACCCGCAAGACCCTCCGTTTCGTCGTCCACGACTTCGAACCCGGCTACGACACCTACACCGAGAAGCCCGGCTACACCTGGCCCGCCGACCTGGCCTTCTCCGAGGTCGACGCCGGGGACTACGCGGCCCTGGTCATCCCCGGCGGCCGGGCCCCCGAGTATCTGCGCAACGACGCCGAACTCCGCAAGATCCTCAAGGCCTTCTTCGACGCGGACAAGCCGGTCGCGCAGATCTGCCACGGCCCGCTGCTCACCGCCGCGATCGACTCCCTGCGGGGCCGCCGGGTCACGGCCTACCCCGCGCTGGAGCCGGACATGCAGGCCGCCGGAGCGGGCTTCCAGGACACCGAGGCGGTCGTCGACGGCACCCTGGTCTCGTCCCGCGCCTGGCCGGACCACCCGGCCTGGATGCGCGAGTTCTTGAAGGTGCTGCGCACGAAGGCACCGGTGAGCTGAAGCCCGGGCACGGTCGCCGTCGCGCTGCGGCGGGGCGGTGGGCGGCGCGGTGGGGCGGCAGGGAGCTGAAGGCCGGGCACGGT
>NZ_MUMF01000412.1 GCF_002155905.1 Streptomyces tricolor | reverse complement strand
GGTGGGGAACGGGCCCTGCGAGTCGGTTACGCAGCGTCGAACAGCGGCGGGGTGGACCCGGCCCCGCGAGCGCGCCGGCCGGGCGGGGACGCCCCCGCCCGCTCCCCCAGGCATCCCGGTAACAGTCGACCCCCGCCAGGAGGCCCGGCGGGGGTCGAAATCGTCGCCGCCGACCGTAGCGCACGGGCGCGGCGGGTGGCCAGTGTCGCCTCCGTTTCCCGCGACGGCCCGTCGTCCCGGACGCCGCAGTGCGCGCCGCGAGTTGGGCGCGGCCACCCCTCCGCCGGTAGGCGTATTTCGGTGCAAACCGGCCGCGTGCCGGGACCCCGTGGACCCAACCGCCGCCGTCCGACGCCCCCATGAAGGCCCCTCAAGAGGCAGACTGAAATGGGACATTCTGACCCTCTACCGCAACAGGTCATTGAACCCGTGATCCCCTCTTGATCATCCGGGTCACCTACCAACCGTAATTCCCCTGCTCACTACAACGACCCCCACACCTATGCATCACGATCCGATGGCTGTTGTCGATCTTGAAAATCGCCTACTCTGTGTTGCGATGTTGTCGATCAGTGCAGGCTCAGATCCCGGCTACTTGACCAAGACGGTCAGCGCCGGTGCCGAGCATTACTACCTGCGCTCGATCGAGCTGCAGGGGGAGCCGCCCGGCTACTGGACCGGCGACGGCATAGCGGACCTGGGCCTGTCGGGCGAGGTCGCCAACGACGTCTTCGAGGACCTGTACTCGGACTTCATCGACCCCCGGAAGCGGGACGAGATGTACGCCCGGCTGGCCGCCATCCCGCACCCGGAGGGCAGCGAGGAGTACGCCGAGGCAGAGAAGCAGATCCGCAAGGAGTGCCGCCTCGGGGACGCCCCACGCAACTACGAGAAGGCTTTCGAGAAGCGGCTGGAGAAGAACCTCGCCGCGGCCGAGGCCCGCGCCCCGGGCGGGGTGCTGAGCCCCGAGCAGGTCAAGGCCATCGAGATCAGCACCCGCAAGGAAGCCCCCAGCGCGAAGCTGTACTACGACCTGACCTTCAGCGCCCCGAAGTCCTGGTCGGTGGCGCACGCCGCGCTGCAGGTCAAGGCCGCCGAGGCGCGCGAGGCCGGCGACCTGGACGCCGCCGAGAAGTTCAGCCGCCAGGCCGACCAGCTGTGGGATGCGTGGAAGACGGGCGTGCAGGCCGGTCTGGAGTACATGCAGGACGAGGCCGGATACACCCGCAGGGGTCACCACGGGGCCAGGGTCGAGGGCCGTTCCACCGGCGAGTACGTCAAGGCCGACCGGTTCATCGTCGCTGCGTTCGCGCAGCACACGAGCAGGCAGGACGACCCGCAGCTGCACGTGCACGCCGCCGTGCTCAACAAGGTCCGGTGCGTGGAGACCGACCCGGTCACCGGCCGCAAGCGCGAAGTGTGGCGGGCCTTGGACGGTACGGGCCTGTTCCGGAACAAGCAGGCCGCGGGGCACCTCGCCGAGCGGGTTGCCGAGCAGGAGCTGGAGCGCGTGCTGGGCTGGCGGGTGCAGATGCGCCCGGACGGCAAGGCCCGCGAGATCGTGGGCGTGGACCAGGACCTGCGGGACGCGTTCAGCAGCCGGCGGACCGCCATCACGGCCGAGGTCGCCGAGATCGCCAAGGCGTTCGAGGAAAAGTACGGCACCGCCCCCTCCCCGTACGTGCTGGCCCGGATCAGCGAGGACGTCAGCCTCAAGCAGCGCGCGGCCAAGAAGCACGACGCGGTGACGCGCGAGCAGCTGCTGGCCCGCTGGGAGGCGTCGAGCAAGACCCGGCTGCGCGAGTCGCTGGCCGATGTGCCCGAGCGGATCGCCGACGAGTCCGCGCTGCACGACCTGCACCGGCCGGCCAAGGAGTTCGACCCCGAGGTCATCCAGCGTCGGGCCATCGCCGCCGTGCAGGAGCAGAAGCCGACCTGGACGCGCCCTGACCTGCTGGTCGAGCTGAACCGGCAGCTGCCTGACACCCTGGGCGGGCTCGGACGGCACCAGGTCCGGGTCCTGCTCGACCGGCTGGCCGATGACGCCCTCTCCCCGACCGCCGACAACGGCGTGGTGCGCACGAAGGCGCCCGCCCTGGTCGAGATCCCCGAGGAGCTGCAGAGGGCCGACGGCACCTTCAAGTACGAGCCGAACCCCGACACCTTCGACCGGTACGCCACCGAGGAGGCCCTGCGCACCGAGGAGCGGCTGGCCCAGTTCGCCGGCGAGCGCGGCGCCCCGACCGTCCCCAGCGAGCTGGTCGAGAAGGTCATCAGCCGCCGCGGGCTCAAGGGCCGTCAGGCGGACTTCGTGCGGGCCGCCGCCACCTCCGGCCGCAAGGTCGACCTGCTGGTCGGCCCGGCCGGCGCGGGCAAGAGTTACACGCTCGCGGCCCTGACCGAGGTGTGGGAGTCGCACGGGGGCAAGGTCATCGGTCTGGCCAGCGGCCAGCGGGCCGCCGAGGTGCTGCGCGACGAGGGCGTGGAGAACGTCGCCAACATCGAGATGATGCTGATTGCCAACCGGTCGATCGCCGAGGGCCGCCCGATCGCCAACGCCGAGAAGTACCGCATCCCGGCAGGCGCCCTGGTCATCGTCGACGAAGCCGGTATGACCGACAACGCGGACATGGACCAGGTCCGCGCGCTCATCGAGGCCGCCGGCGCCAAGTGCGTCCCGGCCGGCGACCACCACCAGCTCACGGCCGTGGGCGCGGGCGGCATCTTCGCCCAGTGGGTCGAGGACGCCCCCGGCGTGCACGTCCTGGACGAGGTCCGCCGGTTCCGCGACACCGACCCGGTCACCGGCGAGAAGACCGTGCGTCAGTGGGAGGCCGACGCCTCCCTCAAGCTGCGCCGGGGCGACAGCGAGGCGCTGGCCGCGTACGAGCTGCACGGCCGGTTCCGCGGCGGCAGCGCCGAGGAGATGACCGAGCGCGCCTACCAGGCGTGGCTGACCGACCACCTCGCGGGCCGCAAGCCGCTGCTGATCGCCCAGGACAACGCCCAGGTGGCCGAGCTGTCCGCGCGCGTGCGGGCCGACCTGGTGCGCGCCGGCAAGGTCTCCGAGGACGGCGTGGTGCTGCGCACCGGCCGTGAGGAGCACGGCATCGAGACCAAGGCCGGTGTCGGCGACCTGATCCAGTTGCGCCGCAACAACCGGCACATCACGGCGGAGAACGGCCAGTTCGCGGTGAACCGTACGGTGGCCGAGGTCACCGGGATCAGCGACAACGGCGCACTGATGGTGAAGCTGGAGGACGGCTCCCAGATGCACCTCCCGGCCGCGTACGTGAAGGAGCACGTCGAGCTGGCCTACGCGGCGACCGTCCACGGCGCCCAGGGCCGCACGGTCGGGGTCTGCCACTCGCTGGTCGACGAGTCGACCACCCGCGAGGCGTTGTACGTGATGCTCACCCGGGGCGAAGGCGCCAACTACGGCTACGTCATCACCCACCGGGACGGCGACGGCATCAAGCAGGAGGAGGTCCCCCACCACCTCGCGCAGCTGGACGCCGCCCTGCAGCGGACCGGGCTGGAGCCGACCGCGACGAAGACGATCGAGGCCGAGCTGGAGCGCCGCGAGAACCTCGCCGTGCTGGAGCCGGTGTGGTCGGGCGTGAAGGAGCAGGACGCCGAGAAGCGCTTCGGCACCGCCCTGCTGCAGGCGATCGGCGCGGAGGACTACGAGCGGGCCGCGAGCAGCGAGGCGTTCGGCTCGCTCATGCGGCTGGCCCGGCACGTCGAGGAGCAAAGCTTCGACGCCGAGGACCTGCTGGTGCGCACCGCCCAGTCCCGCGAACTGGAGACCGCCGACGACGTCGCCAAGGTGCTGCACGACCGGCTCAACAAGGCGTACATCTTCGCCGAGCGCGAGCAGATCCGCGCCGAGCGGGCCGAGCAGCGCGCCGCTCTCGCTGAGCAGGAGCGCAAGGTCGAGGCCGCCGTCGAGGCCGGGCAGGCACCGGTCGATGCGGAGGAGCTGCAGCGTGCGGCCGAGGCCGCGCAGCAGAGCGACCCGCACGCCGAGCTGATGAAGCGGACCCTGGCCACCCAGACAGGCGTGGAGACCTTGCAGGCCGACGAGGACGCCGAGGCCGTCGAGCGCCAGGAGGCGGAGCTGGCCGCCGCGCTGCGGGCCGCCGAGGAGATGACGGACGCCGACGTCGAGCAGCTGGTCGACGCCCCCGAACCGGGCACCGAAGAGGCGCACCCGCACTTCGAGGACCTGATGCGGCAGAACGACGCCTTCCAGCACGTCGAGGTGCTGCACGCCGGTCAGGATCAGGAGGTCGCCCGGCGCCAGGCCGCCGAGCGCGAGGCCCACTGGGAGGCGATGGACTCCTACAGCGCCCGCACTCCGCAGCTCGACGGCGACCTGGGCCGCTTCCTTGAGGAGTGGGCAGCCGAGATGGACGCGCGCACCGAGCGGCTGGGCCGGCGCGTCGCCGAGGAGCAGCCCGCATGGGCCATCGACCGGCTGGGCCCGGTGCCCGAGGACCCGACGGAGCGGGCCGACTGGGAGCGCCGCGCCGGCCGGGTCGAGCGGTACCGCGAGGCGCACGGCTACGACCACGAGACCAACGCCATCGGGCAGGCCCCGCCGCAGGGTGCGGTCGAGGCCCGCGCCGACTGGGAGCGTGCGCGCCGGGCCCTGGGCGTGGACGAGACGGAGGCCGACATCGCCCGTGCGTCCGACGAGACGCTGCGGCAGATGATCGAGCGCGCCGAGCGCGAGGAGGAATGGGCGCCGCCGTACGTCGCCGACGACATGCAGAAGGCCTTCACCGCGGCGCGCGACTTCGAGGACCAGGCCGTTCAGATGGAACTGCGCGCCCAGGAGCAGGCGGAGAAGGAGGCCGCCGAGCACGAGGAGCGCGTCAACGAGGCCCTGGTCAAGTACAACAAGGCCGCCGGCTACAACGAGCACCAGGAGGCCCTCGCTCAGGCGATGGCGCTGCAGCAGGTACCCACGCTGCAGGCCGAGGTCGACCCGAGTGACCTGGTGAAGGAGACCCTCGACCGCGCCCAGACCAGCCGGGACATCGCCGAGACGATGGCCGACCGGGCGACGAAGTTCCAGGAGGTGCAGCAGGTCCGCGAGGCGTGGGTCGAGGAGACCCAGACCGTGCGGGACGAAGCCGACCTCGCCCGGACCGAGCTGGAGCGCCGCGCACCGCAGGAGCCCGAGGTCGAGGCACCGGAGACTCCGGAGGCCCCCGCCGCCCCGGCCCCGTCCGCGTACGTGCCGTCCGTCGAGGAACAGCTTTGGGAGGCGATGGAGCAGGCCCGCATCGCGCAGCAGATCCTGGAGCAGCGCGCTCAGGAGCGGGCGCAGGAGGCCGAGCGGCAGAAGGAGGCCGAGCGGCAGCAGCCACAGCCCGAGGAGCTGGAGCGCG
>NZ_MUMF01000411.1:2903-3461 GCF_002155905.1 Streptomyces tricolor | reverse complement strand
CGGGCCGCCGCCCGCCAGGAGTTCGTCGTTCGACAGGGGGTGCGGGAAGTCCACGGGGACGTAGGCGCCCGCGTGGTCGTAGTGCCAGACCAGGTGGGACTGCTGGGCCGTCGACTCGAACATCTCCAGCAACTGCTCGTAGTCGCCGCCCAGTTCGTCCACCGGCGTCACCGGCAGGCCGCACACCTGGAGCAGATAGGCCCGGCGCAGGAAGTGCAGGGCGTCGTAGTCGAAACCGGCGACCGGGGCGACGTCGCCGGACAGGCCCGGCATGTACTGGTACACCGGCACCGGCGGCAGGCCGGCCTCGGCCAGCGCCTTGTTGTACTGCGCGAGTTCCTCGGCGAAGGGGTTGTCCGGGGTGTGGCACAACACGTCCACGAGCGGTACCAGCCACAGGTCACAGGCCAAAGAGGGCTCCTCGCATCGGCAGGCGCGCGGTCACGCACGGCAGCGGGTGGTCAGGGAAGGGTAGTCGGTACGACCCCGGGGCGGCTCCCCTCGTACGGGACTCCGGGGGCCGTATCGGACACTTACCCCTCGGTCAGGTGTTCCAGC
>NZ_MUMF01000411.1:0-2855 GCF_002155905.1 Streptomyces tricolor | reverse complement strand
CCCGGCCCAGAGCCGGCCCCGCAGGTCGGGCAGGCGCAGCAGGTGCTGCACGGCGCAGACCCAGGACTGCACGCGCAGCCGGTGCAGGAAGTCGCCGAGGTAGGGGTTGCCGAAGAGGGCGCTCAACTCGCGCCAGAAGCGCAGGTCGTAGCCGATGAGCACGGTGAGGTCGCCGGCGGCCGCGGCCCGCTGGGCCTCCTCGCCGCGGCGGCGCACGGTGGTCAGGGCGGCGGCCGTGCGCGGGTCCTCGGGCGGGGTGCGGAAGGCGGGGTGGCCGGTGGAGAGGGCCTGGAACATGCCGTCGGTGACCAGGCTGCGGGCCTCGATCATGTTCCGGTAGTCGGTGAGCGAGTACTCGGGGACGCGGAAGCCGCGGTGCTGGTCGGCCTCCAGGATGCCCTGCGCGGACAGGTCGACCAGCGCCTCGCGGACGGGGGTGGCGGAGACGCCGTACTGGTCGGCTATCTCCTTGACGGTGAACGCCCGGCCCGGGCGCAGCCGCCCCGCCAGCACCTCGTCACGCAGCGCGTCCGCGATCTGCTGGCGCAGGGTACTGCGCGTCACGGTGCCGTGGCCGGGCATGGTCCGTGCTCTCCTCACACGTCCGGGTGACGTACTCGTACGGACTCGCGATATCTGCGGGTCCCTCTTGCTTACGAGCACGTCACCTTACGCGTTCGGACCGGATCGGCGGCAGCCGCGGTACGGTCACACCGTGTGTTCGTCGGCGACGCTCAGCGCGGCGTCGAGCGCGGCCAGACCCGCCTTCAGCTCGGCCTCGGTCGCGTTGCACGGCGGCACGACATGGGTGCGGTTCATGTTCACGAAGGGCCACAGGCCGTTCTTCTTGGCGGCGGCCGCGAACGCGGCCATGGGGGCGTTCGCCTCGCCGGCCGCGTTGTACGGCACCAGCGGCTCGCGGGTCTCCCGGTCCTTCACCAGCTCCAGCGCCCAGAACATGCCGACGCCGCGCACCTCGCCGACGCTCGGGTGCCGCGCGGCCAGCTCGGCGAGGCCGGGGCCGAGGACGGTCTCGCCGAGCCGCTTGGCGTTCTCGACGACGCCCTCCTGCGCCATCACGTTGATCGTGGCGACGGCGGCGGCGCAGGCCAGCGGATGGCCGGAGTAGGTGAGGCCGCCCGGGTAGGGGCGCTTGCCGAAGGTGTCGGCGATCTTCTGCGAGAGGGCGACCCCGCCCAGCGGGACGTAGCCCGAGTTCACGCCCTTGGCGAAGGTCATGAGGTCGGGGGTGACGCCGAACAGGTCGGCCGCGAACCACTCGCCGGTCCGGCCGAAGCCGGCCATGACCTCGTCCAGGACGAAGACGATGCCGTACTTGTCGCACAGCTCGCGCACGCCGGCCAGGTAGCCGGGCGGCGGCACCATGATCCCGGCGGTGCCCGGAACGGTCTCCAGGATGATCGCGGCGATCGTCCCCGGGCCCTCGAAGGCGATCGTGGTCTCCAGGTGCTCCAGCGCCCGGGCGCACTCCTGCTCCTCGGTCTCGGCGTAGAAGCGGGAGCGGTAGAGGAAGGGCGCCCAGAAGTGGACGACGCCGTTCGTGGCGCTGTCGTTCGCCCAGCGGCGCGGGTCGCCGGTGATGTTGATGGCCTGCTGCGTGCCGCCGTGGTACGAGCGGTACGCCGCGAGCACCTTGGGGCGGCCCGTGTGCAGCCGGGCCATGCGCACCGCGTGCTCGACGGCGTCCGCGCCGCCGTTGGTGAAGAAGATCTTGTCCAGGTCGCCGGGGGTGCGCTCGGCGATCAGCCGGGCCGCCTCCGAGCGGGCCTCGACGGCGAACGCGGGCGCGAAGGTGGTCAGCTTCGCCGCCTGCTCCTGGATCGCCGCGACGACCTTCGGGTGCTGGTAGCCGATGTTGGTGAAGACGAGTCCGCTGGTGAAGTCGAGGTACCGGGTGCCGTCGTAGTCCCAGAAGTACGACCCCTCGGCGCCGGCGACGGCGAGCGGGTCGATGAGGTCCTGGGCGGACCAGGAGTGGAAGACGTGCGCACGGTCCGCGGCCTTCACCGCGGCGCCGGCTTCGGGGCTGGGCTGAGGGGTCATGCCGGTGAGGGTAAATGTCCGCGATGCGGAAGGCATATCGGCGTCCTGTTCCGTGGACGAGCGGAATCCGCGACAGGTTGTCCACACCGGGGCGGCCGACCTGTTACGGAACCGTGGACACCGGCCCGGCCCCGCTGTCGTATCACCGCACTATTCTCGGTCGTTGCAGACCTATGGGGGGAAGGCGGCGCGGGGATGGAGAAGCTGGGGCCGGGGGATCCGCAGCAGATAGGCGCGTACCGGCTGCTGGCGCGGCTCGGCGCGGGCGGCATGGGGCACGTGTACCTGGCCCGGTCGGACCGGGGGCGGACCGTCGCCGTGAAGCTCGTCCGGGAGGAGCTGGCCGCGCAGGAGGAGTTCCGGGCGCGGTTCCGGCAGGAGGTGCAGGCCGCGCGCCGGGTCGGCGGGTACTGGACCGCGCCCGTGCTGGACGCGGACACCGAGGCGGCCGTGCCGTGGGTGGCGACCGGGTACGTGGCCGGGCCGAGCCTGCAGCAGGTCGTCGGGCACGACCACGGTGCGCTGCCCGAGCGGTCGGTACGGATCCTGGCGGCGGGGCTCGCGCACGCGCTGAAGGACATCCACGCGGCCGGCATCGTGCACCGGGACCTCAAGCCGTCGAACGTGCTGGTGACCATCGACGGGCCGCGCGTGATCGACTTCGGGATAGCGCGGGCGCGGGAGACGGCGACCGCGGGCGGGGAGGGGCTCACCCGGACCGGCGCGCTCATCGGCTCGCCCGGGTTCATGGCGCCCGAGCAGGTGCGCGGCGACCGGATCACCCCGGCGTG
>NZ_MUMF01000410.1 GCF_002155905.1 Streptomyces tricolor | reverse complement strand
GGCCCGGCTGCGGCTGCACCTGAACGTGGTCCGCGTCCTGGCCGAAGACCTGCGCGCGGAGGGGTGGTTGGCGGTGCACGTGCCGGACACCGAGGCCACGCACGACGCGTCCGTCCTGCGCAGGGTTATCGACGGCCTGCGGGCCGTCCCCGACTCCCGAGGGGTAGTACCGAGTGACACCGACTGAACCGCTCCCGGCCCGGGGCCCGGCCGCACCGGCGGCGGTACGGCCGCCGCTGCCGGTGAAGATGGTGATCGCGGGCGGTTTCGGCGTGGGCAAGACCACGGCCGTCGGCGCGATCTCGGAGATCGAGCCGCTGACCACGGAGGCGTCGATCACCGAGGTCGCGGCCGGTGTGGACGATCTGACGCACACCCCGCGCAAGACCACGACGACCGTCGCGATGGACTTCGGCTGCCTCACCATCGACCCGACGCTGAAGCTGTACCTGTTCGGCACGCCCGGCCAGGAGCGGTTCGGGTTCATGTGGGACGACATCGTGGAGGGCGCGGTCGGCGGGCTCGTCATCGTGGACACCCGCCGGCTGGACGACTGCTACGCGGCCGTGGACTACTTCGAGCACAAGGGCATTCCGTTCGCCGTCGCGGTGAACGCCTTCGACGGCCGGGTGGAGCACTCCCTGGACGAGGTCCGCTGGGCGCTGGACGTCTCCGCCGGGGTGCCGGTGGTGGTGTTCGACGCCCGGGAGCGGGGCTCGGTGCGGGACGCGCTGCTCGTCGTACTCGAACTGGCGCTGGCCCGCACCGACGGCCGGCCGGGCTCAGCCGCCGCGGCGTACGCCGGGTGACACGGTGAGCCGGGACACCGCCCAGAACACGGCGAGGGTGGCGAGGGCGAGACCGGCGACGAGGGTGGCGCCGCCGACGACCTTCTCGTAGTTCTTCTGGTAGAGGCCGTCGATGATGTACCGGCCGAGGCCGCCGAAGCTGATGTAGGCCGCGATGGTGGCGGTGGAGACGATCTGGATGGCCGCGGTGCGCAGGCCGCCGAGGATCAGCGGGAGCGCGACCGGCACCTCCACCTGGAGCAGCACACGCGCCTCGGGCATCCCCATGCCGCGGGCCGCGTCCACCGGGGAGGGGTCGACGGAGCGGACCGCCTCGTAGGTGGTGACCAGGATCGGCGGTACGGCGAGCACCACCAGCGGGATCATCACCGGCAGCATGCCGAAGCCGATCCAGGTGAACATCAGCACCAGCAGGCCGAAGCTGGGCAGCGCCCGGCCGGCGGTGGCGATCAGGGCCAGCGCGTTGCCGCCGCGCCCGGTGTGGCCGGTGAGCAGGCCGACGGGCAGCGCGATCACGGCGGCGATCAGCAGGGCTTCCAGCGAGTACCGGATGTGCTCGGCGAACCGGGTGGGGATGCCGTCGTAGCCGTGCCAGTGGGCGCTGTCGCTGAAGAAGGCGCGCGCGAAGTCCAGGACGTTCACCGGGTGGTCCCCTTCCGCGGCATCCAAGGGGTGAGCAGAAGACGGACGAGGACCAGGGCGGCGTCGGCGAGGATGCCCAGCGCCGCGATGGTCAGGACCGCGTTCACGGCCAGGGCGGGGCGGTGGTAGGTCTGGGCGGCGTAGAGCATGTTGCCGAGGGCGCCCTGGTTGCCGATGAGCATGCCGACGCTGACCAGGGAGATGCTGGACACGGTCGCCACCCTCAGACCGGCGATGATGGCGGGTACGGCGATGGGCAGCTGGACCTGGAAGTACCGGCGTACCGGCCCGAAGCCCATGGCCTGGGCGGCGGCCAGGGTCTCCGGCGGCACCGAGCGGACCCCGTCCACGATCGACGGGATGAGCACCACCAGGCTGTACAGGGCGAGCGGGATCATCACCGTGGTCTCGCTCTGCCCGAAGTAGTCGATGAGTACGACGAAGAAGGCCAGCGACGGGACGGCGTAGAGCACGGTGGTGACACCGAGGACGGGCGGGTAGATCCAGCGGAACCGCACGCACAGCTGGGCCACGGGCAGGGAGACGAGCAGCCCGGCCAGCACCGGCAGCAGGGCCTCGCGCAGATGCAGTCCGACCAGTCCCTGCCAGCTGTGCTGGAGGTCGCTCGGAAGGTCGAAGAAGCCGCTCATCGCCCGGCCTTCACCTCGGCCTGCTCGGCCACCCGGCTGTGGGCGGCCCGGATCGCCTCGCCGATGACCTGCTGGGAGACGACCCCCACGGCACGTCCCTCGCCGTCCACGGCCACGGCCCACCCGGCCGGGGAGAGCACGGCACCGTCGAGCGCGGTGCGCAGCGAGTCGGTGCCGGGGAGGAACGGCCGTCCGAAGTCGAGGAGTTGCTCCGGGTCGATGGCACCGGCGGTGAGCCGGTCCGGCTCGCTCCAGCCGAGCGGCCGGCCGTCGAGGTCGGTGACCAGGAGGTAGGGGGCCGTGGCCCGGGAGGCGAGCTTGGCGGCGTCGGCGTCGATCGGGACGATGGGCGCGGTCTGCAACTCCAGGTCCGCGGAGGGGAAGAAGGAGAGCCGGCGGATGCCGCGGTCGGCGCCGAGGAAGTCCTCCACGAAGGCGTCGGCGGGCGCGCTGAGCAGTTCGGCGGGCGGGGCGAACTGGGCGAGCCGGCCGCCGGTGCGCAGCACGGCCACCTTCGTGCCCAGTTTGATCGCCTCGTCGATGTCGTGCGTGACGAAGACGATGGTCTTGCCCAGCTCGTCCTGGATGCGCAGGAGTTCGTCCTGGAGTCCCTTGCGGACGACGGGGTCGACGGCGGAGAACGGCTCGTCCATCAGCAGCACCGGCGGATCGGCGGCGAGGGCGCGGGCCACGCCGACGCGCTGCTGCTGCCCGCCGGAGAGCTGGTACGGGTACCGCTTGGCCAGCGCGGAGTCGAGTCCGACCCGCTCCATCAGCTCGGCGGCCCGGGCGCGGGCCTTCTGCTTGGTCCAGCCGAGCAGCCGGGGCACGGTGGCGATGTTGTCGATGATGGTGCGGTGCTGGAAGAGACCGGCGTTCTGGATGACGTAACCCATCGACCGGCGCAGGGTGTTGACCGGCTGCCGGCGGACGTCCTGGCCGTCGAGGAGGATGGTCCCCTCGGTGGGCTCCACCATCCGGTTGATCATCCGCAGGGTCGTCGTCTTGCCGCAGCCGGAGGGCCCGACGAGGACGGTGATCGCGCGGTCCGGTATCTCCAGCGACAACCGGTCGACCGCGACCGTGCCGTCCGGGTACCGCTTCGTCACTGCATCTATCCGTATCAAAACGCCGCGTACCCTTCGGGTCCGACCGATCCTGGGCTGGTGCGGGGAGAGTCTAGACCGCGCGTGTTTCCGTACTTCGGCGGGACGGAACCGGGGATCGGCGCCGGGCGTACGACTACCATGGGTGACGTGCCGTCACTTGAGGATCATGACGAGCAACTGGCGCTGCTGTGCAGCCAGTTGCCGCTGCTGCGCCGTCTGCACCAGGGTCCCGTCGGCGCGGCGCGACGCCGGGTGGTCGAACGGGCTGTGGAGGCCGCGCGGGCCGGTGAGCCGGTGGCGGACCACCTCGCCGAACTCGGCCTGCTGGACGACGCCGCGGACGAGGACCGGGAGCCCGCCGGCGACACCACCCGCTCGTCGCGGCCGACCGCCGTCGCCGACGACGGGCCGCACACCGTGTCCGGGGCGCACGTCTGCCCGCGCGGGGTGTGCGCCCGGCGCGAACGACGGCGGCCGGACCAGCAGTTGCCGGTGTGCGAGGTGTTCGACGTGGCCCTGCGTTTCGACGCCGAGAGCTGAGCGGGGCGGCCGGTGCTGACGGGGCTCGTCACGGACGTCGGCCGGAAGCTGGCCGAGCGCTGGGCGGCGGCGCTGGTGCTGCCGGGACTGGTGTTCACCGCGGTCGCGGCCACCGCCCTGACCCTGGGCCAGCGGCACTGGGCGGATCTCGGGCTGCTGCGCGACCGGCTGCGCGAGCTGACCGCCGGCGGCCCGGGCGCGGGCTCCACCCGGACGGCGGTCCTGCTGCTCGGGGTGCTGGCCGCGTCCTTCGCCGCCGCGCTGCTCGCCGAGGCGCTGGCCGGGCCGTACGAGCGTGCCCTCCAGGGCAGTTGGCCGCGCCCCCTGCACCCGCTGGCCCGCCGGCTCACCGAGCGCCGGCGGCGCGCCTGGGACAGCCATGACGCGGCCTGCGTGGCGGCTCTGCACACCGGTACGGCGGCCGAGCGGGAGGCCGAGCGGAACGCGGTGGCCCTGGTCCGGCCGGAGTGCCCGACCTGGACCGGCGACCGGCTGCGCGCCCCGGCGACCCGGATCCGGCTGCACTACCGGATCGAACTGGCCGACGCATGGCCGCGGTTGTGGCTGCTGCTGCCGGACACCACCCGGCTGCCGCTGGCCGAGTCCCGGCAGCGGCTGGACGAGGCGATGCGGCTCGGCGGCTGGGCGGTGCTGTACGTGCTGCTGGGCGCCGTGTGGTGGCCGGCCGCCGTGGCCGGGGCGGGCGCGGGGCTGGTCGCCTGGCGGCGCGGCCGGGAACGGGCCGAGGAGTACGCCGAGTTGGTGGAGTCCGCCGTGGACGTCCATCTGCCGGAGCTGTTCGAGCGGTTCGACGAGGAGGCCCACCCGGTACGGGCGAGCCTCGGCCGCACGGTCACCGAACGCTTCCGCAAGGGCGCGGGCGCACGCCGCCGATGACATCACCGACCACGCGGGGCCCGGCTCCGCGGACAGGGAGTGCGCAGCATGCCGACGAACACGGGGCAGGAGCCGGGCGACGGGGAGCGGTGGGCCGACGGAGAGCGGCGGGTCAACGGGGAACGGCGGACCGACGGAGAACGGCGGACCGACGGAGAACGGCCGGCCGACGGAGAACGGCGGACCGACGGAGAACGGCCGGCCGACGCAGGCCGGCGGGTCGGCGGCGAGCGGCGGACCGGCGAGGAGCAGCCGACGGGCGTGGAGCAGCAAGCTGGATCCGGCCACCCGGCGGGCGTGGAGCAGCAGACCGGCTACGACCAGCCGACCGGCTCCGAGCAGCCCACCGGCACAGAGCAACGCACCCACGACCGCCGGCCGACCGGCACCCACCCCCACACCGACCACGACCACCTCGCCGACCAGGAACGGCGGGTCACCCAGAACCGCTCAACCGCTGAGGACCAGCCCACCGGCACAGAACAGCGGATCGCCCCGGACCCGTCGGCCGATGAGGAGCGGCGGGGCGGGCGGGAGCGGCTGCCGTCTCTTATACACATCC
>NZ_MUMF01000409.1:233-4101 GCF_002155905.1 Streptomyces tricolor | reverse complement strand
CGGTGCCGACGCCCGGCACCCTCGAACTCGGTACCGGTCACCAGCGGCACCGGCAGCAGCAGCGCCCCGGGCGCGCCGAAGCCGACGTCCGCCAGATACGGCAGCGGCTCGCCCGGCACCTCGACCCTCAGCATCGCGTGCGTCCGGGGCCGGCTCTCCGGAGTCGCCGCGCCCACCACCACCCGGGCGGCCAGCGGGGTCACCCGGAAACCGAACGCCTCCAGCGCCAGCCGGAGCAGGGTGTTGTGCTCGTAGCAGTAGCCGCCGCGCCGGCCGTGGATCATCTTGGCCGTCAGGTCGGCGGGCGCCAGGGACGGAGCCCTGCCGAGCACCGGGTCCAGGTTCTCGAAGGGCAGCGACAGCGCGTGCGCCAGGTGCACGCCCCGCAGGATCTCCAGGTCGGCCCGCCGCTCGCCCTTCCAGCCGATGCGGTCGAGATAGGCGTCCAGGTCGTACGTCGGGGTCTGCTCGGTCTCGGACATGCCCCGAACCTATGCCGGTCCCGCCGCCCGTACCGCGTCCGGCGGACGGAACCGCGCTACTCCCCTGGACCTAGGACCTCCACCCGCACCGCGCACGACTTGAACTCCGGCATCCGGGAGGTCGGGTCCAGGGCCGGGTTGGTGAGCGTGTTCGCGCGGCCCTCGCCCGGCCAGTGGAACGGCATGAACACGGTGTCGGGCCGGATGGCGGGGGTGATCCGCGCCGGCGCCACGGCCCGGCCGCGCCGGGACACCACCGCGACCGGATCGCCGTCCGCCGCGCCCAGCCGGGCCGCGAGCCGCGGATGCAGCTCCACGAACGGTCCGGGCGCCGCCGCGTTCAGCTCCGCCACCCGCCGGGTCTGCGCCCCCGACTGGTACTGCGACACCACCCGCCCGGTGGTCAGCAGCAGCGGGTACTCACTGTCCGGCTCCTCCGCCGTCGCCCGGTGGAACACCGGCACGAACCGCGCCCGCCCGTCGGGCGTGGCGAACCGGTCGAGGAACAGCCGCGGGGTACCGGGGTGCCCCCCGACGACACGCGGCACGGTCCGGACGAGCCGGGCCTCGGACGCGGCCTCGGTGCCGGTGGTGGGGTGACCGGGCAGTGGGGCTGGAGGGGCGAGAGGGGTGAGGCCGGGGACGGCCTCCGACGCCGGGTCGTCCGGCAGCACGTCCAGAGCCGCGTCCTCCCCGTCGACCGCGAGCGAGCCCCCGGCTCCGGCCGCCGAGCCGTCCGCGCCGGCCGCCATGCCGCCACCCGCGTCCGCAGTCGTGCGGCCGTCGGCGCCGGCGGTTCCGGCGGCGGACGCGTGCTGTGCCGTCCCCGCGCCCGCGCCCTCGGAGACCCCCTCGGGCCCGCCGGCGACTGCCACGGGCGTTCCGGGCTCGGTTCCGCCCGGGAACCTGCCCTCGGCCGCCGCCGTGCCCGCGCCGCCGTCTTGGGCCCCGCCCGGGAACCTGCCCTCGGCCGCCGCCGCGCCCGCGCCGGCGTCTTCGGCCCCCGCCGTGCCCGCGCCCTCGGCTGTGTCCGCCGCCCCGTCCGGGGCCGCAGCCCCGCCGTCCGCCGTCGCGCCCGCCCCGGTCGAGTCCTCCGGGCACGGCCAGAAGACGCCGTTCTCCTCCGCCAGGCGGCGGTAGGTGATGCCCGAGTAGTCGGCGGGGCCGCCGGCGCTGGCGCGGCGGAGTTCCTCGAAGACCTCCTCGGGGTCGGTCGGGAAGCCCTTCTCCACGCCGAGGCGGTCGGCCAGTTCGTGCAGGACGTACAGGTCGCTGTGGACGCCCGGCGGCGGGGTGACCGCCTGCCGGCGCAGCAGCACGCGGCCCTCCAGGCTGGTCGTCGTGCCCGTCTCCTCCGCCCACTGGGTGACCGGCAGCACCACGTCCGCCAGCTCCGCCGTCTCCGACAGGACGACGTCGGCCACCGCGAGGAAGTCCAGGGAGCGCAGGCGCTGCTCGACGTGGGCCGCGCGAGGGGCCGACACCACCGGGTTGGAGCCCATCAGCAGCAGGGCGCGGACGTCCGTGCCGAGGGCGTCGAGGAGTTCGTACGCGCTGCGCCCGGGCCCGGGAAGCGCGTCCGGGTCCACGCCCCACACCCCGGCCACGTGCGCCCGCGCCGCCGGGTCGTCCAGCTTGCGGTAGCCGGGCAACTGGTCGGCCTTCTGGCCGTGTTCGCGTCCGCCCTGCCCGTTGCCCTGCCCGGTCAGACAGCCGTACCCGGACAGCGGGCGCCCCGCCCGGCCGGTCGCCAGGCAGAGGTTGATCCACGCGCCCACCGTGTCCGTGCCCTTGGACTGCTGTTCCGGCCCGCGCGCGGTGAGCACCATCGCCGTCTCGGGCGCGCAGAACAGCCGTACCGCCTCCCGCAGTTCGGGAACGGACACCCCCGTGATCCGCTCCACGTGCTCCGGCCAGTGCGCCATCGCCGCGGCCCGGGCCTCCTCCCACCCGGTGGTCCGCTCCCGGATGTACTCCTCGTCCGTCCGTCCCTCCGCCACCACCAGGTGCAACAGGCCGAGCGCGAGCGCGAGATCGGTACCGGGCCGGGGCGCGAGGTGCAGGTCGGCCTGCTCGGCGGTCCTGGTCCGGCGCGGGTCGACGACGATCAGCGTGCCGCCGTTCTCCCGCAGCTCCGTGAAGAAGCGCAGCGACGGCGGCATGGTCTCGGCCAGGTTGGACCCGACGAGGATCACGCACCCGGTCTTCGGGATGTCCTCCAGCGGGAACGGCAGCCCCCGGTCCAGACCGAACGCCTTCGTGCCCGCCGCCGCGGCCGACGACATGCAGAACCGGCCGTTGTAGTCGATCTGCGAGGTGCCCAGCACCACCCGGGCGAACTTGCCGAGCGCGTACGCCTTCTCGTTGGTCAGCCCGCCCCCGCCGAACACCCCGAGCGCGTCCGGCCCGTACCGTTCCCGCGTCGCCCCCAGCCGCTCGGCGATCAGGTCCAGCGCCCGCGGCCAGCTCGCCTCCACCAGCCGGCCGCCCTCCCGCACCAGCGGCGCGGTCAGCCGCAGAGCCGGGGACAGCACCTGGGCCGCCGTACGGCCCTTGCCGCACAGCGCCCCCCGGTTGACGGGGAAGTCCGGACGCTCGGTGACCTCGACGCCCCCCTGGGGCAGGGGCGTGATGTTCATCCCGCACTGCAAGGCGCAGTACGGGCAGTGGGTGGGCGTCGAGGTGTTCTCCATACCGCCCAGCGTGCGTCCCGCGTGTTACGCCCCCGTGTCGTCCCCGGTTACACCCCCGGCACGGCGACCTCCCCGTGCCGTCCCGCCCGCCGTGAGGCGACCGTCACCGCCCCGCGGCCAGCGCCCGCGCCACCCCCGGCTCCGCCGGCCCGAGGAACCGCGGGTCCGGCCGCAGCACCGCGTCCAGCGCCGCCTTGCCCGCCGCGAACACCTCCCGCGCCCCGCCGTAGTACCAGGTCACGTCGTGTTTCGCGGCGACCCCGACGCCGTACGAGTCGACCCCCGCCGCCTCGCACAGCGCCACCGCCCGCCGGATGTGGAAGCCCTGGCTGATCAGCACCGCCCGGTCCACCCCGAAGATCTTCTTGGCCCGGACGCAGGAGTCCCAGGTGTCGAACCCGGCGTAGTCGCTGACGATCCGCGCGTCCGGCACCCCGTGCTTCGTGAGGTACGCGCGCATGGCGTCGGGCTCGTCGTAGTCCTCCCGGCTGTTGTCCCCGGTGACGAGGACGACCTCGATCCGTCCCGTCCGGTACAGCTCGGCCGCCGCGTCCAGCCGGTGCGCGAGGTACGGCGACGGCTCTCCCTGCCACAGCCCGGCCCCGAACACCACCGCGACCTCGGTGCGCGGCACGTCCGCCGTCGTCCGCAGCCGGTCCGCCGTGGACACCCGCAGCCAGGTCGCCGGCAGCA
>NZ_MUMF01000409.1:0-214 GCF_002155905.1 Streptomyces tricolor | reverse complement strand
CGCGGCCATCGCGGCCGACGGATCTCCATACGGTCTCCCCGTGCTCGTCTCCGACCCGGAAGACGCGGGCGACGGCGATCCGGTTCGCCGTCCCGTCGCCTCACAGCACGCGTCCGCATGCCGTGAACCCGCGGAAAATACCCGTGACGGCCGCGCAACGGGCACGCAACGTCGCCCGGCCAGGATCCTTCCATGACGGCGTCCACCCCACCCC
>NZ_MUMF01000408.1 GCF_002155905.1 Streptomyces tricolor | reverse complement strand
CACCCTGACCGCCCAGGCCGACCCGGCCGGGGTGCGGGTGCCGGCCGGGTCGGCCTGGGCGGTCAGGGTGCCGGTGACGGCCAGGGCCGCGCCTACGGCGGAAACCCCCAGGGCGGTGCGCAGTCGGCGGGTGCGGTGCGGGCGCGGGGCGGGATGTGCGGACATGGGTTCCTTCGGTCGCTCGGGGTCGGACATCTGGTCGAAACGGAGGCCTCCACCCCGACAGACGTCCGACCCCGGGCCAGGTTGCAGGCGGCGGCCGACGAATTCTCCGCGCCGCCGGCACCGGCAGCCGGGCGCTACCCATAGACATCCGGGGCCGACCGCCGTCCACGGCATCGGATCTCCTATGGCTCCGGCGAGCCCCGGGCGGTGATACTCGCACGGTGGAGACCGCTTCCCTCGATCTGAACCTGCTGCGCACCTTCCTCGCCGTGTACCGCTCCGGTTCCTTCACCGGCGCCGCACGCCTGCTCGGACTGTCGCAGCCGACGGTGACGACGCAGATGCGCGCGCTGGAACGGCAGACGGGCCGGGAGCTGTTCGAGCGGCTGCCGCGCGGAGTCGCGCCGACCCCGGTGGCCGACGAGCTGGCGGCCCGGATCGCCGCGCCCCTGGACGAGCTGGCGGCCGTCGCCGGCCCCACCCCGCCGGCCGGTACCGGGGCCGAACCCGTCCATCTGGCCGGACCGGCGGAACTCCTGTGCACCAAGGCCCTGCCGGCCCTCGCGCCGCTGGTCGCCGAGGGCGTACGGCTGCGGGTGGCGACCGGGCTGACCGATCCGCTGCTGGAGGAACTGCGCGCCGGCCGCCACGACCTGGTGATCGCCACCACCCGCCCGCGCGGCCGTACCCTCCAGGCCGTCGCGCTCACCGACGAGGAGTTCGTGCTGGTCGCGGCCCCGGTCTGGGCGGAACGGCTGACGGGGCGCCGGGGCGCGCAGGGGTCCGAGGCCCGACCGGCCGCGGCGCAGGGCGGCTTGGACCCCGCCGTGCTGCACGGCGTCCCGCTCGTCACCTACGCCGAGGACCTGCCGATCGCCCGCCGCTACTGGCGGCACGTCTTCGGCCGGCGCCTGTCCCGGACCGCCGCGGTGACCGTGCCCGACCTGCGCGGAGTCCTCGCCGCCGTGGTCGCGGGCGCCGGGTTCAGCGTGCTGCCCCGCTATCTCTGCCAGGACCTGCTGGACTCCGGCGCGCTCGTCGCGCTGCTGGAACCGGAGGACCCGCCGATCAACACCGGCTTCCTCGTCCAGCGGCCCGGCGCCTCCGACAACCCCGACGTGGCCCGGGTGCGCGCCCTGCTGCTGCGGGCGGCACGCGACTGGTAGCGCGGCGGGCGGCCGGGGTCAGGCCGCGGTGGCTCCGGGGACGGCCGGCCACTCCGGCGCCAGCACCGCCCAGATCTCCTCGTCGTGCCGCTCGCCCCGGTACAGGTGACTCTCCCGCAGCACGGCCTCCTTGCGCATGCCGAGCCGGCGGGCGACCGCGATGCTCGGCGCGTTGCCGGCCGACACCCACCACTCGACGCGGTGGATGCCCCGCTCCCGGATCGCCCAGTCGATGAGCAGGCGCGCCGCCCGCGTCACCAGCCCCCGGCCCACCGCGGCCGGCTCCAGCCAGCAGCCCGCCTCCGCCGTACCCTGCGGCACGTCCATCCGGCGCAGGATCACCGCCCCCACCAGGGTGCCGTCGAGGCGGATCGCCCGGATCAGGCCCGCGTCGGCCGCCTCCTTGGCGGCGTACGCCTCCAGGAACGCCCGGCTGGACGCCAGGTCCGCGACCACGTCCGGGAGTCCGTTGAACCGCCCGATGAACTCCCGGCCCCGGTCGACATGGGCGAGGAACTCCTCGGCCTGCCAGGGCTGGAGCGGGCACAGCTCGGCGCCGTCGGCACCGAGAGAGGTCGCGAACATGGTCACCTTCGGGGGTCGGAGCGGGTCACTCGGCGGGTGGCTCACAGGGGGCGGGTGAGCAGGCGGATCACATGGTGCGGGGGAGCGGATGGTCACTGGGGCCGGGTGAGCGGGTGGGACATCTGGTACGCCAGCCTACGGTCCGCGCCCTCCCCGATGGCCGTGAGGGTCTCGTCCAGTTCCATGAACCACTGCCAGGCCGGCCGACCGTCGGCCCCGGCCAGCCGCGCCACCACCAGGTCCTCCAGCTCCGGGACGCGCTTGTTCTTCCAGACCTTGTCGGCCAGGCTCACCAGCAGGTCCTCCACGCCGATGCCGGGAGCCGTCCAGGAGGCGTGGGTGCCGGCGAACCGGGCGAGTCGGGCCTCCACCCCGTGCGTCAGCAGCAACTCCCGCCCCGCCGCCTCGTGTCGTGCGCCGGGCCCGGACAGCTCGGCCGGGTGCAGGGCCTTGCCGATGTCGTGCGTGGCGGCACCGAACAGCACCGCCTCCGCGTCCGACTCCAGTCGCGGACAGTGCCGTTGCACCCACGCCACGAGCTGGGCGGCGACGTCGTGCACCGCCCTGAGGTGGGCCACCAGCCGGGGCGGCGCGTCGACCCGCGCCAGCAGCGAAGCGGCCCGCTCGGGCAGGGGGCGCAGGGGCGGATCTCCGGTGTCGTCCATCGCGATCGACGGCGTGTCGCTGGCTGTCACCGTGCCAGAGTAATCAGGGACGCGTACCCGACGGCCGGTTGACGGGAGTGGGGATGCAGGCGGTGCACACGGTGTTCCTGCTCGGCACGGGCGTGTTCTGGACGGCGGCCTATGTACTGCTCGTCCGCACGGGACTGCGGGAGCGCACCTACGGGATGCCGGTCGTCGCCTTCGCCACCAACATCAGCTGGGAGTTCATGTTCGCGTTCGTGCGGCCCCCGTCCGGGGTCATGCACGTGGTCGACATCGTCTGGTTCTGCTTCGACCTGGCGATCGGCTACACGGTCGTACGTTACGGCCGGTCCGAATTCCCTTACCTGCCCCGCCGGTTGTACCTGCCCGCGCTCGCCGCGCTGCTCCTTCTCGCCTACCCCGGTATGCAGGTCGCCTCCGAACAGTTCGACGAGGGCGGCGGCACGATCACCGCGTTCGGCAGCAATCTGGCGATGTCCGCCATGTTCCTGGCGATGCTGGCCGCCCGGCGCGGCCCGCGCGGCCAGTCCACGGGCATCGCGCTGGCCAAGCTGCTGGGCACGGCCTGCGCCTCCCTCGCGATGCTCACCACCGCCGACCCGGCACCCCGCCACGACAGCGCCCTCATGCGCTACCTCTACGTCGGCTGCTTCCTGCTCGACCTCGTCTATCTGGCCGCCCTGAGGGCCGTACGCCGGGCGGTCCCTCGCTGACATCGTTGTCCCCTCCCCGTGGATGGCGCGGTGCCGCCGCGAGGCCGACGATGGTGCCGTGGGGTACGGCCGCCGTCGCAGCACCGGCGCCGTCCGAGGCCGCCGGGGACGGTGGGCCGGCCCCGGCCGCGGCCAGCGGCCGGAAGGGAGGACACCGTCATGCTGGAAGTGAAGACGGTCGAGAAGCCGGACGAACGGCGTGACTTTCCCCGCGGCCACCTCGAAGCCCTCCACCTGACCGGGCTCGACTTCGCGGTGGGCACGTTCGAACCGGGGTGGCGCTGGTCGGAGTCCGTGGCGCCGATCGCGGGCACCGAGAGCTGCCAGGTCCACCACAACGGGTACGTGGTCCAGGGACGGCTGCACATCCGCATGGACGACGGCGGCGAGGGCGAGGTCGGCCCGGGCGACGTCTTCGTCTGCCCGCCGGGCCACGACGCCTGGGTGGTCGGTGACGAGCAGGTCGTGGTCCACGACTTCGCCGGGGCGATGGCGAAGGAGTACGCGAAGGGCCAGTGAGCGAGCAGGGCCCGTCCGCCTGTCTCCCCGCCGGCCGCATCGACGTGGCCGGCGGGGAGACACGTCGACGGACCGCGGTCCGGCGGGAAGCGCGGCACCGGCCCGCCGCCCACCGCGTCGTGCGCCCCACCCCTGTATGGGCACAGGCCCTCACCCGTCGAGGACCGTCGCCCCCTCCTCCGCGAACGCGAGCGCGTCCGGATGGCCGAAGAGGCCGGGCAGGCCGCCGGTGTGCAGGAAGACCGTCTTCTCGCCGGGGCGGATACCGCCGTCCCGGACCGCGGCGTGCAGGCCGGCCAGGGCGCGGCCCGTGTAGGTCGGATCCAGGGCCAGGCCCTCGGTGCGCGCGGCCAGCCGGAGAGCCTTGCGGACCGGGCCGGTCAGGGCCGCGTACCCGGCGCCCACCTGGTCCCGGCGGATCCGCAGCCCCTCCGGTGCGACCTCCTCCGTGGTGAGCGGGGTGGCGAACTCGGCGACCGCGGCGGCCGGGTCGGCCAGCGCGCCCACGTCGACGCCCAGCACCGACGCGCTGCCCAGGGCCGCGACCAGCCCGGCCATCGTGCCGCCCGAGCCGAGCGCCACCACCGCCGTCCGCAGGTCCGGCAACTGCTCACGCAGTTCCGCACCGCAGCGCAGGTAGCCGCGTGCGCCCAGGATGCTCGAACCGCCGAACGGGATCAGCGCCGGACGGGAACCGCCGGCCCGCAGGCGCGCGCAGACCTCGGCCGCCGCCGCGTCGAGCCCGGCCTGGTCCACCGCCCCGGCCCAGGCGAGCCGGGCCCCGAACAGGCCGTCCAGCGCCAGGTTCCCGGAGCGTGAGGCGCCCGGGGCGCCGCGCAGCACGAGGACGACCCGAAGGCCGAGCCGGGCGCCCGCGGCGGCGGTCAGCCGGGCGTGGTTGCTCTGCGGGGCACCGGTGGTCACCAGGGTGTCCGCGCCCTCGGCGAGGGCCGCGCCCACCGCCCACTCCAGCTTCCGGATCTTGTTCCCGCCACCGCCCAGGCCGGTCAGGTCGTCCCGTTTCACCCAGAGGTCGTCCGGTCCGAGCCCGAGCGCGGCGGCCAGCCGGGGCGCCGGTTCCAGCGGGGTGGGGAAGGTGCCCAGCGGCACGGGCGGGTGGATCATGGCGACGTCCTCGCTGTCGGGGTCGGCGTGGGGGCCAGTGGATCACGGACCGGCGCCCGGCGTCACACCGGCAGCAGGCCGGCGATCAGCCCGCTGAGCTGCCGGGCTGTGCGGCACTCGTGCATCTCGACCAGCTCGGCGTACGCGGGCGCGGCCGAGTCGCCGGTGCCCCACCGGTCGCGCGGCTCGGGGTTCAGCCAGTACACGCGCCGCGCCCGCCGGGCCAGTTCGCGTACGGCGGGCAGGTTCGGGTCGCTCAGGTTGGTCCGGGCGTCGCCGAGCACGAACACCGTCGTCCGCGGGCCCACCGCGGCGCCGTACCGCTCGGCGAACTCGCCCAGCGCCATGCCGTAGTCGCTGCTGCCGTGCCAGCC
Source organism: Streptomyces tricolor (assembly GCF_002155905.1). Taxonomy (GTDB): domain Bacteria; phylum Actinomycetota; class Actinomycetes; order Streptomycetales; family Streptomycetaceae; genus Streptomyces; species Streptomyces tricolor. The sequence goes on along the minus strand of NZ_MUMF01000408.1, from coordinate 11,797 downwards.
GGTGAGCGTGGCCTCGGCGCGGATCCGGGCGCCGAGGCCGTCGGGGTCGGCGCGGCCGTGGTCGAGCAGGCCGGTGACCTCGTCCAGCCGGTTGACGAAGGCGAACACGCGGACCTTGCCGAACTGGTCGTGCAGGGCCTGCACGAGGAGCATGGTGAAGTCGGAGAAGCCGGACACCGAGCCGGACACGTCGCAGAGCAGCACCAGTTCGGGGCGGACCGGGCGGCGCCGGCGCAGCACCGGCCGCATCGGTACGCCGCCCGTGGACAGCGAGGAGCGCAGGGTGCGGCGCAGGTCGATCGTGCCGCGCGCGGCCCGGCGGCGGCGGGCGGCGAGCCGGGTGGCCAGCTTGCGGGCCAGCGGCTGAACGGCCCGGCGCAGTTCGGCGAGCTGCTCGCGGTTCGCGTACAGGAAGTCGACCCGGTCGGCGGTGGGCCGGACGGCCCGCCGCGCGATCTCGTCCCGCCCGCGCCGCTCCGCGACCCGGCGCCGGGCCTCCGCCCCGACCATCCGCCGGAACTCCTCGATGCGGCGCCGGATCTCGTCGTCCAGCAGCCGGTCCGCGAAACCCCCGCCGTCACCGCCCCCGCCCCGTACCTCGGCCCGCACCCGGGCCAGCAGGGTCTGCGGGCGCAGCCGCTCCAGGGTCTGGTACGCCGAGAAGCCGTCCGAGCCCGGTGCACCGCCGTACCCGCCCAGGCCGTCGACCGCCTCCGCCGCCAGCCGGGCCAGCAGCGCCCGGTCGTCGGCGGCCAGCGCGTCCGCGAGCCGGTCGCGCAGGGTCTCCCGGTCCCGGGGAGCGTCCTCCGGGCCGCCGACCCCGCGCGGGAAGTACAGGTCGAAGACCGAGTCGAACAGGGCGCGTTGGCCGGGGCCGTGGAGCAGCGTCGCGGCCAGGCCCTCGCGCAGCCGCTCCCGGTCCGCGAGCCCCAGCGCCGCCACCGCGCGGGCCGCGTCCACGGTCTCCCCGGTGCCGATCCGCACCCCGTGCGCGCGCAGCGCCGCGGCCAGGCCGGTGATCCGGTCGGCGACGGCGGTCACAGCGCGTCCAGGTCGAGCTTGGCCGCCGCCTTCTGGATGTCGTCCTGGTGCTTGAGGATCACCCCGAGGGTGTCCCGTACGACGGTCTCGTCCAGCGTGCCGGCGCCCAGGGCCAGCAGGGTGCGCGCCCAGTCGACGGTCTCGGCGACGGACGGCGCCTTGCGCAGGTCCATCGCGCGCAGCGCCCCGACCACCCGGACCACCGACTCGGTCAGCGCGTCGCCGAGGCCGGGCACCTTCAGCCGTACGATCCGCCGCTCCAGCTCCTCCTCGGGGAAGCCGATGTGCAGGAACAGGCAGCGGCGGCGCAGCGCCTCGGACAGCTCGCGGCCGGCGTTGGAGGTGAGGACGACGAACGGGCGGCGGGTCGCGGTGACGGTGCCCAGCTCCGGCACCGTGACCTGGAAGTCGCTGAGCACCTCCAGCAGCAGCCCCTCCATCTCGACGTCGGCCTTGTCCGTCTCGTCGATGAGCAGCACCGTCGGCTCGTCGCCGCGGATGGCGGTCAGCAGCGGGCGGGGGAGGAGGAACTCCTCGCTGAAGATGTCGGTGCGGGTCTCGTCCCAGCTCTCGCCGCGGCCCGCGCTGATGCGCAGCAGCTGCTTGGCGTGGTTCCACTCGTACAGGGCCCGGGACTCGTCCACGCCCTCGTAGCACTGGAGCCGGACCAGCCGGGCGCCGGCCACCTGGGCGACGGCCTTGGCCAGTTCGGTCTTGCCGACCCCGGCGGGACCCTCCACCAGCAGCGGCTTGCCGAGCCGGGCGGCGAGGAAGACGGTCGTGGCGACGGCGGGCGAGGCGAGATAGCCGGTCTCGGCGAGGCGGGCGGAGACGTCGTCGACGGACGTGAACAACGGGGCCTCCGGCGGGTCGGGGACAGCGTCCGGTGAGATCGTGATCCGTTTCCTATCTAAGCGCTTGTTCAGCTTGGGCGCCATGGAATACACCGATCGGTTTCGCCGCGCGGTAACCTCGTGGTATGGCCAGTACAGACAAGGCGTCCCCCTGCGACCGGCTGCTCGACGCCGCCGCGCGGCTCTCCTACCGGGACGGCGTGTCCATCGGCGTCGAGACGCTGTGCCGGGAGGCGGGTGTCTCCAAGCGGTCGATGTACCAGCTCTTCGACAGCAAGGACCAGATGCTGGCCGCGAGCCTGGAGCGGCGGGTCGCGCGGTACCAGGCCCGCTTGGCGCACCCCGACCCCGACGCCGCGACCCCGCGCGAGCGCATCCTGTACGTCTTCGAGCAGCTGGAGAAGGGCTCCGTGGACCCCGACTACCACGGCTGCCCCTACCTGGCCGTGCTGGTCGAGCTGAAGGATCCCGAGCACCCGGCGAGCGCCGTCGCCCGCGGGGTCAAGCAGACCCTGAAGGAGGCCTTCCGCACGGAGGCGGAGCGGGGCGGCGCCCGCGACCCCGAGCTGCTCGCCCGCCAGCTCCTCCTGATCTTCGACGGCGCCAGCGCCCGCGCCGGCGCCCGGGTGGAACGCCTGGACGACGGACTCGCCACGGCGACGGCGACGGCACTGCTGGACGCGGCGGGGCTGGCCTAGCGGCCCGCGCTTCCCGGCGGCCACCCAGGGCCATGGGTCCTATGCGGGGCCGTGCGTCGTGAGCTGGCCACCTAGCGCCTCAGGTCCCTTGCGGATCACTGTCCTGAGCGGGCCACCCAGCGTCTCACGTCCCTTGCGGGTCACTGTCCTGAGCGGGCCACCCAGCGTCTCACGTCCCTTGCGGATCACTGTCCTGAGCGGGCCACCCAGCGTCTCACGTCCCTTGCGGGTCACTGTCCTGAGCGGGCCACCCAGCGTCTCACGTCCCTTGCGGGTCACTGTCCTGAGCGGGCCACCCAGCGTCTCACGTCCCTTGCGGGTCACTGTCCTGAGCGGGCCACCCAGCGTCTCACGTCCCTTGCGGGTCACTGTCCTGAGCGGGCCACCTAACGCTTCACGTCCCTTTGCGGATCACCGGGCGCGTCGGGGCCCTTGCGGGTCATCGGCTGCCTCGGGTGCCTTCCGGGCCACCGGGTGCCGGGTGCTTCCCGGATGATCGGGTGACCCGTGCCGTTGCGGGCGGCCGGGCGTCCTCCGCATGCCGTACGGGCTACCGAGTGTCGGGTGCCCCCTTACGGGTCATCGGGCGCCCCGTGCCGTTGCGGGCGGCCGGGCGGCCGGACCTTCGCCGCGGGCCTTGCGGGTCATCGAGTGCCGGGTGCCTCTTTACGGGGCATCGGCCGGCCCCTCGCGGCCCCCACGGGGCACAGAGCGCCAGGTGTCCCCTGCGGGTCGTCGCGCGCCCCCTTACGGGTCACCACAACGCGCCGAGGACCCCGTCCGCCCGGTCCAATGGAGCCGTGACCGCGCCCCCGGACGACTGCCTCGCGCGCAACGAATGGATCTGCGGTGCCTATCTGAGCAGCCGCCGCCAGATCCTGCTCGACGCGCTCGTCCAGCACGTCCAGCTGACCTTCCTGTCGGTCCTGATCGGCCTGGTCGTCGCGGTGCCGCTGGCGGTGCTGGCCCGCCGCTGGAGCTGGGCGGCCGGCCCGGTGCTCGCCGTCACGACGGTCCTCTACACCATCCCCTCGCTGGCCATGTTCTCCCTGCTCCTGCCCCTGTACGGCCTCTCGGCCGGCCTGGTCGTCGCCGGGCTGGTGCTGTACTCGCTCACCCTGCTCGTCCGGAACATCCTCGCGGGCCTGCGCGCGGTCCCGGAGGAGACCCGGCAGGCGGCCCGCGGCCTCGGCTACGGCCCCGTCCGCCTGCTCCTCACCGTCGAGCTGCCCCTCGCCCTGCCCGCCGCGATGGCCGGCCTGCGCATCGCGACCGTCTCGGCGGTCTCCCTGGTGACCGTCGGCGCCATCGTCGGCTTCGGCGGCCTCGGCAACCTCATCTACGCGGGCATGAACACCTACTTCAAGGCCCAGGTGCTCACCGCGTCCGTGCTGTGCGTGCTGATCGCCGTCGCCGCCGACCTGCTCCTGCTGGGCGCGCAGCGGCTGATCACCCCCTGGACGCGGGCGGCCCGCGCATGAGCACCCTCGCCGCCGCCTGGGACTGGCTCGCCGACCCCGCGCACTGGTCGGGCGACGACGGCATCCGGCACCGGCTGCTCCAGCACCTGGTGCTCACCGTCGTCTGCCTGCTCCTGAGCTGTCTGATCGCCCTGCCCGTCGCCCTCGTCCTCGGTCACCTCGGCAAGGGCGGCGCGCTCGCCGTGAACCTCTCCAACATCGGCCGGGCCGTCCCCACCTTCGCCGTCCTGGTCCTGCTGCTGTTGACCCCGGTCGGACGGTGGGGCGAGGGGCCGACGGTGGTCGCTCTGGTGCTGTTCGCCGTACCGCCGCTGCTCACCAACGCCTACGTGGGGATGCGCGAGGTCGACCGCGGTGTCGTCCGGGCCGCCCGGGGCATGGGGATGACCGGCCGGCAGCTGCTGTTCCGCGTGGAACTGCCCCTGTCGCTGCCGCTGCTGCTCAACGGGGTGCGGATCGCCGCCGTCCAGCTCGTCGCCACGGCCACCCTCGCCGCGCTCGCGGGCGGCGGCGGCCTCGGCCGGATCATCACGGCCGGGTTCAACCTCGCCAGCACACCCCAGGTGGTCGCGGGCGCGCTGCTCGTCGCCGGGTTCGCCCTCGTCGTCGAAGGGGTCTTCGAGACCGCCGAGCGGCTGGCACCGGCATGGGCCCGGGGCGGCCGATGAAGGGCCGTACGGCGCTGGCCGCGCTCACGCTCCTCGCGCTGGGCGGCTGCGCCACCGGCCCGTCCCTGGAGAACCGCGGCCAGGTCACCGCACCGCCCGGCGACAGCCGCACCCTGACCGTCGGCTCGGCCGGCTTCACCGAGAGCGACCTGCTCGCCCAGATGTACGCCCTGCTGCTGAACCAGGCCGGCCACCGGACGTCCCTCCTCACGGTCGCCAACCGGGAGCTGTACGAACCGGCCCTGGAGTCCGGCCAGATCGACGTCGTCCCCGAGTACGCGGCCACCTTCGCAGACTGGCTCAACGCGAAGACCCACGGTGCGGACGCGAAGGCGGTCGGCTCGCCCGACCTCGGCGCCACGATGCGCGCGCTGCGGGCCCTCGCCGCCCCCCGCGGCCTCACCGTCCTGCCGCCCGGCCGGGCCGTCGACCAGAACGCCTTCGCGGTGACCGCCGCCTACGCCCGCCGGCACCGCCTGAAGACCCTCAGCGACCTCGGCGCCTCCGGACTGAAGGTACGGCTCGCGGCGGGCGACGAATGCGTGCGACGGCCGTACTGCGCCCCGGGACTGCGGAAGGTGTACGGCATCGACATCACCGGCGTCGACCCCAAGGGCGTCGGCACCACCCAGGCCAAGCGGGCCGTGCAGGAGGGCCGGGACCAGATGGTCCTGACCACCACCACCGACGCCACCCTCGACTCGTTCGGCCTGGTCCTGCTCGCCGACGACAAGCGGCTGCAGAACGCCGACCACGTCGTCCCGGTCGTCAACCGCGCCCGGGCGGGCGGCCCCGGTGTGGCGAAGGCCCTCGGCAGACTCAACGACGTCCTCACCACCGGCGACCTGGCCGCCATGAACCGGCAGGTGGACAGCTGGCGCCGGCTGCCGGCCGACGTCGCCCGCGCCTACCTCAAGGACAAGGGCCTGCTGAAATGACCCCGGTCAGGCGTCCGCCACCGAGTCGAACGGCACCTGACCCCGGGTCACCCCGCGCGCGTCCGCGTCCACCGAGCGGCGCAGCGCCTCGTGCAGCTTCGCCGGGGTCAGGACACCGAGGAACCGCGCCCCGTCGAGCACCGCGACCCACCCGGCGTCGTACTGGAGCATCACCCCGAACGCCTGCTTCAGCGGTGCGCCGACCGGCACCCAGGCGGTCATCCGGTGGGTGCGGTCGCCGACCGTGCCGCCCGCCGCCAGCTCCTCGACGCCGACCCAGCCGCGCAGGTCACCGCCCGGGTCCAGGACCACCGCCCAGCGGGCGCCCTCGGCCCGCAGCCGCTCCAGCGCCCGGCGCGCGGACTCGTCCGGGCGGGCCACCGGCGGCTGTTCCAGGTCGTCCGGCTCGATCGCGGTGACCGACAGCCGCTTCAGCCCGCGGTCGGCGCCCACGAAACCGGCGACGTACGGTGTCGCGGGCGCCCCGAGCACCGCGCCCGGTGTGTCGAACTGCTCGATGCGGCCCTGCCCGTACACGGCGATGCGGTCGCCGAGCCGGACGGCCTCCTCGATGTCGTGCGTGACCAGCAGCACCGTCTTGCGCACCGCGGCCTGCATACGCAGGAACTCGTCCTGCAACTGCTCGCGCACCACCGGGTCGACCGCGCCGAACGGCTCGTCCATCAGCAGCACCGGCGGATCGGCGGCCAGCGCCCGCGCCACCCCGACCCGCTGCCGCTGCCCGCCGGACAGCTGCTCCGGGTAGCGCGGCCCGTACGTCGCCGGGTCGAGACCCACCAGGTCCAGCAGCTCGGCCGCCCGCGCCCGCGCCTTCGCCCGCTTCCAGCCGAGCAGGGCCGGCACGGTCGCGGTGTTGTCGAGGACGGTGCGGTGCGGGAAGAGGCCCACCTGCTGGATGACGTACCCGATCCGGCGGCGCAGCCGGACCGGGTCGACGCCGGCGATGTCCTCGCCGCCGACGAGGATGCGGCCGGAGGTCGGCTCGATGAGCCGGTTCACCATCATCATGGTGGTCGTCTTGCCGCACCCGGACGGTCCCACGAGCGTGACCAGTTCCCCCTCGGACACCTCGAAGGAGAGGTCGTCCACCGCCGTCGTACCGTCCGGATACCGCTTGGTGACCTGCTCGAACCGGATCATTCCCTCACGCTACGGCAGCGGGCGGCGGGCCTCATCCCGCCGTGCCCCGACCGGCGGACGCCGGGGCGTCACCGCCCGACCGTCAGCACGATCTTGCCGTACTGCGTGCCCTCCTCCATGTACCGGTGGGCCTGGACGACGTCCGCCAGCGGGAAAGTGCGGTCGACCACCGGGCGCAGGGCGCCGGTGCGCAGGCCCGAGTCGACGAAGGCGACGGCACGCCGCATCCGCTCGGGGACCGCCAGGACCTCGCGGGTCACGGTGTAGGTGCGCATGTTCAGCGCGGGCATGCCGAGGTCGAATCCGGGGAACGGAGTGGGCTCGCCGCTCTGCATCCCCCACAGCAGCAGCGTCCCGCCGGGGGCCACCGCCCGGGCCAGCTCCCGCACTCCCGGTCCGGCGACGGCGTCGAAGACGTGCTCGGCGCCCCGGCCGCCGGTCAGCTCCAGCACCCTCCCGGCCACGTCCTCCTCGGCGGAGACGATCACCTCGGCGGCGCCGTCGTCCAGCAGACGCTGCCGCTTGGCGCGGGTCCGGGTGACGGCGACGGGCGTGGCGCCGAGCCGGTTCGCCGTCTGAATGGCGGCCAGACCGAGACTGCTGGAGGCCGCGTTCACCACGGCCACGTCGCCGGCCCGGACCCCGGTGACCTCCACCAGTGCCCCGTACGCCGTCAGGTACGGCATCCACACCGCCGCCCCGCTGACCGGGTCCACCTCGGGGGAGCGGGGGAGCAGCGCGGACGCGGGGACGAGCGCGCGTTCGGCGTACACGCCGTAGTCGTTGGGGGAGAAGCCCGGTACGACACTGACCGGCTGCCCGGGCGCGAACCCGGCCACCTCGGGGCCGACGGCCTCCACCACGCCCGCCGCCTCGGTGCCGAGCCGGGCCGGGAACTGCTTGACCGGTTCGATGTACCGTCCGCTGCGGAACAGCCCGTCGGCCCGGTTCACGCCGATCGCCTCGATGCGCAGCAGCACCTCGCCGGGACCCGGCTCACCCGGCTCCAGATCCTCCAGCAGCAGCACCTCGGGCCCGCCGGTCTGGTGGAACCGTACCGTCGTCGCCATGCCAACTCCCCCTTGTCGTCAGTGGTGTTCGCGGACCACTCTGCGACAAAGTTCGATGACTGTCAAACTACGATGATTCTCGTACCAACTGTGCCGGGGAAGGAGGCTCAGCCGAGCAGGATCACCTCCAGGGTGCGGGGCCCGTGCACGCCCTCCACCCGGTCCAGTTCGATGTCGCTGGTGGCCGACGGACCCGAGATCCAGGTCGACGGGCGGGCCGGATCGAGGCGTTCCAGGGCCTGCGGGACCGAGGAGACGACCTGGTCCGGGACGCGGACGACGCAGATGTGGTGGTCCGGGACGAGCGAGATGCGGCGCCGGCCCTGATCCGGGGAGCCGTCCAGGACGATCGTGCCGGTCTCGGCGATCGCCACCGCGCACCCCGTCACCACGCTGCCGACCCGGTCCAGCCGCTGCGCGGTGTCCGCCGCCCGGTCGTGGACCCGCACGGGACCGGCCGCGGCCAGCCACTGAGGCGGCAGCCCGGCAGGCACCAGCACCTCCCGGGAGCCGCGCTCGGCCAGCAGCCGCGTGATCAGCAGCGGCAGCTCCGCCGCGTCGGCGCGGTGCACGACCGCACGGTAGTCCGCCAGGTTCTCCGCCAGCAGCTCCACCGTCTGCGCCACGGACCGCTCCCCGTGCTCGCGCAGATACTCCCGGGGCACCGCCTCCGCGTACGGCCGGTCGTCCGGCGTGACGTCCGCGAGGGCGCGCCGCACCCGGCCGAGGATCCGCTCCCTGCTGCTCACCGGACGCCGTCCTTTCCGCCGCGCGTGCGCTGCCACCAGTCCCGGAAGGGCTCCGCCGGTACGGCCGGCAGGTCCCGCGTGTCGCTCCAGGCCCGGCCGGGGCCGGGCAGGGTACGGGGGTGCAGCCGGCGCGTCCGGGAGGCCAGCCGCTGACCCGCGCGCAGGGCGCCCGGGCGGCTGAACGCCCAGCGCGCCGCCCGCATCGCCGCCCGCTCGGCCGCGTGCCCCCTGGCCGGCCGGAGCACCACCTTGTTGCCCTGCCGGACCGCCGGACCGCCCTGCACCACCCGCTCGCGCAGGTGCACCAGCACCTCGGGGATGTCGATGGCGACCGGGCACACCTCGTAGCAGGCCCCGCACAGGCTCGACGCGTACGGCAGGGAGGCGTCGATCTCGCTGGCCGTGCCCCGGAGCTGGGGACTGAGGATGGCGCCGATGGGGCCCGGGTAGACCGAGCCGTAGGCGTGTCCGCCGGCCCGTTCGTACACCGGGCACACGTTCAGGCAGGCGGAGCAGCGGATGCAGCGCAGGGCCTGCCGGCCGACCCGGTCGGCGAGGGTGTCGGTGCGGCCGTTGTCCAGCAGCACCAGGTGGAAGGCGCGCGGGCCGTCGCCGTCCGTCGTACCCGTCCACATGCTGGTGTACGGGTTCATCCGCTCGGCGGTGGAGGAGCGGGGGAGGGTCTGGAGGAAGACCTCCAGGTCGCGCCAGGTGGGTACGACCTTCTCGATGCCGACGACCGAGATGAGGGTCTCCGGCAGGGTCAGGCACATCCGGCCGTTGCCCTCGGACTCCACCACGACCAGCGTGCCGGTCTCGGCCACCATGAAGTTGGCGCCGGAGATGCCGACCTTGGCCCGCAGGAACTTCTCCCGCAGGTGCAGCCGGGCCGCCTCGGCGAGGTCGGCGGGCCTGTCGGTCAGGTCCTCCGGGGCCGGGCGGCCCCACGCGCCCATCTCGGAGCGGAAGATGTCCCGGATCTCGCCCCGGTTGCGGTGGATGGCCGGGACCAGGATGTGCGAGGGACGGTCCTCGCCCAGCTGGACGATCAGCTCCGCGAGATCGGTCTCGTAGGCGCGAATGCCCTCCGCGGCGAGGGCTTCGTTGAGGCCGATCTCCTGTGTGGCCATCGACTTGACCTTCACGACCTCCGACTCGCCGGTCTCCCGGACCAGCCGGGCGACGATCCGGTTGGCCTCGTCCGCGTCGACGGCCCAGTGGACCGTACCGCCGGCCGCGGTGACCGACTCCTCCAACTGCTCCAGATACCGGTCGAGATGGCGCAGCGTGTGGTCCTTGATCCGCCTGCCCGCCTCGCGCAGCGCCGCCCAGTCGGACAACTCGCCCACCGCCCTGGCACGTTTGGCCCGGATGGTGTGGGTGGCGTGCCGCAGATTGCCGCGCAGGACGGGATTGCGGACGGCGTCGTGCGCGGCCCGCGGAAAGGCCGGCATGCCGAGATACGTTCCGGTCATGCCGTCGGTTCCTCCTCCGTGCTCGCCAGGATCTCCGCGATGTGCACCGGCCGCATGCCCGTCCGCAGCCGGCTCATGGTGCCGCCGATGTGCATCAGGCAGGAGTTGTCGGCCGCGCACAGCACCTCCGCGCCCGTCGACTCGGCGTTGCGCACCTTGTCCGCGCCCATCGCCGCCGACACCTCGGCGTTCTTCAGCGCGAAGGTGCCGCCGAACCCGCAGCACTCCTCGGCGCCCGGCAGCTCGACCAGCTCCAGCCCCTTGACGGCCCGGAGCAGCCGGCGCGGCCGGTCGCCGAGCCCCAGGCCGCGCAGCCCGTGGCAGGTCGGATGGTAGGTGACCGTGTGCGGGTAGTAGGCGCCGACGTCCGTCACGCCGAGCACGTCCACCAGGAACTCGGTCAGCTCGTACGTCTTCGGCACCACCGGCGCCAGCGTCCGCGCCAGCCCGTCCCCGCGCCCCTCGTCCCGGGCCCGCTCGCCCAGCCGCGGATACAGCTCCCGCACCATCGCCCCGCACGACCCCGAGGGCGTCACGATCGCCTCGTACTCGCGGAAGACATCGGAGAAGTGCCGGGCCAGCGGCTCGGCCTCGTGCCGGTAGCCGGTGTTGTAGTGCGCCTGCCCGCAGCAGCTCTGGCCGCTCGGGAAGTCGACCTCGACACCCAGTCTGGTCAGCAGCTTCACCACGGCACGCCCGGTGTCCGGATACAGCGTGTCGTTGACACAGGTCAGGAACAGGGCGACACGCATCGCGGCTCCTCGGTGTCGATCATCGGACGAGTGCAGGGTAGTCGGCGGGCCTTGCCGAGGGGAGGCCGCGGCTCACCGCGTGCCGAGCCGGTCCTCGGCCGCCCGCCACCGCCCGGTGTCGCCGCGGGGCGTGTACCGGGTGAGCGGCTGGGTCCGGGTCAGCAGCCGGCGCAGGGCGGCGAGGTCGCCGACGAGTCCGTGCGCGCGGGCCTGCACGAGGACGTTGCCGAGGGCCGCCGCCTCGGTCGCACCGGCCACCACCGGCAGACCGCAGGCGTCCGCCGTCAGCTGGCACAGCAGCGCGTTGCGGGTCCCGCCGCCGACCAGGTGCACCACGTCCACCGGGTGGTCGGCCAGGCGCTGCGCCGCCAGCACGGCCCGTCGGTGGGCGAGGGCCAGCGAGTCGAGGATGCACCGGGTGATCTCCGCCCGTGTCCCGGGCACCGGCTGTCCCGACGTCCGGCACGCCTGGGCGATCCGCTCCGGCATCCGCCCCGGCGTCAGGAACGCCCCGTCCCCGGCGTCGACCACCGAGCGCAGCGTCGGCACGGTGGCCGCCTGACGCAGCAGCGCCCCCAGATCCGGCTCGCCCCAGGCGCGCACGCACTCCTGGAGCAGCCACAGCCCCATGATGTTGCGCAGATAGCGGACGGTGCCGTCGAGCCCCAGCTCGTTGGTGAAGTTCGCCGCCCGGCTCTCGTCGGTGAGCACCGGAGCGGGCAGTTCCAGGCCGGCCAGGGACCAGGTGCCGGTGCAGATGTAGGCGAAGCGCTCACCGGCCGCCGCCGGGACGGCGGCCACCGCCGACGCCGTGTCGTGCGACCCGACCGCCGTGACCGGCACCGGACCGGACAGGCCCGTCTCCGCCAGCACCTCCGGCCGCAGCGTGCCGGCCGGAGGTGCTGGCGGA
>NZ_MUMF01000041.1 GCF_002155905.1 Streptomyces tricolor | reverse complement strand
GCGGCCAGGACGCCGAGCGGGACCGGCCGGGCGAACGGCCGGCGTCCCGCGGTGAGCGGGCAGCCGGCCAGGCCGGCCACCGCGGGCGCGCAGACCCGGCCCTGGCACCAGCCCATCCCGGCCCGGCTGAGCAGCTTCACGCTGCGCAGGTCGGGGGCGCCGAGCAGGCCGGCGGACTCGCGCACCCGCCCGGCGGTGACCTCCTCGCAGCGGCACACCACCGTGTCGTCCGGGACCCGGTCCGCCCAGCCCGCCGGTGGGGCGTACACCGCCTCCAGGGCCGCGGCGAAGTCCCGCAGCCGGGTCCTGGTCCGGGCGGCGGCGGCCCAGCGGCGCGGGTCGGGGGCGGTGCCGTGCAGCCGGGCGGCGGCCGAGCGCCCGGCGATGTGCCCCTCGGCGAGCGCGAGCGCCGCCCCGCCGACACCGGTGGCCTCCCCGGCGGCCCAGACGCCGGGCACGTCGGTGCGCTGCTCGGCGTCGACCCGTACGGCGGTGCCTGACAGGGTGCAGCCGAGGGTCTCGGCGAGGTCGGTGTGCGGGAGCATGCCGTGGCCGACGGCGAGGGTCTCGCAGGGGATGCGCCGGGCGCTGCCGGGCCGGAGGCGTCCGTCCCGGTCGAGCGCGGCCACCGTCACCGCCTCCAGCCGGTCGGTGCCGTGCGCGGCGACGACGGTGTGCCGGGTCAGGGCGCGCACGCCGTGCCGCAGCAGCCGGGCCGCGTATCCGGCGCCCTCGGCGAGCTTGCCGGGCTGCGCGGCCAGGGCGGGCGCCCGGCGCAGCAGCGCGGCCGGACCGGCGGACTCGACCAGCGCGGCGACCCGGGCGCCGGCCGCGGCGAGCCCGGTGGCCACCGGCAGCAGCAGCGGCCCGGTCCCGGCCACCACCACCGTCCGGCCGGGCAGCACCAGGCCGCCCTTGAGCATGGCCTGCGCGCCGCCCGCCGTGACGACCCCGGGCAGCGTCCAGCCCGGGAAGGGCAGTACCCGCTCGTACCCGCCGGTGGCGAGCAGGACGGCGTCGGCGCGGACGGTGACGCCCTCCTCCTGTGCGGGGCCGAGCAGAGCGTGCACGCTGATCGGTCCGGAGGCCGACTCCCGCCGCACGCACCACACGTGATGGTCCGTCAGATGGGTGATCCGGCCGGCCGCGCGGTGCCGGGCCAGCCCGTCCCGCAGCCGTTCCCAGGTGCGCCACTGGTGGTGCAGCGCCTGCGGCCGGCGTGCCCCGAGGGCCGCGGCGGGCTGCCGGTAGAACTGCCCGCCGGCCTGCTCGGCCGCGTCGACCAGGGTCACCCGGACACCCCGTGCGGCTGCCGCCAGCGCCCCGGCGAGGCCGGCCGGGCCCGCGCCGATCACGGCGAGTCGTGGTGGTTCAGTCATCGTCCCGGCCCGTCCCCTCCTGTGTGCGGATCACATCTCCCGGACGCACCGGTACCAGACAAGCCCGTTGGTTCGGGCGGCCGTTGACGGTCACCAGACAGTCGAAGCACACCCCGATACCGCAGAACACCCCGCGGGGCCGGCCGGTGCCGCGCGTGCTGCGCCAGGCGGTCGTGCCCGCCGCCCACAGCGCCGCCGCGACCGTCTGGCCCGGCAGGGCCGGCAGCGGGCGGCCGTCGAAGGTGACGGTGCAGGGCTCGCCCGGCCGGGCCCGGGCCCACTCCAGCGGATTCACCGGACGTCGCCTCCCTCGGTGTCGAACCGCTCCGGCCGGAACGGCGTGAGATCCAGCTCCGGCGCCTTTCCGGTGAGCGCGTGCGCGATCAACTGCCCGGTGCCGGGGGCGAGTCCGATGCCGGCGCCCTCGTGCCCGCAGGCGTGGAACAGGCCGGGCGCCCGCGGATCGGGACCGATCGCCGGCAGGTGGTCGGGCAGGTACGGCCGGAAGCCCGCGTACGTCCGCAGTGCGCGGACCCGCTCCAGGAACGGGAACAGCCCGATGGCCCCGGCCGCGAGGGCCCGGACCGCGGTCAGCGACAGCGAGCGGTCGAAGCCCACCCGTTCCCGGGTGGCGCCGATCAGCACCGGTCCCGCGGCCGTGCCCTCCACGACCGGCGAGCTGCGCAGGGCGGCCGAGTCGCTGGCCACGTCGGCCACGTAGTCCGCGGCGTACACCTTGTGCCGGACCATCCGCGGCAGCGGCTCGGTGACCAGCACGAAGCCGCGCCGGGGCAGCACCGGCAGCCGGACGCCGGCGAGTGCCGCGAGGTCGCCGCCCCAGGTGCCCGCCGCGTTCACCACGGCCGGTGCGTGGATCTCGCCCCGGTCGGTGCGGACGCCGTACACCGTGCCGTCCGCCGTGCGCAGCACCCCGGTCACGGTCCGGCCGCCGTGCAGCGCGGCACCGGAGGCGCGGGCCAGACGGGCGGCGGCCAGGGCGGGCATGACCTGGGCGTCCTGGGGGTAGTGCACACCGCCGGCCATGCCCGGCGCCATGTGCGGTTCCAGCTCGCCGAGTCGGTCGCCGCCGACCGGTACGGCGGTGACACCGGCGCGCCGCTGGCCCGCGGCGAAGTCCTCCAGCGCGGCGAGCGTCCGGGGGGTCGAGGCGACCACGAGGCCGCCCTTGGGCTCGTACTCGATCGCGGTGCCGTGCTCCTGTGCCAGCTCGGCCCACAACCGCGCGGAGAGCAGGGCGAGTTCCAGTTCCGGGCCCGGTTCCTTGTCGGAGACGAGCAGGTTGCCCTCGCCGGCGCCGGTGGTGCCGCCGGACACCGGGCCCCGGTCCACCAGTCGTACGTCGAGTCCGGCGCGCGCGGCGTACCACGCACAGGCCGCGCCCACCATCCCGGCCCCGACGACCACGACATCGCAGGTCAGTCGCTTCGTCACGCCAGTACTATGTCACATGTTCCTCTCGCTGAGGAGACCCCGACTCCCAGGCGTGGACGCCCCCTTGACGCCGTGCCAAGCCGGATCGACACTCCAGGGAGGGGGAATCCTAGTGAACAGGTAGGGAACCATGACGCGCCTCGCACCGCGCACCGGCCGCACGGGCCGGACGCCGCTGCGCGCCCCTCTGCTCACCTCCCGCCGCCACATCGACCTGCAGCGCGTCTGCAGCGCGATCAGCCGCCACCGCTGACCCGGGGCCCCTCGGCCCCCGCCGGCCGGCCCGGCCCGCGGCGGCGCGCCCGTCCGCACGCCCGCGATCCGGACGCACGTGCCACGCACCCATGGTCCCCGCACCCGCACCCCGCACGCCCGCACCCGCACATCCGCGAGCGGCAGGACCGCACGCCGTACGCCCGCACACCGCGGGGCCGCACATGGCAGGCCCGCACTCCGCCACGCCCACCACCCGGGGAGACGCATGTCCATCACTTCGCTCGCCGCCGTCCCGTCCGCCCACCGCACCGCCCCCGTCTTCCGGGGCCGGATCGGCAGCGACGCGCGCAGCGGTCACTACGCCGTGCCGCACCGCTACCGGCTCCATCTGTCCACCGCCTGCCCCGACGGGTTGCGCCTCGCCGTCGGCCACAGCCTGCTCGGCCTCGACACCCGGTGTCCGGTCACCCTCCTGCCCGCCGTCCCGGACGGTCCCGGAGGCGGCCACGCGGCACTGCGCCCGCTGTACGAGGCGAGCGCCCACCGCTACACCGGCCCGGCGCTCGCGCCCGTCCTCAGCGACGACTGGTCCGGACGCATCGTCAGCACCCACACCCCGGACATCCTGCGCGACCTGGACCGGTTCCGGCCGGGCGGCGACGCCCGCCTGTACCCCTCCGGGCTGGAGTCCGTGATCGAGGCCGTGGAGCGCATGTGCGGCGAGGGCGTGGAGGAGGCCGCGCAGCGCGCCGGACGGGCCGGCGCCGACCCCGCCGAGCGGGCCGCCGCCCTCGACATACTGCTGGACACCCTGGGCCGGCTGGAGCGGCGGCTGAGCGGCGAGGAGTACCTGGCCGACGGCCGGCTCACCGCCGCCGACATCGAGCTGTGGGTGACCCTGGTGCAGCTCGACACCGTGCACCGCTGCCATCTCGACGCCTCCGCCGTGCACCGCATCGCCGGCCACCGCGCCCTGTGGGCCTACGCCCGCCGGCTGGCGGCCCACCCCGCGTTCGGCCGCCACCTCGACCTCGACGCCATCGCCCGCCGCCACCACGGCCGCTGCCAGGGCCTGGAGGCCGCCGGAGCCGCCGTCCAGATCCTGGACTGGGCGAGCCATGCAGCGGACGCCTCCGACGCTTCCCGCAGGTGAGAGCGGGCCGCCGACGTCCAAGGAACGGACGCCCGTTGACATTCGAACGGGCAACTGCCTTACTTACGGCTCAGAACGGTCATGAGCGTCAGCGCCAAGCCCTGGCTCGCTGACCGGCAACCCTCGCAGCGCGGTGGGGTGCCCCAGGTGACGACCGGACCGGATGACGTTTCGGTAAGCGCGAGGCCCCACGGGGCCGGAACAGTGACAGGTGACGCCATGGACGCAGCTCCCCGGACGGCCGCGAGCCGCCCCCAGGGCTGCGTACCGTCGTACGCCGGTCTCCTCGTCGCCGACCGGGCCGTCGATCTGCTCCGCGTGAACAGCGCACTGTGTACCGCACCGGGCTCTGCCCGCCGTCAGGGCTGACGTCTCCGCCCAGCCCCGCGTTCCCGCCGCACACCGTCCCCGGCGGTGTGCCGCTGTCCGCCCAGCCCCCGGTCCCGTGCCTGCCCGCGCGCCGCCCCGTGCCGTAGTGCCGTCGCGGCCCGCACCCGCTCGTGCGCGGTGCCGCCGGGGTGTCCGACTCCGCCGGAGCCTGCCATGAGTGAACCCCCGGGCGCCGCCGTCTCGCTGGCCGAGGCGCCGCCGCCACCGACCGACCGCACACCGTCGAAGCCCCTCGCCGCCCAGCGGGTTCAGCCGCTGCGCCGGCCCGGCCGGTGGATCGTCACCGCCGTCGTCCTCGTGCTCGTCGCGCAGATCCTGCACGGACTGGTCACGAACCCCTTCTACCAGTGGGACCGCTTCCGCTACTGGTTCCTGCGCCCCGCCGTCCTCGACGGCCTCCTCGTCACCCTCGAAGTCGCCGCGCTCAGCGCCGTACTGGGACTCCTCGGCGGGATCCTGCTGGCCGTCGCCCGGCTCTCCGGCAGCCCGGTGCTGCGCGCGGTCAGCTGGACCTACACCTGGCTGTTCCGCTCGGTACCGCTGATCGTGGTGCTGATCTTCCTCTACAATTTCAGTGCCCTGTACAAGACGTTGAGCCTCGGCGTGCCCTTCGGCCCCGCCTTCGTCACCTTCGACGAGTCCCGGCTGGCCACCGACATGGCGATCGCGGTCATCGGTCTCAGTCTCAACGAGGCGGCGTACGCGGCCGAGGTGGTCCGCGGCGGCATCCTCTCCGTCGACCAGGGGCAGCACGAGGCGGCTGCCGCGCTCGGCCTGCCCAAGGGCTACCAGTTCCGCAGGATCGTCTTCCCGCAGGCCCTCCGGTCCATCACCCCGAACTACGTCAACCAGCTGATCGGCCTCGTCAAGAGCACGTCCCTGGTGTTCTACGTGTCCCTGCTCGACCTGTTCGGCGCCGTGCAGTCGATGAGCAGCACCTACCCCGGTGACGTCGTGCCGCTGCTCCTGGTCGCCACCGTCTGGTACCTGATCCTCACCAGCGCCGTGTCCGTCGTCCAGTTCTACGTCGAGCGGTACTACGCCCGGGGCGCCACGCGCACCCTGCCGCCGACCCCCGTCCAGCGGGCCCGGGCCGGCCTGGCCGGGCTGCGGGACCGGCTGCGCAGGGAGGCCGCCGTATGAGCACCGCACACACCCGCGGACAGACCCTGGAGAAGCCCGCCCCGGCCGCCCTCGAAGTGCACGGCGTCCACAAGTGGTACGGCGCCCACCGCGTGCTCGACGGCATCGATCTGACCGTTCGCCCCGGCGAGGTCACGGTGATCCTCGGACCGTCCGGTTCCGGCAAGTCGACGCTGCTCAGGGTCATCAACCACCTGGAGAAGCCGGAGATCGGCCATGTCAGCGTCGGCGGCGAGCTGATCGGGGTGAAGCGGCACGGGGACCGGCTGAAGGAACTCAGCGAGCGCACCATCCTGGCCCAGCGCAGCCGGATCGGCTTCGTCTTCCAGAGCTTCAACCTCTTCCCGCACCTGACCGTCCTCGACAACGTCGCCGCAGCCCCCGTCGCCACCGGCAGGCTGACCAGGGCGGCGGCCGCGGAACTCGCCCGCGAACTCCTCGACCGCGTCGGCCTCGGCGACAAGGCCGGCGCCTACCCGAGGCAGTTGTCCGGCGGCCAGCAGCAGCGGGTCGCCATCGCCCGCGCCCTCGCCCTGCGGCCCGGGATCATCCTCTTCGACGAGCCGACCTCGGCGCTCGACCCCGAACTCGTCGGCGAGGTGCTCGCCGTCATCAAGGACCTGGCGACCAGCGGCACCACCCTCGTCATCGTCACCCACGAGATCGGCTTCGCCCGCGAGGTCGCCGACCGGGTCGTCTTCATCGACGGCGGCCGGATCGTCGAAGAGGGCCCGCCCGGCCAGGTACTGGACCGTCCCCGGCACGAACGGACCCGGGACTTCCTCGCCAAGGTGCTCTGACCGCCACGGCCGGTCGCCCTGTCGGCACCGCCCCTCGGGGAACCATCCGTCCGCGAACCGTCCGTCCGTTAACCGTCCGTCCGCGAACCGCGCGTTCGCGAACCGTCCGTCCGCGAACCGCGCGTTCGCGAACCGTCCGTCTGTGAACCGCGCGTTGGCGAACCGCCCGCCCGCCCGCCGACCGCCCGTCCGTGCACCGTCCCTCCGCTGACCACCCCTCGGCGAACCAGCCTTCCGAACGACAAGGACAGACAGCCATGCCCAGCCAGTTCTCCCGACGCGCCCTGATCCGCGGCCTCACCGCGGCCACCGTGACCTTCTCCCTCGCCGGCGGGCTCACCGCCTGCGGCGGCGACAGCGAGGCCGCCGCCACGACCGACACCGCGGGCACGGTGACCGTGGGGCGGCTGTCCAACGGGGCCGCCGAGGAGACCGCGCTGAAGGTCTCCGAGGTGAAGTCCATCAGCGCCCGCCTGCCCGCCTCCGTCCGCAAGAGCGGCAAGCTCGTCATCGGCGTCGGTGCCCTGCCCTCGGGGTCCGCCCCGCTGAACTTCGTGGGCAGCGACCAGAAGACCCTCACCGGCTCCGAACCGGACCTCGGCCGCCTGGTGGCCGCGGTGCTCGGCCTCGAACCCGAGATCAGGAACTCGACCTGGGAGAACCTCTTCGTCGGCATCGACAGCGGCAAGGTCGACGTGGCCTTCTCCAACGTCACCGTCACCGAGGAACGCAAGAAGAAGTACGAGTTCGCCTCCTACCGGAAGGACGACGTGGCCTTCGAGGTGCTGAAGAAGAACACCTGGAACTTCGACGGCGACTACGAGAACCTCGCCGGCAAGACGGTCAGCGTGGGCTCCGGCACCAACCAGGAGAAGATCCTGCTGGAGTGGAAGGCCAAGCTGGCCAAGGAGGGCAAGAAACTCACCGTCAAGTACTTCCCGGACCAGAACGCCGTCAACCTGGCGCTGAACAGCGGCAAGATCGACGCCTACTTCGGCCCCAGCCCCACGGTCGCCTACCGCGCCCGGCAGACCGCGAACTCCCCCGACCCCACCCGCAACGCGGGCTCCTTCTCCGGCGCCGGCGCGACCCTCCAGGGACTGATCGCGGCCACCGCCAAGAAGGACAGCGGGCTCGCCGAGCCGGTCGCCGAGGCCATCAACCATCTGATCGAGAACGGGCAGTACGGCAAGTGGCTGGCCGCCTACGGCCTCTCCGAGGAGTCGGTGACGAAGTCCAGGGTCAACCCGCCCGGCCTGCCGCTGGACAACGCGTGAACAACCGCCACGCACTCCGTCCGCGCCGCGTTCGTGAAGCGGGGGCGGCGCGGGCCGGCGCAGGCGCTGGCGCGGCCCAGCGGGTGCTGCGGGACCGGGCGTGGCGCGGCGCGGGGGCCAGACGACGTTCCCGAGATCCTCGGCCCGGTCGCCCGCACCCCGTCCGGCCGCCCGCACCCGGCCCGGTCGCCCGCACCCGGCCCGGACCGTTCCCCGAACGGCCGTCGGGAGAAGCGCCTGTCCGGGCGTCCGGCACCAGGGCAGGCTCGTCGCCGTGGCGGGGGAGAGGCCGCGGCTGCTGGCTGGACCGAGACCGGCGCGGTGTGCACCGGCCCCCCGTACCGCGGCCGGGGACGGGCGGCCCGGCTGGTGCGCGCGGTCGCGGCGGGCATCCGGGACCGCGGGGACACCCCGGTCCCGCACACCGCCGCGCCGGCGACACGCCCGCGATCCGGCCGTACGAGTCGATCGGGTCCGCCCCGCGCCGCCGTTCCCGCCTCGCCGGCCGCGCAGCCGGGAACAACCGGCGCGGGCCGGGCGTTGAGTGTCATGACGAGATCCGCCAGGCGGTCGCCGACCCGGCCCGCGGCGCCCGACGGAGGGAGGTGACGGCCGTGACCCGAGTGCCCCCGCAGGCACGCCCGCCGCGCGCCCCGCACCCGTACCGCTCCGTCCGGCTGCACTCCCGGCCGCACATAGACCTCCAGCGCGTGTCCGCCGCGCTCTGTCGCCCCTGACGTTCCCCCGGCCCGCATCCCGGCCCGGTCCTCCGCCTGCCGCGCTCGCCCGCGGCCGGCGCCGCCCGCCCCGGCCGCCGCCGGCACCGCGAGCCGTGCCCTCGTACGGACATCAAGGAAGGCACCCACGTGTCCTCAACCACCCCCGCGCCCCTGCATCTCGCCGTCGCCCTGGACGGCACCGGCTGGCACCCCGCGTCCTGGCGCGAGCCGGTCGCCCGCCCCCGGGACCTGTTCACCGCCGGTTACTGGGCCGACCTCGTCACCGAGGCCGAACGCGGCCTGCTCGACTTCGTGACCTTCGAGGACGGCCTCGGCCCGCAGTCCTCCCTGCTCCTCGCCCCGGACGAGCGCACGGACCAGGTCCGCGGCCGGCTCGACGCCGTCCTCATCGCCTCCCGCGTCGCCCCGCTCACCCGGCGCATAGGCCTGGTCCCGACCGTGGTGACCACGCACACCGAGCCGTTCCACATCTCCAAGGCGATCGCCACCCTCGACTACGTCAGCGCCGGGCGCGCGGGCGTCCGCGTGCGGACCACCGCCCGCCCGGACGAGGCCGCGCACTTCGGCCGGCGCACCATCCCCAGGATCGACGGCTTCGACGACCCGGACGCGCAACAGGTCGTCGCCGACCTGTTCGACGAGGCCGCCGACTACGTGGAAGTGGTCCGCCGGCTCTGGGACAGCTGGGAGGACGACGCCGAGATCCGGGACGCGGCGACCGGCCGCTTCGTCGACCGGGACAAGCTGCACTACATCGACTTCGAGGGCCGCTTCTTCAGCGTCAAGGGCCCGTCCATCACCCCCCGTCCGCCGCAGGGCCAGCCGCTGGTCACCGCTCTCGCCCACCGGACCCTCCCGTACCGGCTCGTGGCCCGCCAGGCCGACATCGGCTACGTCACCCCGCGCGACGCGGAGCAGGCCCGGGCGATCGTCGCCGAGATCCGCGCCGAGCAGGAGGCGGCGGGCCGCGCCGGGGAGACCCTGCACGTCTTCGGCGACCTCGTCGTCCTCCTCGACGACAGCCGGGCCGAGGCGGAGGCCCGCCGGGACCGCCTCGACGCGCTCGCGGGCGAGCCGTACACCGGCGACGCCGCGATCTTCACCGGCACCGCCGCACAACTCGCTGACCTCCTGGAGGAGTTGGCGAGCGGCGGACTGACCGGGTTCCGGCTGCGGCCCGCGGTCGCCGGCCACGACCTGCCGCGGATCACCCGGGACCTGGTGCCCGAGCTGCAGCGCCGCCGCCGCTTCCGGGACGCCTACGAGGCCGGCACCCTGCGCGGCCTCCTGGGCCTCACCCGCCCCGCCAACCGCTACGCAGCAGCCTGAAGAGCCGGAGAGGACGACCGTACGCCATGAGCAAGCCGCTGAAGCAGATCCACCTGGCCGCCCACTTCCCCGGCGTCAACAACACCACCGTGTGGAGCGACCCGGCCGCCGGCAGCCACATCGAGTTCAGCTCCTTCGTCCACTTCGCGCGGACCGCCGAACGCGCCAAGTTCGACTTCCTGTTCCTCGCCGAGGGACTCAGGCTGCGCGAGCAGGGCGGCCAGATCTACGACCTGGACGTGGTCGGCCGCCCCGACACGTTCACCGTGCTGGCCGCGCTGGCCGCCGTCACCGACCGGCTCGGCCTGACCGGCACCATCAACTCCACCTTCAACGAGCCGTACGAGGTGGCCCGCCAGTTCGCCAGCCTCGACCACCTCTCCGACGGCCGCTCCGCGTGGAACGTGGTCACTTCCTGGGACGCCTTCACCGGCGAGAACTTCCGGCGCGGCGGCTTCCTGCCGCAGGAGGAGCGCTACTCCCGCGCCAAGGAGTTCCTCGCCACCGCGACGGAACTGTTCGACTCCTGGCGCGGCGACGAGATCCTCGCCGACCAGGCCACCGGCGCCTTCCTCCGGGACGCCGCGGCCGGCGCGTTCGTGCACCGGGGGCAGCACTTCGACATCCACGGCCGGTTCAACGTCCCGCGCTCCCCGCAGGGCCGTCCCGTCATCTTCCAGGCCGGCGACTCCGAGGAGGGCCGCGAGTTCGCCGCCTCCAGCGCCGACGCCATCTTCAGCCGCTACGCCACCCTGAAGGAGGGCCAGGCCTTCTACACGGACGTCAAGTCCCGCCTGGCCCGGTACGGCCGCCGCCCCGACCAGCTGCTCATCCTGCCCGCCGCGACCTTCGTCCTCGGGGACACCGACCAGGAGGCCGCCGAACTCGCCCGGGAGGTCCGCCGGCAGCAGGTCAGCGGCGCCACGGCCATCAAGCACCTGGAGTTCGTCTGGAACCGGGACCTGTCGGCGTACGACCCGGAGGGCCCGCTGCCCGACGTCGACCCGGTGGTGTCCGAGGAGCACATCTCCCGGGGCCGCGCCCAGGTGCGGATGTACCGGGACCCGGTCGCCATCGCCCGCGAGTGGCGGCAGCTCGCCGAGGCCAACAAGTGGTCCATACGCGACCTGGTCATCAACACCGGCAACCGGCAGACGTTCATCGGCTCCCCGGCCACCGTCGCCCGGACCATCAACGACTTCGTGCAGTCCGACGCCTCCGACGGCTTCATCCTCGTCCCGCACATCACTCCCGGCGGACTCGACCCGTTTGCCGACAAGGTGGTCCCGCTCCTCCAGGAACAGGGCGTCTTCCGCGCCGACTACGAGGGCACGACCCTGCGTGACCACCTGGGCCTCGCCCACCCGGACGCCCCGGCCGGCACCGAGCCCGCGCCCGAGCGGGCCGCGTCGTGACGTTCCTCGCCACCACTCCGATCGCGCCCGCCGCCCGACGACGAGCCGACCGGCTTCCCGAGCGAGCGGAGCGCGATCCCGGCCGACGGGCTCAGCGGTGACTGGCTGTTCCACGAGGGCGGCCTGTACCCGTACGGGATGGACTGGGGGGCGGAGCAGCCTGAGGCGTATCAACTGCTCCCGATAGCCGTCCGGGTGATCACGGGTCACCTGGACGGCGGCATCGACGATGTGCCTAGGCGCCCTGATCAGGCAGGATCACGTCGCAGCCGACTGTGCCAGTTGCGGAGTCAGTCCAGGCCGGTCGCCCATGCCGTCAGCGCGGCGAAGTCGTCGGCGCCAAGGCCGCATCGGGGATCGACCCGGTGCAGTAGGGCGGGACCGTCGTGGTGTTCCCGCACCCAGGTACGATCCGCTTCCGTGATGTCGTCGTCGACCCAGGCGAACGCACGGCCTCTCGCCCACGCGACGATCTCGGGCGTCTTCCAGAACACACCGTCCCCGGGCTCGGGCCGCGGCGAGGGCCAGGGAATGAAGGGCAGCTCGGGCAATCCCAGGACTGGGGCGACGAAGGTGTTGGCTTCCTCCTCCCACGTCGTCGCCCACACCAGGTCGAAGGGGAGCGCGCTCAACGCCGGGCCGTGCTCCGGGTTGAGCCACACACGCAGCGGCTTCACGGGCTTGTCCGGCAGCCCCCACTCAGTCAGCCGGCGCCGCTCAGCGGCCTCCCACCGAGGCGTCAGCAACCGGTGTGTCCCGTAGCCCTCAGGCCGCCGGTGTGGCCTCGCGGCATAGGGATTCAGCGGTCCGTCCACGTCCACGAGCAGCACTGGGCGCACTCGCTCACCCCTTCACGGGAGGTTCCCGTCTCCCCATGGCGAATATGTACACCATGGGATGCCTGAACTGATCGCCGGATCCGGCCGTGCGATATCGGACGAAGGCCGCCTCAACGTCCGGCGAAAGCCCAGGAGAGCGACATGGGTCGAAGCGATTTCGGAACCGTCTCACACAAGACCGGTCTGACGGTAGCGTGATCGACATGACGGCCGAGGACGAGACGGCAGAGGGCGAAGCCCTGGTCGGCGGCATGGTGAACGCGGGCGCGGTCTTCCGCCACGGTGCCCTGGTGGAACGTCCGGCGCCGCGCACCGCGCCCGCCCTCCATGCCCATCTCCTCGCGCTCGAAGAGCACGGGTTCGACGGGACTCCGAGGCCGATCCGTCTTACCGCAGACAGTCGTGAGCAACTGACTTTCATCCCGGGCGACGTCGCTCTGCCGCCGTTTCCGCGCTGGGCGATGACCGAGTCCGCGTTGAGATCGGTGGGAAGTCTGTTGAGGCGCCTGCATGACGCCAGCGCGGCCGTCCCGGTTGACGCATGCGCTGAGTGGCCCCGATCCCTGGCCGACCCGGCGGGAGGAACGATGCTGTGCCACAACGATGTGTGCCCGGAAAACGTCGTCTTCCGCGACGGCCGTGCCACAGCACTGATCGATTTCGATCTGGCGGCCCCCGGCCGAGCCGTATGGGACGTTGCCATGACCGCCCGCTACTGGGTTCCCATGCTCGATCCCACCTCCGCGGCCGTGCTCCATCCCGCGGGGCTGGACGCCCCGACACGACTGCGGATCCTCGCCGACGGCTACGGCCTCTCCACGCAGGAGCGCGCTGAACTGCCCGGCGTCATCGAACAGGCCACCGCATCCTGCCGGGCCTTCGTCGCCGAGCGCGTGGCCGACGGCGACCCCACCTACACCCGGACGCTGTCCGAACACGGTGGTTGGCAGCGCTGGGACCGCATCCAGCAGTGGCTGGCGGCCCACCGCGAGTCGTTCAAGGCTGCCCTGTTGAAATGAGGCGCCCAGAGGTTAAGCACAAGCCGAGTGCCGTCCCGTACCTGCTGCTCTCAGTGAGCCGGCAACGCCCCGCGGGGTCAGCCGAAGAGGAGGTCGACGTCCTTCGATCGCGGCGCACTGGGCCGGATATGTCCTCGTTCACGACCGCAGCAGACCGCACGGTGCCCGGAGGCGGGGAAGAGGGGGACAGATCAAGCCTATCGGCCCGGTCAGTACCCTGACCCCATGATTCGAGCCGTGATCTTCGACGTGGGCGAGACCATCGTCCGCGACGACCGATACTGGGCCTCGTGGGCCGACTGGTTGAACGTCCCCCGGCACACGCTCTCGGCCCTCGTGGGCGCGGTCGTGGCCCAAGGCCGCGACAACGCGGACGCCCTCCGGCTCGTCCGCCCGGGGATCGACGTCGCAGCCGAGTACCGGGCCCGCGAGGCCGCTGGCCGTGGCGAACGCCTGGACGACAGCGACCTGTACGACGACGTCCGGCCCGCGTTGGCCGAGTTGCGCCAGCTTGGCGTCCGGGTCGTCATCGCCGGGAACCAAACCGCCCGCGCGGGGGAATTGCTGCGGACCCTCGACCTGCCGGCCGACGTGATCGCGACGTCAGGGGAGTGGGGCGTGGCCAAGCCTCGGCGCGAGTTCTTCCAGCGGGCCGTCGAGGCCGGGCAGGCAGCCTTGGGCGAGACGTTGTACGTCGGCGACCACCCTGCCAATGACACACTGCCCGCGGCGGCGGCCGGACTCCGCACAGCACACCTCCGGCGCGGCCCGTGGGGGCACCTGTGGGCCACCGACCCGGACGTTGCTGCGACAGCGGACTGGCAGATCGACAGCCTCACCGAGCTGCCCGCGCTGGTCACCCAGTAGGGCCCGCGCGCATACTCAGACCGTCACCACGCCGCTGCTGTTCGAGATGGACGTATCGAACGGAGCCCGTATGCCCACCCCCACTGCGCGAGAGGTCGGCCGTCGCGTCGCCACCATCCGCCGCGCCCGCCGGATGACGCAGGCTGACCTCGCACGTGCCGCCTTCGTCTCCCTCCCCATGATCAAGGCCATCGAGCGCGGCGCCCGCTCACCCAGCGACGACACCCTCGACGCGATCGCGGCCGCCCTCACCGTCGACCCGAGCCATATCGTCACGGGCAGCACCCGCACCGACAGCCGCGTCCACACCGCCATCCCGGCCATCTCCGCGGCGATCGCCGGGTACGACATCCCCACAGACGACCCGGCCCGCCCGCTGCACGAACTCAGCGAGGCGGTCGCGCAACTGACCGAGTGGAGACTCGGTGCTCAGTACGCCCGCATCGCTGAGCACGCCCCACGCCTCCTCACCCACTCTCTGGTCGCGCTGCACCGCGGCACCGGCGCCGACCGGCTCCGCGCCGCCCAACTCCTCGCCGCGACCGCACGGTCAGCGGACGCCGTCGCCTACAAATTCGGGCACCGGGACCTATCAGCAAGACTCGTTGACCTGATGAGATGGGCCGCCGACCAGACCGAAGACCGCATCGCCCAGGCCACCGCCGCCTACGTCCGCACGGAGACGCGGCCCGCGCCCACGCACAGGGCCTCGCTGCTCTGGAGCGCGCCATCGACGCCAGCCCCAGCCCGATCGGCCTGGATACGACCGCCGCCCGCGGCGCTTTACACATGCGGGCAGCCGTCATCGCCGGCCGCGCGGAAGACTCCGACGCGGCGGAGCAACACCTGGCCGAAGCCCGCCGGCTCGGCGACGGCCTGCCCGAAGACTCCTACTATGGCACCCAGTTCGGTTCCGACTCCGTGCGCGCCCACGAGGTGTCCGTCGCGGTCAGCCTCGGCCGCGACCACCTCCAGACCGCCCTCAACGTCGCAGACGAGTGGACGCCTCCAGACTCGATGCCTGCCGAGCGCCGGTCAGGGTTCTGGATCGAGCTGGCGCGAGCACAGGTGTGGGCCGGGCGCCCTGACGACGCGTTCGAGTCGCTGAAGGTCGCGCGGTTCATCGCACCGCAGCACACCCGCGAGCACCCATGGGCGCGGGAGGCCACGGCCACGATCCGCAGGCTGAAGCGAGCAGACGCCGAATCGCTGACCGCGTTCACCGAGTGGATCGGCGCCGTATGAGGGGATACACGCTGTATCCCTTGTAGCCCTTGCCGCGGCCCATGCTCTGTCTGTCCGAGAGAGACAGCAGATGGAGGCCAGGATGCGCCGACGCGGCGAGCAGCCGCTCCAAGTCGCTGGACCTGTGAGCATCGCCCGGCTTCACGGGCGAGCCTGCTGGTACTGCGGTGCGGTCGCGCAAAGGATGACGGTGGTGGGCCGGGTCCAGCGAGCGCCCAGCAAGAAGGTATGGATCGTCGTGTCGTGCGGCTGCCACCAGCACGCTCGGGTGGCCCGGTGACCAGGACTCCTCACATCCCCCTCGCCCCGGTGCGCGAAGGCATGGACTGGCTTCTGTCCTGCGCCCCGGACCCGGCCGCAGTACAGCAGGCGTGGGACGCCGGGCAGCTGGCCGCTATCCCCACCGGCCCCCACTGGCGGGTAGCCGAGACGCAGCTGTCCAGGTCCATGCGAGCGCTCCGACACCTCGGATCCACCCCCTTCGGCCCGGTACTCACCGACATCGACCGAACCCTGTCCTGGTGGCTGCTCCAGCCGAGCCTCGCGGACGAACTGGACGGCACCGTCGGCGTCTACGTGCACCCGGCCGGCTGGGAACTGCACTGCCCGCCCGTGACGCACGCGCTCGGCGGCAGGTCGTGGCTGGCCATCCCGGACGGCAGCGGCCAGCTGACCGACCCCGCCGTACTGAGCGCCGCTTTCGCCACCAGCAGCTGCCGGACCAAAACGGAGGCGACAGCATGACGGCCGCTCACACCCACCCCCTGGTCGACATCCCCGCAGAACTGCTGCCGCTCATCCTGCTGCCGCCGCTGGAAGGCCTGCCGGACGCCAGGGCGCGCGGAGCCGAGTGCGTGTGGGGCGGAGAGCCGCTGTCCGCCGCGGCGGCCATCGACCTCGGCGAGCGCGAGACCGGCGGTGTCCGCTGGTGGCCTCGGGCCTGCCGGCCTTGCACCCGACTTGCCGTCCGAGCCGCCCGCAACGCGCACCCTGGCCAGTGCGAGCAGTGCGTGGACGACACCGCCCTCTGCGAGACTCGGCGTGCCTTGCACGCCCTCGTCCTGGAGCTACGCCGATGACCGTGCAGATCCCCGAGGAGCAGGCGCGCCTGCACCGGCTCATCTCCGTGCACGAGGTGCCACTGACGCTACCCGCGGCGGCCCTGACCGGCGAGGCGTGTGTCTGGTGCCTCAGCCCGGCCGATGGCGCCGCCGTGGAACCGGAGCCGTCGAACCCTCTTCCTCGACGGGCCTGCACCGCCTGCTACACGGCCCGGTGCATCTGGTACACCACCTGGTACGACTGGCACCTGCACTTACCGACTGCACCACCTGCCGCGGCCGAGGGGTCTGCTTCCTCGGCCACGGCCGGCGGACCATGCATGAGCTGACCATCGGCCCCGCGGACAAGAGCGAGCCCGTGTGTTTCGCCTGTCCGGCCCCCTGCTGAGGTCGGAACTGGCAGCACCCGTGTGCTGGCAGGGCGACGTGAGCCCCTACCTCGGCTATGCCCACGTCCGGTGCCTGACCAAGAGGGCGGGCGCCCGATGACCGAAGCGCGGAAGACCCTCGCGACGCGGCGCGCGGAGGCCGTGCAGTCGGCGAGCCGAGCGGCCGGCTACTGCGCGCTGGAACACCCCGACGGCGGGGCCTGGAGCACGAGGCCACTCCACATCGACCGGCGGGGGCCACTGCGGCAGCCTCCGGTACCAAGTGGGTCGAATAGCAAGGCACCTCGCCCGGGATCTCTACCTACCCGAGCACCTCCGACAGCTCCGTGTCCGGCGGGCCGACACGCCGGGCACGGGAAGACCTCCAGCGGGTTCCTTGCGCGGGCCTTGGAGCCATGAGCGCTGGAGAGGGCCCGCCGCCGGTCCCCCCGGCCGGCGGCGGGCCTACCTGACATCCCGGGGGACACAGACCCCGGCGCCTTAGGTGAGCGCCGGACGGGCGCCCGCAAGCGCCTGCACCGGCGGCCCCCTACATGCGCCGCCGTAACCGAACGGCGGGCTACGCGCACCACCGACGAGAGGAACTGCCTTGTACGTGCACTCCGACCGCCTCCCGACCGGAACTCCGGTGCCGTCCGGCGCCACCACGCCCACCCCC
This sequence comes from Streptomyces tricolor, assembly GCF_002155905.1. Classification (GTDB taxonomy): domain Bacteria; phylum Actinomycetota; class Actinomycetes; order Streptomycetales; family Streptomycetaceae; genus Streptomyces; species Streptomyces tricolor. Next base: position 2,620 of record NZ_MUMF01000041.1, on the reverse strand, counting down.
TGGGGGCTGAGGCGCATGGCGCCTTACCCCACGATGGCCCCGGCCTACGCGCGCGCGGTACTGAACGCGGCCACCCAGACCACCGTCTTCTTCGACCGCCTCGGCCGGGTCATGGAGATGCCCGGCCACGGCACCAGCACCGGCACCCAGCCGTCGACGGGCACCAGCCCCGACGGCAACGGCACCACCAACGACAGCGACACGGGGAGCGACAGCGACCAGTGAATGCCCCTCGTCCGGTGCTGGTCGTCACCTGCCTGAACGACCCCACCGCCGACGTGGTGATCGGCGAGCTGCACGACCGGGGCGTCCCGGTCGTGCGGTTCGACAGCGCGGATTTCCCGCACGCCCTGTCGGTCGCGGCCACCATCACCACCGACGGCCTGGACGGCATGCTGTCCACGCCCACCCGGACCGCCGAACTCTCGCAGACCCGCTCCCTGTACTACCGGCGGCCCTCCGGCTTCTCGTACCCGCACCTCGACGAGCAGGACGCCCGGTTCGCCATCACCCAGGCCCGCTATGGGCTGGGCGGCGTCCTGGCTTCCCTGCCGGGCTGCCTGTACGTCAACCACCCCCACAGGATCGGCGACGCCGAGTTCAAGCCGGCCGGCCTCACCGCGGCGGCGGCCGTCGGCTTCCAGGTCCCGCCGACGCTCCTCACCACGGAGCCGGACGCCGCCCGGGCATTCATCAAGCGGTACGGCTCCATCATCTACAAGCCCCTCGCCGCCCCTGCCTACTTCGTGGGCGGCGTCTCCAACACCGTCAAGGTCGCCGAGGTCGCACTCGACGACATCGACGAGGGCATCGCCGGCACAGCGCACCTGTTCCAGCAGAGGGTCGACAAGACCGCGGACGTCCGCGTCACCGTCATCGGTGACCGGGTCTTCGCCGTTCGGATCAACTGCGACCTGCTGGACTGGCGCACCGACTACAGCCGGCTGCGCTACACGCCCGTCACACCACCGCCCGGCATCACCGACGCTCTGTACGCCTACCTGGCCCGGTTCAACCTCGTCTTCGTCGCTTTCGACTTCGCCGTCGACCGGCAGGGCACATGGTGGTTCCTGGAGTGCAACCCGTCCGGCCAGTGGTACTGGCTCGAACCGGAGACCGGCCTGCCCATGCTCGCGGCCATGGCCGACCTCCTGGAGAGGAAACCCCGATGAGCGACCTGGACACCGCCGCCCTGCGCCGCGCGCTCGCCGACCAGTTGGCCGACGGCGGTCACCTGCACACCCGGCAGTGGCGCACGGCCGTCGAGTCAGTGCCTCGGCACGAGTTCCTCCGCGCCGGATTCTTCGAGCGGGTGATCGGCCCGGGCCCCACCGCCTGGCGGCCGGTACCGGCGGAATCCCGTGGCTGGCTGGTGCGCTGCTACGACGACGAGTCGTTCGTCACCCAGGTGGCCGGCACGATCGCACCGGCGGACATCCGCGGTGAGATCCTGCGCGAGCCCACGTCGTCGAGCACACTGCCCAGCCTGGTCGTCCGGATGCTGGAAGACCTCCAGGTCGAGGACGGTCACCAGGTGCTGGAGATCGGCACCGGCACCGGGTACTCCACCGGCCTGCTCTGCCACCGGCTCGGCGACGACCACGTGACCTCGGTGGAGGTCGACCCCGAGGTGTCCGTCCGGGCGGCGACGAGCCTCGGCACGTGCGGCTACTACCCGGACCTCGTCGTCGGCGACGGTCTCGCCGGCCACAAGGACGGCGCCCCGTACGACCGTGTCATCGCCACCTGCAGCGTGCTGGCCGTGCCTCCCGCCTGGGTCGAGCAGACCCGCCCGGGCGGCATCATCCTGGCCACGATCACCGGCTGGAGGCACGCCTCCGGCCTGGCACGCCTCACCGTCGGCGATGACGGCACGGCGCGCGGCCGGTTCTTGGACGGGACCGTGTCGTTCATGCTCGCCCGCCCCCAGGCGCCCCCGCCGTTGGGCATGCTGCCGGACTTCGGCTCCGGGGAGGAGCGCCGGGCCCGGCTCGCTCCGACCCTGCTGACCGATCCGGCGGCCCGGTTCGTCGCGCAGCTCGCGGCACCCCGCGCACAGCGCCTCACGCTGCCCGGCCCGAGCGGCACGGAGCACGTCCTGCTGGATGTGGACGCTGGCGCCTGGGCTGCTCTTCTTCCTGGCGGCGAGGAGCGCTGGACGGTCCGCCAGGGCGGTCCCGGCCGCCTGTGGGACGACGTCGAGGAGCACCTGCTGCGCTGGCAGGCAGACGACGCTCCGCCGCTGGCGGCATTCGAGATCGAGGTCTCGCCCGAGGGCCAGCGGGTGGCCTGGGCGGGCGCCTGACACCGCTGTCGACCGACGTCCAGCCGTCGGACCGCTCACGGTTCGCCGGCAGGTTGCTCAGCGGACGAGGTCGGCGAGTGGCACTCCGAAGGCGCCAGCGACTCCCCAGCGCCCGGACACCCCGCCCCCTCCCCGACGCCCGCCCCCGGCTGAGCGCCGTACCCCCCGGGCCGGGGCCGCGGGCGTCGGTGTGGGTGCGGACGTCACCTCCCCCGTAGGTGACGTCCGCACCCGTTCCCCCGGTGCCGGACTGTGGCTCACCGCCGTCCGTGTGCCGTCACCAGCACATGACCGCCGTCTCTCCCGACCCCCACG
>NZ_MUMF01000407.1:592-20225 GCF_002155905.1 Streptomyces tricolor | reverse complement strand
CAGAAGTGGAAGGGCACGGCGGCCGTCTTGAAGGCGAAGCCGACGAGGGTGAGGACGACGCCGGCCTGGGCGAGGGTGTGCAGCTGGCCGTCGACCTGCGGCAGGCGCTGGGCGAGCTGGGTGAGGTAGAGGGTGCCCGTGGAGGCGTACAGGAAGCTGATGCCCATGAGGCTGACCGCGGTGGCGGTGACCGAGGACAGGAAGAACTTCAGGGCGGCCTCGGAGGACCGCTCGTCGCCGTGCCGGATGCCGACGAGGGCGAAGGCGGGCAGGGAGGCGACCTCCAGGGCGACGATCAGGGTGGCCAGGTCGCGGGAGGCGGGCAGCAGGGCGGCGCCGGCCGCGGAGGACAGCAGCAGGAACCAGAACTCGCCCGCCGGGACGCGCCGCCGGTCGTCGTCCAGGTGGGTGACCGACAGCAGGGCCGCGAGCAGGGCGCCGCCGAGCACCAGGAACTGGATGACGAGGGTGAAGTGGTCGGCGGTGTAGCTGCACGCGCGCGCGGGGCCGGTGACGCAGAAGGTGCTGCGGTCGCCGTCCAGGAGGGGCAGCAGCATCAGGGTGGCCGCGGCGAGTCCCGCGACCGAGGCCCAGCCGAGCAGGGCCTTGCGGGGTTCGGGGACGAACAGGTCGGCGACGAGGACGGCGAGCGCCACGACGGCCGCGATGGTGGGCGGGGCGATCGCGAGCCAGTCGACGGACTGGACCAGCGACTCGGCAAGCGGCTGGGCGCTCATCGGGTGCCTCCTGCGAGGAGCTGCTGCACGGCCGGGTCGGTCAGGCCGAGCAGGACCTTCGGCCACAGTCCGGCGAGGACGGTCAGGGTGACGAGCGGGGTCCAGGCGGCGAACTCGTAGCCGCGTACGTCGGCGAGTTCCGGCACCTCCCGCTGGGCGCCGCCCATGCAGACGCGGCGGACCACGATCAGCAGGTACGCGGCCGTGAGCAGGGTGCCGAACGCGCCGATCGCCATGAAGGTGAGGAAGGCCGGCCGGCTGAGGCCGGCGGCGGGCCGGAAGGCGCCGAACAGCGCGAGCATCTCGCCCCAGAAGCCGGCGAGTCCGGGCAGGCCGAGGGAGGCGACGGCGCCGAAGGCGAGCAGGCCGCCGAGGCGCGGGGCCCTGCCGTACAGCGCGGCGCCGGTCTCCTTCGCGAGGGCGTCCAGGTCGGTCGTGCCGGTGCGTTCCTTCAGCGCGCCGACCAGGAAGAACAGCAGGCCGGTGATGAGGCCGTGGGCGATGTTGGCGAAGAGGGCGCCGTTCACGCCGGTCGGGGTCATGGTGGCGACGCCGAGCAGGACGAAGCCCATGTGGCCGACGGAGGAGTAGGCGATCAGCCGCTTGAGGTCGCCCTTCGCGCCTTGTCTGGCGAGGGCCAGGCAGGCCAGGGACCCGTAGATGATGCCGACGACGGCGAGCGCGGCGAGGTACGGCGCGAAGGTGCGGAAGCCGTCGGGCGCCACCGGCAGCAGGATCCGGACGAAACCGTACGTACCCATCTTCAGCAGGACACCGGCCAGCAGCACGGAGCCGACGGTCGGCGCGGCGGTGTGGGCGTCCGGCAGCCAGCTGTGCAGCGGCCACATCGGGGTCTTCACGGCGAGTCCGATCCCGATCGCCAGAACGGCGATGACCTGCACGGACGTGGTCAGCGACCGGCCGTTGTCAGTGGCGAGTGCCACCATGTCGAACGTGCCCGCCTGAACGCCGATCAGGAGCAGGCCGAGCAGCATGACCACGGAGCCGAGCAGCGTGAACAGGATGAACTTCCACGCGGCCCGGGTCCGGTCCTCGCCGCCCCAGCGGGCGATGAGGAAGTACATCGGGATGAGCACCATCTCGAACGCGAGGAAGAACAGCAGCAGGTCGAGGACGGCGAAGGTGGCGAGGGTGCCGGACTCCAGCAGGAGCAGGAGGGCGACGAACGCCTTCGGGGACGGGCCCGTCGGCGGCTTGGCGTAGGAGTAGAGCGCGCAGAGGAAGGTCAGCAGCGCGGTCAGGACCAGGAGGGGGAGGGAGATGCCGTCGATGCCGAGGTGGATCCGCACGTCGAGTGCGGGGATCCAGCTGATGTCGGTCGTGGCCTGCATCTTCGACGGATGGTCGTGGTCGAAGCCGAGCGCGAGGGCGAGCGCGGCGACGAGGATCGCGCCGGTCACGGTCACGCCGTGCCGCAGCACGGCCTGCTCGGGGGACTTCCCCTTCAGCCCGGGCGGGGCCGGGAGGAGGGCGGCGGCGGCGCCGAGGAGCGGGCCGACGACGACGAATGCCAGAAGGAACTGCATCACGGACTCGTTGATATCGATCACGCCTGCTCACGCTCCCGTGGCGACGAGGAGGACGGCGACCGCCAGGACGACGGTGCCGGCGAGCAGCGCGCTCACATAGGTCTGCACATTGCCGGTCTGGGTGCGCCGTACGGCGGCCCCGAGCAGCCGGGGCAGGGCGGCGGCGGCGCGGACGTAGGTGTCGACGACCTCGCGGTCGAGGAACCGGACGAGGCTCGCTCCGGCCTGGACCGGGCGGACGAACAGGGCCGTGTACACGGCGTCCAGGTGGAAGCCGGCGGCCGCGGTCCGGTGCAGCGGGCCGAGCAGCAGCCGTCCGGGGTCCGCCGGGTCGGGCGCGTGGGCGATGTCGCCGTAGGCCGGCTGGTGGGTGGCGATGGCCTCGGCCTCGACCAGGCCGGCGTCGCCCTCGGGGTGGGCGGCGACGGCGCCGAGCGGGGTGCGGGCGGCGAGCGCGGTGGTGCGCTGCCAGGCGCCGTAGGTGAGGAGCCCGCCGACCACGGCGAGGCCCGTGCCGAGGATGGAGGTGAGCAGGGTCGGGGTCAGGTCGCGGCCGTCGAACCAGCCGGGCAGCGAGCGGTAGGCGAGTCCGCCGAGGGCCAGGGAGGGGACCGCAAGGACCCACAGCACCACGGTCATGGTCAGTGGCTGCCTGCCGTGGTCGGGGGCCTCGGCGCCCCGGCCGCGGAAGGCCAGCAGCCACAGCCGGGTGGCGTAGGCGGCGGTGAGCAGGGCGGTGAGCAGGCCGGCGGCGAGGACGATCCAGCCGGCGGCGCCGGGGGCGTGCTCGGTGTGGCCGGCCGTCACGTGCTCGGCGGCGCCGAGGACGGACTCCTTGGAGAAGAAGCCGCTGAAGGGCGGGATCGCGGCGAGCGCGAGCAGCGCCACGGTCATCGTCCAGTAGGCGTCCGGGATCCGGTCGCGCAGGCCGCGCATGCGGGACATGGCGGCCAGCGAGTTGGTGCCGGCGGCGTGGATGATCACGCCGGCCGCGAGGAACAGCAGCGCCTTGAAGGCGCCGTGCGTGAGGAGGTGGAAGACGGCGGCACCGCGGTCGCCGACGGCGAGGGCGCCGGTCATGTAGCCGAGCTGGCCGACCGTCGAGTAGGCGAGGACGCGCTTGATGTCGTCCTGGGCGAGCGCGGCGAGCGCGGAGCCGGCCATCGTGACGGCGGCCATGACGGCGAGGACCACCATCGCGGCCCGGGAGGCCTGGAAGAGCGGGAGGAGACGGGCGATGAAGTAGACACCGGCGGCGACCATCGTCGCGGCGTGGATCAGCGCCGAGACGGGCGTCGGGCCCGCCATCGCGTCCGGGAGCCAGGTGTGCAGCGGGAACTGCGCCGACTTGCCCGCGACACCGGCGAGCAGCAGCAGCGCGATCGGCGTCGGGTGGTCGACGGCGCCGCTCGCGACGGCGCCGAGGACACGGGTGAGGCGGAACGACCCGGCGTCGGCGGCCAGCGCGAAGAGGCCGATGAGGAACGGCACGTCGCCGAGCTTGGTGACCAGGAAGGCCTTCAGGGAGGCGGCGCGGGCCTCGGGGGTCTCCCAGTAGTGGCCGACCAGGAAGTAGGAGCAGATGCCCATGACTTCCCAGCCGACCAGCAGCACCATCAGGTCGCCGGAGTAGACGACCAGGAGCATCGCGGAGGTGAACAGGGAGACGAGAGCGGCGTACGAGGGGTAGCGCGGGTCGTCGCGCAGGTAGCCGGTGGAGTAGATCTGCACGCAGGCCGCGACGAAGGCGACCAGGACGGCGACGAGCGCGGCGAAGCCGTCGATGTGCAGGGCCAGCTCGATCGGCACGGACCCGGTGGGCGTCAGCTCGGTGCGGGCGTCGACGGCCGCGTCGCCGCCCTGCCGCACGGCGACCAGCGCGGCCAGCACCAGGGAGGCCAGCGGCGGCAGCACGGCGAGCGGGCGGACGAACCCGGGGGCGGTGCGGCCGAGCAGCAGGCCTGCCGCTGCGCCCAGGAACGGCAGGAGGGGGACGAGGACGGCGAGGGTGGTCGTGGTCACGCGGTGGCCTCTGCCTTCTCGGCCGCGGAGGTGCCGGGGCCCTCGGTGTCGGGGCCGGCGGTCTCGGGGCCTTCGGCGGTGTCGCGGAGCTTGTCGATGTCGGAGGTGCCGCGGTTGCGGTAGACGGCGAGCACGATCGCCAGGCCGATGCCGATCTCGGCGGCGGCGATGGCGATGGTGAACAGGGTCAGCGCCTGGCCGGAGTGCAGGGTCTCCCGCGCGGTCCGGCTGAGCCAGACGTCGAAGGCGACCAGGTTGAGGTTGACGGCGTTGAGCATCAGCTCGACCGACATCAGGACCAGGATGGCGTTGCGGCGGGCGAGGACGCCGTACAGGCCGGTGCAGAACAGGAGGGCGGAGAGTACGGCGGGGTAGGCGAGGTGCATCAGCGGGCGCCTTCCTTCCCGGGGGCCGCGGGGGCGGCGGCGTCGGCCTTGGCCTTGCGGGACAGGACGATCGCGCCGACCAGCGCCGCGAGGAGCAGCACGGACAGCGCCTCGAACGGCAGCACCCAGTGCCGGAACAGGCTGGCGCCGGTGACCTCGGTGGTGCCGGCGGCCGGGCCGTCCAGGTCGATCCAGGTGGTCCGGAAGGCGTCCACGACCACCCACACCAGGGCGACCGCGGCGGCGACCGCGACGGTCAGGGCGGCCCAGCGGTTGCCGGAGTCGGCGTCCGGGGAGCGGCCGATGGGGGCCTTGGTGAGCATCAGACCGAAGAGCAGGAGGACGACGACGGAACCGACGTAGATCAGGACCTGGACCCAGGCGATGAACTCGGCCGTGAGCAGCAGGTACTCCACGGCGAGGCCGCCGAGCGCGACGACCAGCCACAGGGCGGCGTGCACCAGTTGCCGGGTGGTGACGCTGACGAGCGCGGCGCCGAGGGTGACCAGGCCGACGAGCAGGAAGGCGATCTCGACGCCGGTCGGGGACAGGAAGCCGGGCGGGGCGGGAGCGGCCAGGACGGCCGTCGCTGCGGCGGGGGTCATCACGCGCCCTCCTGCGGGTCGGCCGGCTCGGCCTGGGCCGCGGCCAGCTTCTCGGCGGTCTTGCGGGCGGCGGCGATCTCCTTGGGCTCCTCCGCGCCGGGGTCCAGGGCGGGCGGGGCCGGCACGGTCCACATCCACTCGCGGAGCTTGTCCCGCTCGTGGGTGAGGTCGCGGATGTCGGTCTCGGCGTACTCGAACTCCGGGGACCAGAACAGCGCGTCGAAAGGACAGACCTCGATGCAGATACCGCAGTACATGCACAGCGAGAAGTCGATCGCGAACCGGTCGAGGACGTTGCGGCTGCGCTCCCGGCCGCCGGGGGCGGCGGGCGGCACCGTCTCCTTGTGGGAGTCGATGTAGATGCACCAGTCCGGGCACTCGCGGGCGCACAGCATGCAGACCGTGCAGTTCTCCTCGAACAGGCCGATCACGCCGCGGGTGCGGGGCGGGAGTTCGGGCAGGGCGTCCGGGTACTGCTCGGTGACCGACTTCCTGGTCATCGTGCGCAGGGTGACGGCCAGGCCCTTGGCGAGGCCGGCGCCGGGGATCGACCGGCGGGGCCGCCCGGGGGGCGTCGTTACGGGGTGGTGGTCGGGCGACGGGTGGGACATCAGGAGATCACCACCTTGACGATGCCGGTGAGGGCGATCTGGGCGAGGGAGAGGGGGACGAGGAGGGTCCAGGAGAGCTTCTGGAGCTGGTCCTCGCGCAGCCGCGGGTAGGTCACGCGGAGCCAGATGACCAGGAAGGCGAGGACCGCGGTCTTCACCAGGGTCCAGAACCAGCCGAGGCCGTCGGCGCCCCACGGGCCGTGCCAGCCGCCCAGGAAGAGGACGGTGGTCAGGCCGCACAGGACGACGATGCCGGCGTACTCGGCGAGCAGGAACAGGGCGAAGCGCAGGCCGGTGTACTCGGTGTACGCGCCGAAGATGATCTCCGAGTCGGCCACCGGCATGTCGAACGGCGGGCGCTGCAGCTCGGCGAGGCCGGCGACGAAGAAGACGATCGCGCCGACGATCTGCCACGGCAGCCACCACCAGTGGAAGGCGTGCAGGATGCCGGGCAGGGAGACCGTGCCCGCGGCCATCGCCACGGAGGCCGCCGCCAGCAGCATCGGGAGTTCGTAGGCGAGCAGCTGGGCGGCCGTGCGCAGGCCGCCGAGCAGGGAGAACTTGTTGGCGCTGGCCCAGCCGGCCATCAGCGAGCCGAGCACGCCGACGCCCATCACCGCGAGCACGAAGAACACGCCGGCGTCCAGCACCTGGCCGACGGCGCCCTCGCTCGGGCCGATGGGGATGGCGAGCAGGACGAGGAGGTACGGCAGCAGGGCCACGGCGGGGGCGAGCTGGAAGACCCGGCGGTCGGCGCCCGCCGGGACGACGTCCTCCTTCTGCGCGAACTTCACGCCGTCCGCGATGAGCTGGGCCCAGCCGTGGAAGCCGCCCGCGTACATCGGGCCGAGGCGGCCCTGCATGTGGGCCATCACCTTGTGCTCGGTCTGGCCCACGATCAGCGGGAACGTGAGGAAGACGACGAAGACGACCAGGAGTCGCAGGGTGACGTCCAGCGCGTCGTTCACTGCGGGCCTCCTGCGGGGTCGTCGGGTGTCTCGGGGCGCTCGGGGCGCTCGGGGGTCTCGGCGCTGTCGGCGGCGGTGTCGGGGGCCTCGGCTTCGCCGGTGCGTGCCTCGGACGGCGCCTCCGGCGCGGGGGCCTGCCCGGATCCGGCGGCCTTCCGCGGCTCCGGCTCCGGCGTCCGCTCCGGCTCCGGCGTCTTCTCCGGCTCCGGTGTCCGCTCAGACTCCGGCTCGTCGAAGGCCGGGCGGGCGTGGTGCCACGGGGCGTCGGAGCTGCGTGGGGCCGGACTCCGGTCCGTCGCCGCCCGGGGCCGCTGGGACGCCGAGCCCTCCGAGGCGCTGCGCGCGCGGCGCGGGCGGGCCGGCGCGGGTGCCGGGCCGGGCTCGTGGGCCACCGAGGCCTCGGCGGCCGGTCCCTGCGCCGGTCCCTCCGCCGCGGCCCGGGTGGCGTCACCCTCGGCGGCGCCCTGCTTGCGCGTCGCCGCGTCCTCGGCCGACGCCGCCTGCTGGCTCGCCGAGCCCTCGCTCGCGCTCCGCATCCGACGCGGCCGGGCCGGAGCCCCCGCCCCGGCACCCGCGCCGGGAACGTCCGCCGGACCCGGAGCAGCGGCCTCCCCGGCCTGCGCCGCCTGGCTCGCCGAGCCCTCCGACGCCGAGCGGGTCCGGCGTACCGGACGGTCGCCGGCCGCACGGGACGGACGGTCGCCCGCCGCGCGGCCCGCCGCCGCCCTGGCCGGGCGGGCCGGGGCGGGGGGCAGCTGGCCCTTGAGGGGGCCCCACTCGTTGGGGTCGGGTACGCCCGGCGGCAGCATCTGGCGGCGCTTGGGTCCGCCGTGCTCGGACTCGCCGGGCTCCTTGGCGCCCGGCCAGGCCTTGGCGACGCGGGCGGCGAGGACGAAGTCCTTGCGGAGGGGGTGGCCCTCGAACGTCTCCGGGAGGAGGAGGTGCTCCAGGCCCGGGTGGCCCTCGAAGACCACGCCGAACATCTCGTGGGTTTCGCGCTCGTGCCAGGCGGCGCCCGCGTAGACGCCGACGGCGGACGGCAGGGCGGGGGCGTCGTGCGGGACCGTCGTACGGACCAGCAGACGGCGGACCGGGTGCAGGGCGACGACGTGCGCGGACACCCGGAAGCCGGTGCCCGGTTCGTCGACCGCGCTCAGCCAGTCGAAGAAGGTGCAGGACAGGGTCGTACGGGCCGTCTCCAGGGCGGTGAGCCAGGACGACGGCGGTACGTCCACGGTCAGGAGGTCGTAGGACTCCTCGGCCGTGGCGTCCGCGCCGAAGAGTTCCTCGGCGGGGGCGGGCAGCCAGCCGGCCGTGCTCATCGCGCGTCCCCCTCCGCAGCGCCGGAAGAGCCGGAACCGGAAACGGGAGCCGGGGGTCGCACCAGGCCGCTCTGCAGCGCCGCCGCCGACGGCCGGGCGGGCCCGCCGCCGTACCGCTCGCCCAGCGACTCCCGGGCGATCTTCTCCTGGAGCTTGAGGATGCCCTGGAGCAGCGCCTCGGGGCGGGGCGGGCAGCCGGGGACGTAGACGTCCACCGGGATGATCTGGTCGACGCCCTTCGTCACCGAGTAGGAGTCCCAGTACGGCCCGCCGCAGTTGCTGCACGCGCCGAAGGAGATGACGTACTTCGGCTCGGGCATCTGCTCGTACAGGCGCTTGACGGCCGGTGCCATCTTGTCCGTGACCGTGCCCGACACCACCATCAGGTCGGCCTGGCGGGGGCCCGGCGCGAACGGGATCACACCGAGCCGGATGAAGTCGTGCCGGGCCATCGACGCGGCGATGAACTCGATCGCGCAGCAGGCGAGGCCGAAGTTGAACACCCAGAGCGAGTAGCGGCGGCCCCAGTTCAGCACCACCTTCATCGGCTCGGGAGCCAGCCGGGCGAGGGCGCCCAGCCTCCCCCTGCCTTCGGCTGCGGGCATCTGGGGCTCGGGCAGCAGGACGGGCTCGGGGACTGCGGGGTTCACGTCCATGCCAGGACGCCCTTCTTGTATGCGTACAGCAGGCCCACGGCGAGGAAGCCGAGGAAGATGAACATCTCCACGAGGGTCGTCGCGCCGTAGCCGGGGGCGGCGAAGACGGTCGCCCAGGGGAACAGGAAGATCGAGTCGACCGCGAAGATCACGTAGAGGAAGGCGTAGACGTAGTAGCGGACCTGGGTGTGGGCCCAGCCCTCGCCGACGGGGTCGACGCCGCACTCGTAGGTCAGGAGTTTCTCCGGCGTCGGCACCACCGGGCGCAGCAGGCGGCCCGCGCCGAAGGCGACCGCGACGAAGAGCACGCCGATGACGGCGAGCAGTCCGACCACCGAATAGGACTGGAAGTAATCGGCCGCGACGACGTTCGCCGCGGCGAACGACGAGTCCCCCAACGTCTCCCGCACCGTCCGTCCCTCGCTCCCTGACCTCGTGACCCTGGTGAATCCGTGAAGCATGTGCGCCACGCGATTCGAGGATGTGTACGCACGGGAGTCTAGGCCCTGATAAAGAGCGGGTAAGCAGCCCGTCACGCCGTGAGACAGCACGTGCCGGTGAGGGTGGGGTTTTCCCCCGGGGGCGGAGGGCGGCGTACCGCATGGCGTGAGCGGGGCCCGGCACGGCACGCTGAGCAGCATGACCGCTCCCCACCCCGCCGCCGACCGGACCGACGGCACCGACCGTCCCGGCACCGGCACCGGCACCGGCACCGGCACCGACGACCGTGACGGACACGAGGGCCTGCACCGGCTGCCTCCGCCCCGGCCGGCCTACGACGCGCACACCTGGAAGGAGATCCTCTATCTCCTGCTGAACCTGCCGGTGGCGGTGCTCGGGTTCACGTACGCGTTCACCGTGCTGGTGGCCGGCGGCACCCTCACGCTCACCGTGATCGGTCTCCCGCTGCTCGCGCTGTGCCTGCTGGGCGCGCGGCAGCTGGGGAAGCTGGAGCGGGCCCGGGCCCGGAAACTGCTCGGGGTGCGGGTGGAGGAGCCCACTCCGCTGCCGCTGGCCAAGAGCGGCGGCCCGGTGCAGCGGCTGTGGATGGCGCTGAAGGACCCGGTGGGCTGGCGGACCCTGCTGTACGACGCGATCCGGCTGCCCTGGGGCATCCTCACCTTCTGCGTCGTGCTGCCCTCGCTGTTCGTGCTGTGGCCGGTGCTGCCGTACCTCGCCCGGGGCATGGCGAACCTGGACCGGGCGATGGTGCGCGGGCTGCTGTCGCCCTCGGACGAGCTGGAGCGCCGTATCGCCGAACTGGAGTCCGACCGCGGGATCGTGGTCGACACGGCGGCGGCCGATCTGCGCCGGATCGAACGGGACCTGCACGACGGCGCCCAGGCGCGGCTGGTCAACCTGGCCATGGGGCTCGGCCTGGCCAAGGAGAAGCTGCTGGAGGACCCCGACACCGCGGCGGCGATGGTGGCCGAGGCGCACGGCGAGGTGAAGCTGGCCCTCCAGGAGCTGCGCGATCTGGCCCGGGGCATCCACCCGGCCGTGCTCACCGACCGCGGTCTGGACGCGGCCCTGTCCTCGGTCGCCTCCCGCTGCACGGTGCCGGTGACGGTGACCGTGGATCTGCCGGCCCGGCCCGCGGAGGCCATCGAGGGGATCGCCTACTTCACCGTCTCCGAGCTGCTGCAGAACGTCAGCAAGCACAGCGGCGCCCGGACCGCCTCGGTCGACGTCTGGCGCTCGGAGGACCGGCTGATGCTCCAGGTCCGGGACGACGGCCGGGGCGGCGCCCGGCTGGACGGGGGCAGCGGCATGCGGGGCCTGGCGGAGCGGCTGGGCGCGGTGGACGGCCTGTTCGTGGTCGACTCCCCGGCCGGCGGCCCGACGGTGGTCACCGCCGAGCTGCCCTGGCGGGACCGCACGGCCTGACCGGACCGGCCCCCTCCGGCGAAGCCACCGCGGCAGAACCCGCACGGCCCACCCTTTGCGGGGCCGGACCTTGGCGGGGTGTTGCGGGTCCGGATCTTCGTGGGGTGTTGCGGAGCCAGGCTCGGGTGGCGCGGTGCGGACGTGGCGGTTCCGTGGGTGTTGCCGGGGTCGGTGACGCGGGTGCGGCGGCTCTGCGGGTGTGCCGGGTCCTCGCGCGTCTGCGGGGGCCGGACCTTGGCGGGTGAGGTAGGGAAAACCCCCCGCTCAAGACGCCGACGGACTCCATGTCGTACGTATGCGCGGCGGACGACCCTGGAAGTACGGCTGAGACAGCCGCCGGACGACGAGCACGCCCAGCAGGCCCAGCACGACGAGCAGAACGGGACGACACCGATGGCCACGGAGTACGGACAGGGGTACGCCCACCGGAGCGAACGGCACCACCGGCTGCCCGCCGCGCTGCGGGCGCCGGTCGAGGCGCGCAGCTGGCGCGAGTTCGGCTACGTGCTGCTCGGCCTGCCGATCGCGATCGTGCTGTTCACCTGGACGGTGACGACGGTCTCGCTCGGCGCGGGCCTGCTGGTGACCTTCCTCGGCATCCCGGTGCTGGCGGCGGCACTCGCCGGCTGCCGGGGCTTCGGGGTGCTGGAGCGGGCCCGGGCGCGCGGGCTGCTCGGCGTGGAGGTGGCCGACCCGGAGCCGCTGCGGGTGGCCAAGCCGGGCGCGCTGGCCTGGATGGGCGCGATGCTCAAGAGCGGCGCCTCCTGGCGGCACGCGCTGTACACGCTGGTGCAGTTCCCGTGGGCGGTGTTCTCGTTCTCGGTCGCGGTGAGCTTCTGGACCTGCGGCTGGGCGCTGCTGACCTACCCGCTGTGGTTCTGGGTGTTCCCGGCGTATGCCGGCGAGGGCGGCATCCAGCTGTACGGCGACGCCCACCACAGCGTCTACCTCGACAACCCCTTCGAGATCACCGTGACCGCCTTGATCGGTCTGGTGTTCACCCTGGCCACGCCGTGGCTCGTCCGGGCGCTGACCACGGTGGACGGACTGCTGGTGCGCGGGCTGCTCGGACCGTCGCGGCTGTCGGCGCGGGTGGTGGAGCTGGAGTCGGACCGGGGGGCCGTGGTCGACACGGCCGCCGCCGATCTGCGCCGCATCGAGCGGGACCTGCACGACGGGGCGCAGGCCCGGCTGGTCGCCCTGGCGATGGACCTGGGGCTGGCCAAGGAGAAGCTGCGGGAGGACCCGCGGGCGGCGGCGCGGATGGTGGAGGAGGCGCACGGCGAGGTGAAGACGGCCCTGCAGGAGCTGCGCGACCTCGCCCGCGGCATCCACCCCGCCGTACTCACCGACCGCGGCCTGGACGCGGCCCTGTCGGCCGTCGCCTCCCGCTGCACGGTGCCGGTGCGGGTGGAGGTCGACCTGCCGGCCCGGCCGACGCCCGCCATCGAGGGCATCGCCTACTTCACCGTCTCCGAGCTGCTGCAGAACGTCAGCAAGCACAGCGGGGCCCGGACCGCCTCGGTCGACGTCTGGCGCTCGGAGGACCGGCTGATGCTCCAGGTGAGCGACGACGGTGTGGGCGGCGCCGACGTCTCCCGCGGTTCCGGGCTGGCCGGTCTGGCCGCGCGTCTGGACGCGGTGGACGGGGTCCTGGTCGTGGACTCCCCCGCGGGCGGCCCCACCCGGGTGATCGCGGAACTGCCCTGGCGCGGCTAGGGTCACGCCCCGCGACGCCGGCATGATCCGAACGACAGGCCCTGGGCCTCCTCCCCCGGCTCTTCCTCCGCTCTTCCCGGTACGGCGGCGGTCCGGCGCGAATACTGGAATGCTGGTCCCACGGACGACGGCGCGGACCGGCGTCGTCGCAGGGAGCGGGTGCCGTGGGGGGACCGGGAGATCGTGGAGGACAGGGTGCGGGTGGTCATCGCCGAGGATTCCGTGCTGCTTCGGGAGGGCCTGACCCGGCTGCTGACCGACCGGGGGCACGAGGTCGTCGCCGGTGTGGGCGACGCGGACGCGCTGGTGAAGACCATCGCGGAGCTGGCCGACCAGGGTGAGCTGCCCGACGTGGTGGTGGCGGACGTACGGATGCCGCCGACGCACACCGACGAGGGCGTGCGGGCCGCCGTGCTGCTGCGCCGGCAGCACCCCGGGCTCGGGGTGCTGGTGCTGTCGCAGTACGTCGAGGAGCGCTACGCCACCGAACTGCTGGCGGGCTCCAGCCGGGGTGTCGGCTATCTGCTCAAGGACCGGGTCGCGGACGTGCGGGAGTTCGTGGACGCGGTGGTGCGGGTCGCCGAGGGCGGTACGGCGCTGGACCCGGAGGTGGTCGCGCAGCTGCTCGGCCGCAGCCGCAAGCAGGACGTGCTGACGGGGCTGACGCCCCGGGAGCGCGAGGTGCTCGGGCTGATGGCGGAGGGGCGCACGAACTCGGCCATCGCCCGGCAGCTGGTGGTCAGCGACGGTGCCGTGGAGAAGCACGTCAGCAACATCTTCCTGAAGCTCGGGCTGGCCCCGAGCGACGGCGACCACCGGCGGGTTCTGGCCGTTCTCACCTATCTGAACTCCTGAGCCCGCACTCGAACGGGGGACCTGGAGGGGGCCGGGAGCGGCCCCGGACGGGAGAGCGGGGAAGGTCGTAGGGGGTGACCGGGGGCCCGGACGAGCGCCGGAGGAGAGAACCTGAAATCGCGCGGGGAGCGCCTTGAGCGGCGCTTCAGCGATGCGGGACATGATGTGAAGTCAGCGCGACAGGCCGTCTCGAATTCGTCCAATCCACGGATGACCTCGGGAAGGCGACCCTAACCGACGTAGGGTTGATCCTGGGACGGTCCGTGGGACGACCGGCCCCGGACAGCCGCCTCGAAGGAGGTCCAGTTCAGTGACCAGCCAGGTCAGCAGCCCAGCGGAGCAGACCGACGGAACCGTCGTGGGAGAGCAGCGCAAACCGGGCGGCGCGAAGGACGTGCGGCGCCTGGACCGGGTGATCATCCGGTTCGCGGGGGACTCGGGTGACGGCATGCAGCTCACCGGTGACCGGTTCACCTCGGAGACCGCTTCCTTCGGCAACGACCTCTCCACCCTGCCGAACTTCCCCGCCGAGATCCGTGCCCCCGCCGGCACCCTGCCGGGTGTCTCGTCCTTTCAGTTGCACTTCGCCGACCACGACATCCTCACCCCCGGTGACGCGCCGAACGTCCTGGTCGCGATGAATCCGGCCGCCCTGAAGGCCAACATCGGCGACGTGCCCCGTGGCGCCGAGATCATCGTGAACACCGACGAGTTCACCAAGCGTGCCCTGCAGAAGGTGGGGTACGACCGCTCCCCGCTGGAGGACGGCTCGCTCGACGGCTACAGCCTCCACCCGGTGCCGCTGACCACGCTCACCGTGGAGGCGCTGAAGGAGTTCGACCTCTCCCGCAAGGAGGCCGAGCGCAGCAAGAACATGTTCGCGCTGGGCCTGCTGAGCTGGATGTACCACCGGCCCACCGAGGGCACCGAGAAGTTCCTGAAGTCGAAGTTCGCGAAGAAGCCGGAGATCGCGGAGGCCAACATCGCCGCGTTCCGCGCGGGCTGGAACTTCGGCGAGACGACGGAGGACTTCGCGGTCTCCTACGAGGTCGCGCCGGCCGCCAAGGCCTTCCCGGTCGGCACCTACCGCAACATCTCCGGCAACCTCGCCCTGGCCTACGGCCTGATCACCGCGTCCCGCCAGGCGGATCTGCCGCTGTTCCTGGGGTCGTACCCGATCACGCCGGCCTCGGACATCCTGCACGAGCTGAGCAAGCACAAGAACTTCGGCGTGCGCACCTTCCAGGCCGAGGACGAGATCGCGGGCATCGGGGCGGCGCTGGGCGCGGCGTTCGGCGGTTCGCTGGCGGTGACGACGACGTCGGGGCCGGGTGTGGCGCTGAAGTCGGAGACGATCGGCCTCGCGGTGTCGCTGGAGCTGCCCCTGCTGGTGGTGGACATCCAGCGCGGCGGCCCGTCGACGGGTCTGCCGACCAAGACCGAGCAGGCCGATCTGCTGCAGGCGATGTACGGCCGCAACGGCGAGGCCCCGGTGCCGGTGATCGCCCCGCGCACCCCGGCCGACTGCTTCGACGCCGCTCTGGAGGCGGCCCGGATCGCGCTGACGTACCGCACGCCGGTGATGCTGCTGTCGGACGGCTACCTGGCCAACGGCTCCGAGCCCTGGCGCATCCCCGAGCTGGACGAGCTGCCCGACCTGCGGGTGCAGTTCGCCTCCGGCCCGAACCACACGCTGGAGGACGGCACCGAGGTCTTCTGGCCGTACAAGCGGGACCCGCAGACCCTGGCCCGGCCGTGGGCGATCCCCGGCACGCCGGGGCTGGAGCACCGCATCGGCGGCATCGAGAAGCAGGACGGCACGGGCAACATCTCCTACGACCCGGCCAACCACGACTTCATGGTCCGCACCCGGCAGGCCAAGGTCGACGGCATCGACGTCCCCGACGTGGAGGTCGACGACCCGCACGGCGCGCGGACGCTGGTCCTCGGCTGGGGCTCCACCTACGGTCCGATCACGGCGGCGGTACG
Source organism: Streptomyces tricolor (assembly GCF_002155905.1). Classification (GTDB taxonomy): domain Bacteria; phylum Actinomycetota; class Actinomycetes; order Streptomycetales; family Streptomycetaceae; genus Streptomyces; species Streptomyces tricolor. Next base: position 4,918 of record NZ_MUMF01000407.1, on the reverse strand, counting down.
GCGGCTGCGGGCGGCCGGCGAGCCGATCGCCCAGGCGCATCTGCGCCACCTCAACCCCTTCCCGCGCAACCTCGGCACGGTGCTGAAGGGCTACGACAAGGTGGTGATCCCCGAGATGAACCTCGGGCAGCTCGCCACGCTCATCCGGGCGAAGTACCTGGTCGACGCCCACTCCTACAACCAGGTCAACGGCATGCCGTTCAAGGCGGAGCAGCTCGCCGCGGCGCTGAAGGAGGCCATCGATGACTGACGCCACCAACGGGCTGCTGCAGCTGGTCCCCAAGGCCGAGGCCAAGCAGTCGATGAAGGACTTCAAGTCGGACCAGGAGGTGCGCTGGTGCCCGGGCTGCGGTGACTACGCGATCCTCGCGGCCGTCCAGGGCTTCATGCCGGAGCTGGGCCTGGCACGGGAGAACATCGTCTTCGTCTCCGGCATCGGCTGCTCCTCCCGCTTCCCGTACTACATGAACACCTACGGGATGCACTCCATCCACGGCCGCGCCCCGGCCATCGCGACGGGTCTGGCCTCCTCCCGCCGGGACCTGAGCGTGTGGGTGGTCACCGGTGACGGCGACGCCCTGTCCATCGGCGGCAACCATCTGATCCACGCGCTGCGCCGCAACGTCAACCTGAAGATCCTGCTGTTCAACAACCGGATCTATGGCCTGACCAAGGGCCAGTACTCGCCGACCTCCGAGGTCGGCAAGATCACCAAGTCGACGCCGATGGGGTCGCTGGACGCGCCGTTCAACCCGGTGTCGCTGGCGCTCGGCGCGGAGGCGTCCTTCGTGGCGCGGACGATCGACTCCGACCGCAAGCACCTGACCGAGGTGCTGCGCGCCGCCGCCGACCATCCGGGCACGGCGCTGATCGAGATCTACCAGAACTGCAACATCTTCAACGACGGCGCGTTCGACGCCCTGAAGGACAAGCAGCGGGCGGAGGAGGCGCTGATCCGGCTGGAGCACGGGCAGCCGATCCGCTTCGGGCCCGACGGGGCGAGAGGGGTCGTCCGTGACCGGCGGACCGGTGATCTGGAGGTGGTGACCGTGACCCCGGAGAACGAGGCGGACGTCCTGGTGCACGACGCCCGTGCCGCGTCCCCGACCACGGCCTTCGCGCTGTCCCGGCTCGCCGACCCGGACACCCTGCACCACACCCCGATCGGAGTGTTCCGCTCCGTCACCCGGCCGGTCTACGACACCCAGCTGGCCGAGCAGCTCGACACCGCGATCGAACAGCGCGGCAAGGGCGACCTGGCCGCGCTGCTGGCGGGCGGCGACACCTGGACGGTCGTCGGCTGATCCTTCTGATGGTTCACGAGGCCCGGGGCTGGATGTCCCGGGCCTCGTCGTATGCCCGGCGGGCGCTGAGCACGTCGTCCATGCGCCGCTCCGTCCACTGCGCCAGCGCCCGCACCTGCTCCGTCGCCTCGCGGCCCAGCTCGGTCAGGGAGTAGTCGACGCGGGGCGGGATGACCGGTTTGGCGTCCCGGTGGACCAGACCGTCGCGCTCCAGGGTCTGGAGGGTCTGGGTGAGCATCTTCTCGCTGACCCGGCCGATCGCACGGCGCAGTTCGCTGAACCGGTACGAGCGGTCGTGGAGCTGGATCAGCACCAGCACACCCCAGCGGCTGGTGACGTGCTCCAGAACCAGGCGGTGGGGGCACATGGCCTCGCCGTCGCCCTTCCCCTCACTTACCTTCATGCCCGTACCTTACTTCAAAGTGGGTACTTTCTCTTGGTTAGCGCAGCTCCTAGGGTGAGTGTCATACCCCCGGACAAGGAGTTGGGAACCATGAGCATCGTCGTCACCGGAGCCACCGGACACCTCGGCCGCCACGTCGTGCGGCAGCTGCTGGAGAAGGTTCCGGCGGAGCAGATCACCGCCGTCGTGCGCGACGAGGCGAAGGCCGCCGACCTCGCCGCCCGCGGGGTGCGGCTGGCCGTCGCCGACTACAACGCGCCCGAGACCTTCGACGGCCTGTTCGCCGCCGGCGACAAGGTCCTGCTGATCTCCGGCAACGAGTTCGACAAGGGCCGGGTCGCCCAGCACACGGCCGTCATCGAGGCGGCCAGGGCGGCCGGCGTGGCGCTGCTCGCCTACACCAGCGCCCCGGGCACCCTGACGGCCGCGCTGGCGGACGACCACCGGGCGACCGAGCGGGTGCTGCTCGCCTCCGGCCTGCCGTACAGCCTGCTGCGCAACGGCTGGTACCACGAGAACTACACGGAGAACCTGGCGCCGGTGCTGGCGCACGACGCGGTCGTCCAGGCCGCCGGCGACGGCCGGGTCTCCTCGGCCGCCCGCGCCGACTACGCCGCCGCCGCGGTCGCGGTGCTGACCGGCGAGGGGCACGAGAACACGACGTACGAGCTGGGCGGCGACGAGGCCTGGAGCTTCGCCGAGTACGCGGCCGAGCTGAGCCGGCAGACCGGACGGGAGATCGCCTACAACCCGGTCTCGGTGGAGGACCTCACCGGCATCCTGACCGGCGCCGGGCTGCCCGCGCCGCTGGCCGGGATCCTGGCCGGCGTGGACGCCTCGATCGCGAAGGGCGAGCTGGTCGTCTCCTCCGGGGACCTGTCCCGCCTGATCGGCCGCCCGACCACGCCGCTGGCGGAGGCCGTCACCGCCGCGCTGAAGGGCTGACACCGCTTCGGGGACCCGGCTGTCATGACCGTGTGGCGATACGGACATGACAGCCGGGAACGTGCGGCGCTACCTTCGTTCTCGCGCGTCCAGAAAGGGTGTGCGAGCACGAAGGAGGGGCCGTGGCCGGGACGTCCGAGGGTGAGCACCGCATAGGGCTGCTGAACGGCTTCGCCGCCTACGGCATGTGGGGCCTGGTCCCCCTGTTCTGGCCGCTGCTCAAACCCGCCGGCGCCCTGGAGATCCTGGCCCACCGGATGGTGTGGTCCCTGGTGTTCGTCGCCGTCGCGCTGCTCTTCGTACGGCGCTGGGCCTGGGCCGGGGAGCTGCTGCGCCAGCCCCGGCGGCTCGGCCTGGTCGCGCTGGCGGCCGGCGTCATCACCGTGAACTGGGGCGTCTACATCTGGGCCGTGAACTCCGGCCATGTGGTCGAGGCCTCGCTCGGGTACTTCATCAACCCGCTGGTCACCATCGCGATGGGCGTGCTGATCCTGAAGGAGCGGCTGCGGCGCGTGCAGTGGGCGGCGGTCGCGATCGGCTTCGCCGCCGTCCTCGTGCTGACCATCGGCTACGGCCGCCCGCCGTGGATCTCGCTCTGCCTCGCCTTCTCCTTCGCCGTCTACGGGCTGGTGAAGAAGAAGGTCGCCCTCGGCGGTGTGGAGTCGCTGGCCGCCGAGACCGCGGTCCAGTTCCTGCCGGCGCTCGGCTATCTGCTGTGGCTGACCGCGCACGGCGGCTCCAGCTTCCTGGGCGAGGGCGCCGGGCACGCCGCCCTGCTCGCCTCCACCGGCGTCGTCACCGCCCTGCCGCTGGCCTGCTTCGGCGCGGCGGCGATCCGCGTGCCGCTGTCCACGCTGGGTCTGCTGCAGTACCTGGCCCCCATCTTCCAGTTCCTGTGCGGCATCCTCTACTTCCACGAGGCCATGCCGCCCGAGCGGTGGGCCGGGTTCGCCCTGGTCTGGCTGGCGCTGATCCTGCTCACGGGCGATGCGCTGCGCACCGCGCGCCGGCCCAGGCGGCTCGCCGTACCGGCGGCCCGCACCGCCGAGACGCCGGCATCGGCGCCGGCGGACGCCTGAGCGCACGGGACGGCGCTGCTGGGCCGGTGCGCGCGACGGCATTTGCTGGAAACCTGAGCGGGGCCGGCGCGCGAGCGGCGCGCGGAACGGCGCGCGGAACAGCCTCTTCCGGTGAACGGCTCCGGCTATAAGTGGGAGCCATGACCACACCGGCACCCGCCCCGCTGCACTGGAAGCTCGTCATCGACGCGGCCGACCCGCACGCCCAGGCCGACTTCTGGGCCGCCGCGCTGCACTACACCCCCGAGGACAACAGCGCCCTCGTCGAACGGCTGCTGTCCGCCGGCGCGCTGACCGGGGAGGCCACCGTCGAGTACCACGGGCGGCCCGCTTTCCGTGACCTGATCGCCGTACGCCACCCCGACGACCCGTACGACCCCGAGACCGGCACCGGGCTCGGGCGGCGGCTGCTGTTCCAGCGGGTGCCGGAGCCCAAGGCCGGGAAGAACCGGCTCCACCTCGACCTGCACGCCGGCCCGGAGCGGCGCGCGGACGAGGTGACACGTCTTCAGGCGCTGGGGGCGCGGGTGCTGCGCGAGGTGAAGGAGCCCGGGGGCCAGTGGGTGCTGATGGCGGACCCGGAGGGCAACGAGTT
>NZ_MUMF01000407.1:0-529 GCF_002155905.1 Streptomyces tricolor | reverse complement strand
GGCGGTGGCCGCGCTCAGCACGTTGCCGTAGGCGGCCTCCCCGTCCCGCGCCCGGCGGCGCGAGCGGGCGAGGTCCAGGGACAGCCGGAAGGCGTGGACCGGGTCATCGGCCAGGTAGGCGATGTAGGCGCGCAGTTCCCGCAGGTGCAGCACCTCGGCGTGGTGCTCGCCGAGCACGGCGGACGCCTCGGTGAGGGTCCGGTCGGCCCGTTCCGCCGCCGCGTCGATACGGCCCGCCCGCACGTCCTCGTTGATCCGGCTCAGCGGCTCGGTCAGCAACTCCGCCCCCTCGGCCGTCTCGGTCAACGGCCCGTCCCCGAGCACCTCTTCGGCCACCGCGTCGAACCCGCGGGGCGGGGTGGGGGTGGGGGCGGCGGTGCTGACGGTGGCGGTCACCTCCGGCGGTACGACGGCGAGCGGGGCCATGGCCGCCGGCGGTACGGCGGCGGACGCGGCCGGCTCCGGCGCACCGACAGCCGCCGAGGCCGCCATCGGCTCCGGCTCCGGCGGCACGGCGGTGTGCGGAGCA
>NZ_MUMF01000406.1 GCF_002155905.1 Streptomyces tricolor | reverse complement strand
GCCGCGACCGTGGTCACCGCGGTCGGCGGCAGCGTGGAACTCTCCGGCGACGCGGGCGTGTTCGCCCGGACCCGGGCCGCGCTCACCGTGCTCCCGCTGTCGGTCACGCTGGCCGGCGCCCTGGTCCTCGGTGCCGGCTTCTTGCGCCCGCTGCGGCACCGGGCGGTCGCCTCGGCCGGGGAGCTGGCCGGCTGGGCGGCGCGGCTCGCGGCGCTGTGGCTGCCGGCGCTGATCGGCCTGGCCTTCGCCGCCCGGCAGACCTTCGCCGTGGACGTGGGCAGCGGCACCCTCAGCGATCTGGCCGACCTGTTCGACGCGGCCCCGCGGATCGGGTTCACCACCGAGGTGCCGCTGACCGTGCTGTTCGGGCTGCTGTGGCTGGCGGGAGTGCTGCTGCTGGCCCTGCTGGTCGCGCGCGGAGCCCCGCTGCCGGGGCGGCTGCTGCGCCGTCAGGAGGCGGTGCGCCCGGCGGCGCACGCGATGGTGGAACTGCTGCTGGCCTGCGTCGTCGTCGCCCTGGTCACCGCCCTGATCACGGCTGTCGCCCGCGGGCACGGCGCCACGGTCTGGGCGCTGGTCCTGCTGGGTCTGCCCAATCTGGCCTGGCTCGCCCTCACGCTCGGCCTGGGGGCGACCTGGGACGGCCGGGTGGACGGCCCGTTCGCGCTGCCGATGCCGCCCGTGCTGGACGAGATCCTGCGCACCCCGGACGTCACCGCGCTCGATCTCGGCTCGCTCACCGCCCACGACGGGCGGATGTGGTGGCTGGTGGTCGTGGACGCCGTGCTGCTGCTCGCCGTGGCCTTCCGGATGGCCGTCCGGTCACCGTCCCGGATCCGGCCCTGGCAGCACGCCCTGCACCTGGCCGTCGCGCTCGCCCTGTCCGTGCTGACGGTCTGTCTGACCGGCCGTGTCTCGGCGCACTACGGGCTGTCCCTGCTCGGCATCGGGGACCTGGGCGGCGACCTGACCGGGGAGCTGCTGCTGCGGCCCCGGGTGTGGCAGGCGGTGGGCCTGGGCGCGCTGTGGGGGCTGGTGGCCGGCTTCCTGGGCGGTCTGCTGGCCCGGCCGGTGCGCCGGGGCGGCTCCGTGGACGGCGTTATGCGCCGCCGGCGTGGTCCGGTCTGACGCCGAGCACCGGCGCGGCCCAGCGCGGGGGCCGGGGGGCGGGCTCGGCGGGCTGCGACCGGTCCGCCTCGGAGGCCGTGCGGCCGGCCGGGGCGGTCATGGCCGTGCGCAGCGCGGCGACGAAGGAGAGGCAGGTGTCGTGGCGGGCGTCCGGGCTCTTGGCCAGGGCCCGGGCGAAGACGGCGTCGAGGGCCGGCGGCAGACCGGGGCGGACCGCGCTCGGCGGCGGCGGATCGTCGTACTGGTGGGCCCACAGCAGGGCCATGTCGTCCTCGCGCTGGAACGGAGGGCGGCCGGTGAGCGTCTCGTAGACCACGCAGGACAGGCCGTAGACGTCGCAGCGGCCGTCGACCGGGCGGCCGGAGATCTGCTCGGGTGCCACGTAGTCCAGGGTGCCGACGAACTGGCCGACGCTTGTGAACCCGGTCAACGACAGCGATTTCTTGGTGAGCCCGAAGTCGGTCAGGTACACGTACTCGGGGTGGTCGCTGTCGGTGCCCTCGGCGACCAGGATGTTGCCGGGCTTGACGTCCCGGTGGACCAGGCCGTGCTCGTGGGCGGCGTCCAGGGCGGAGGCCACCTGTCCGGCGATGCGCACCGCGTCCGGCGGCGCCAGCGGGCCGCGCACGTCGATGAGGTGGCGCAGGTCGCTGCCGGAGACGTACCGCATGGCGATGTACAGCACCCCGTCG
>NZ_MUMF01000405.1 GCF_002155905.1 Streptomyces tricolor | reverse complement strand
CGGTGTGGTGGACGGGACCCGCGTCCGAGGACCTGGCCGTCGCATCCGCCCGGATGGAGGCCGGAGCCGAAGCCGTCCAACGGAACTGCTGCCGCCGGGCGCCGGGACGCCGAGGAGCGGGCACAGGAGCGGGCGGGGGAGGTGCAGCGCCTGGCCGGATTTTTCGAGCACGCGGGCCTGGATGCCGCAGCGTGGGAGGCCTGCACGCAGATGGTCCGCTCCGCATCGGGCAAGGCGATCGGATACGGCTACCCCGAGTCCCTCCCAGGGCACCGGCGTACGGCCGTGCGAAGACGGCCTCGCAGTTCGTCCCGGCTGGTCGTCGCTCGCGGCGTTGCCCAGCCGCCGTCTGCCACGCCCCGAGGAACAGAAGGCCACGCCCGACGGCGTGATGGCCGTGGCATGAGAAGAGTCCCCTGTGCCGCTCGACGCCTCAGCCTTGCGCGGTGTGTTGCCGGGGAAGAGGGTGACGGACTGCGAGCCGCCGCGGCTCCTGTCAGCCGGGGAGGGAGAGGGAGTGGATCTCGCTCGTCCGGTGGCGGTACTGAGCTGTCCGGAGGTGTCCGGATGGTGATCGGGCTGACCACCCAGGACGATGGTGCTCCAGCCGCGACGCGGCACCAGGTCTCGGCGGTGCGCGACACCGCCCGCGTGCGAGGTGATCGTGTGAAGGCTCCCCCCTGGTCCCGCGTCGGCGCACGCCTGCGGGCGTTCCGGACCTCGGCCGGTGCGGGACGGTCACCGGTGACCATGACACTCATCCTGCTGGTGCTCCTCCCGACGACGGTGCTGCTGGGCTTTTTCGGTATCCAGGACATCCGCACGGCCCTGACCTACCCGGGTCGCATCACCGGCGCCGCCCTGATCGTCTTCGCGGTCGTCACGCTCTTGGGTGCCATCGCCGTCCTGGACCACTGGTCGCGCGGCAGCTTCGCCTACTCCGGACTGGTCGCGCTGCTCGGCACGCTCGCGGCGTTCGTGGCGAACGGCATGCTGCTGGTCGAGACCTTGCGGGACGGGGATTCCACGGCCTACCTGACGCTGTGGAGCCTGCTCACCGCCGGATCCGTGTGCGCTGCCGTCGCGGTGTGCCGGACGACGGTCGTGATCCCCGCCCCCAAGCGGTTGGCGGCGGCGGTGATCATTACCACGGCTCTCGCGGTGGCCAATTTCAGCTACGAGTACCTCTTCCAGCCGTCCCGGCGCGGGGCCAAGCCACTCGTGAAGATGTCCGTGGGAGAGCCCGTGCTGCGGCAGGACCGCAAGGCGTTCGCCGTGCCGGTCGACATCGAACTCGAAAACGGCGCCGATGTCGGCTTCTACGTGCTCGGTACCGAGTTCCACGCCATGGGGGAGGAGGTTCCGCTGAGCCAGAAGGACCGGCTGCACGAGCAGTGGCGCGCTGACGCCGAAAATTGGAGCAAGGCCCAGGAGAAGCATCCGCTCTCCCGGCGGGAGATCCACCAGACCGGCCAGTTGGTGGCGGCGCAGCCGTGGATGCCCATCGGAACCTGGATCGAGGCAGGTGAAAAGCTCGCCACCCAGACCGTCGTACAGCTGCCCATGGACACGCCGTACGACCAGTTGGCGTTCTACGCCACCGCGAGCTTCGCGCGCAAGGACCGGCTCGGCCTGGAGCGGCTGGAGCAGCAGGGCTACTCCTGGCGCGAGGGCCACGTGCCCGAGTGGGTGAAGAAGGGCGGCCTCGACTCCGTCATCTATCGCGGCAGGCTGTACGAGAACAACGCGCTCGACGCGCACACGAGGGACCCCCGCTGGATCACCGTCTACTGGCGGTTCGGCACGCATGGCGCCGACCTCGCGGAGAACATCGCGCGGCAAGGTGAGGAGGACCGCATTCTGCCCGGAGCGGAGTCACGTGATCTGGTGGAGCGGTACGGACTCGTCAAGGCTGTGACAGGCCCGTACGAGCAGACGCTATGGGCCATCAAGAGTCGACGCTGACCGGCACGGCCACATCGTGCGGGAGAGGGTGTCGGCCGAGTCCCTCCAGCCACGCCACGAGGGCGAGAGTGCTGTTCAGGCGGTCCCAGGAGTAGGCGTCGCCTGTGCCGAGACGCGCTTCCCGCACCGCCTGGCACAACGTCTCGACGTCGAACATCTCCGTGATCAGGGGATGCCTCGCGGAGCGGCAGAGGTCGATGAGGTCGTCGCCGTGTCTGTGCAGGCCGCGCGCGTACAGCTGGTCGAAGGGGATTTTGGCCGTCCGGCCGCGGACCCCGTCCGGGAGCAGATCCGCCATCGCCTCGCGCAGCACCGCTTTCGGACGGCCCGGACGGAACATCGCTTCGGCGGGCAGGCGGCGCACCGCGGTGATGACCTCGGGGTCGAGGAAAGGGTGCGAGAGGAGGAACCCGTCCTGCCGCGCGCGGCGCCACGACAGCGGGTCGGGGGCGGCGATGTAGTTGGCCGCGTCGTAGAGGGATTCCTCCGGCCTGCGCCCGAACACGAAGCGGGCCTCGGCGAGGCTGGCCCCTCGGTAGCCGTGAGCCCTCGCGAAGCCGCGCCGCAGCCACCGGGGGCGGGCGAAGCCGCCGAGGCCACCGAGCACGGTTCCGCGGCGGTTGAGGGCCGCTGTGACCCGTTCGGTGGCCAGCGGTAGCGTCGGCCGTACGACGTTGGCGGCTACGACGTCACGCAGGCCCCGCTCGCCGCCCTGGGCCCAGGCACGCGCCTGGGCCGTCATCTGCCGGAGTTGTCCTGTGCGGGCCAGCTTGTGCAGGTACAGCGGGTTGGCGTCCACGACCGGGTCGGCCCCGCAGCCGGTCATGAGGACGTCACAGCCCAGTCCCGAAGCGGCGGCGTGCAGCCTGCTCCAGAACGGGGCCCGGAAGGCGTGGGCATGAGGCTCGTCGGCGTCTTCGGCGTGGTGCTCGAAGTCGTCGAAGTCGGACACGTCGTCGGCTTCGACGCCGACCAGGCGGGCGGCGGGAGCGTGCCGACGGATCTCTTCCATCGCCTCATCGAGGTACGGCTGCTCCCCTGCCAGTTCTCCCGTGCGAAAGCGCCCGGCGAGCAGGACGAGGTCTCCCGGGCCGTCCCCCGCGGCCAGCAGACGTGCCGCGAGCAAGGCGACGCTGGTGGAGTCGGTGCCGCCGGAGACATGGCATGCCGTCGTCCCGCCCAGACGGCGCGCGACGGCGTTCTCCAGCGCGCGGCGCAGGACCCGCGCGGCGCCGCCGGGATCGTCCGCCGCCTGGGCCGTCGGCTCGGACGCCTGACGGGCGCGACGCCGCACGCGGCCGCGGATCTGACCGGTGGTCGAGAGTTCCACCACCTCGCCGCCCAGGACCCGGCAGACCCCGGAGAACGGGGTGAGTTCCCAGTGCGGTTGTGCCAGATACCCGGTCAGGTACCGGCAGAAGTAGCGACGTTCCAGCTCCGCTCCACCGCTCAGGTGGCGCGCCGAGGTGCCGACCGCGCTCACCCGGCCACCGGAAGCCCGGAAGAACAGCGGGACGCGTGCCTGCTCGTCCCGCAGCAGCAGGACGCGGTCTCGGCACACCAGGACGGCGGCGTAGTCACCGTCCGGCAGGTGCGGTGCGGCTCCCGGCCGGGCGAAGGCGTCGAGCAGGCCGCGCGCGCCCGCCACACGGTCACGGGCGGATCCGGCCCAGCCGACGACCGCCGCGGTGCCGACCGGGGAGGTCACCGTCGTCACGAGTTCCCGCCGCGCCATGGCCGCGGTCACCGACAGCTTCGGCACGCCGTCGGCCCACTCCAGCCGGAGGGCCTCCACGTCACCGCCCTCCGCCGCTGATGGTGAGCACCGGTGTGAACGCGTGTCCGCGCGGGTCCGCGTCGGGTATGCACAGGCCGGCCGCGGACGTCCACGCGTGCAGGGCGAACGGGTGCTCGCGCACACCGACGTTGAGCACGGCTTCCAGGCCCTGGCGCCGCAGCAGGACGAAGGCCGTCACGGCCTCGGCCTTGCAGTCGTCGTCGACGAACCAGCTGCCACGGCCGCAGGATTGCACCGCTCTTTTCAGCCGTGCGACGTCCTCGGCGGCAGCGGGGTCCGAGCGGATGTATCCGGGCGCGGCCAAGGACAGAAGCCGCAGGGCACGCCCGAATCCGATGAGTCGGATGAGCAGGTGGGCTCCGCGCAGCCATCGCCCGACCTCGGCATCGGCGTACTCTTTCTTCCGGTTCGGCGCGCAGCCGGCCCGGACGAGACCGGTGACAAGTTCGGCGCGTTCCTCGCGGTCCGCGCCGACGAGCTTCCGGATGTCCGCCGTCGTCATGCCGAGGAAACGCGTCCGCTTCCAGTCGGCGATCAGGGCACCGCCGGACATCTTGGTGACCCGGCAGTGCGGGGAGAGCAGCCGTGTCAGGGCCAGCAGCGCGTCGGTATCCTCCGCCACCGGACATCCTCCAGGATCGGGCCCACCGGGGCGGGGCCGGTCCCGCTGCGTGGGCGAGTTCAGGACAGGTATCCGTGACCGTCGTAGGAGCCGCCGCTGAAACCCCGGATAAGACGGCCGTTGCCGAGGAGAACCGGTCCCCAGGGCCTACGGCGCCGCAGCCGTCGGAGAAACATGGCCTACCTCCAGGTCAGGCAGTGCCGGGCAGTTACAGGCTACTGCGGCCCGGACGGCCCGCAACCGGACCGGAGGGTGCCCCGCCGACGCCCCGGACGTCCGGCGGCCAGGGGCGGCTTCGGAGGAGTTGCGCACGGCAGTGGGCGGCGTGAGGCTGGAAAGAGCGATAAGGCAGGCTCGGAGCGCCGACTCACTGTACGGCCGGAGGCGCGATAGCCGCTCGCTGAAGGTGTCTCGGGCGCGCGGCCGACGCGGTCCTTGGATTCCTGGGGGGTAGTCGGAGGCGGACGTTCGTAAGCCTCCAGCGCGGCCCGGTCGGCGCCGAGCTGGTAGCTGCCGGCCTTCGTCCAGATCAGCGGCGGATAGCCCCATTCCGCGGCCAGGTCCCGCAGGGCGGCGAGCCCGGAGCGGACCTGGCTCGGTGACAGGCCGCTGGCGCGGACGAGCTGAGCGAACTCCAGGCCGGCGGGCCGGGCCTCGAACAGCACGAAGCGGATGGTGTCCGCGTGCCGCCGGGCGGCATCACCCCGTCGCCGTGAGGCGCGAGGCATGGCCTACTCACCCTTCAGCAGCTTCGCCAGCTCGTCGTCCATGTCGACCTTGCCAGTGTCGACGGCCTGCTCGATCCAGTCGAGCATCGCCCTCACCCGGGCGAGGTTCTCATGGACGATCGTGCGCTCGTCGTCCGACAGGTGCCGGTCCCGCAGGCCCGGGACGGCCCGGCCGGACGCGGCGGCGAAGGAGTGGCAGTCGGTGACCAGGTCCAGGAACTCCATCCTCCGGTCGATCTGCCTGACCGCCGGCGCGACCGGGTTCGTCCGTTCGAAGTCCTCGCGGGCTTGCCGGCCCCGCTCGGCCTGGGCATGGTTGACGTGGAAGCGGGCGGTGTCGTCGCTCATCGCCTTGAAGGCAACGTCCGGACGACGCAGCAGGGTCGTCGCGGCCGTCGTCGCGACCGACTCGTCCCGCGTGGGTTCCTCCACCACCCGGACCTTGTAGACGGTCGGTACTTTCGCCGCGACCTGCGGACGCTTCAGCAGATCAGTGGTCACCACGGCGGCCACCCCGTCCTCCCGGGCCAGGGAGTGGATCGCGGTGATCTTCTCCTGCCGCGAGACGGGGATGTCGAGCTGGTTGCTCACTCGCCGATCTGCGTCGTCTGCGGTCCACCGCGTCTTGCCCGGCGGCGAATTCTTGATCGCGGCGAACCGCTCGGTCTCGTCCTCGATGGATACCAGGATGCGGTGAACCGTCCAGGACACCCCCTCCTGGCGATGTTCCTTCGGCCAGCGCGAGGCCACCCAGCGGGCGGTCTTCACCGTGCTGAACAGTAGACCGATGTCGTCCGCCAGCCGCCCCAGCGACTGGCGGACCGTCCACTCCGGCTCCACGTCGACGAACCCGCCGCGCGGGCGCATGGGCTCGATCTCCAAAGCGCGGTCGCCGATCGTGAACTGGCCGCGGCTCTGCTGGGCGACCACGTCCCGCAGCTCGGCCACGATCTGCTCGTACCGGTGCTGGGAAACACTTCCGACCTTGTCGATTACCTCCGGCATGGCGTCATCACCACCCCAAAAGCGGGCCAGGGCACGGCTCTTCGGTCCGCAACGGGACAAGGCCCGCTGCTGGAACCGAGATTCAGCACCCGCAACCGCAGATCACAACGAAAGACCACAAGTGCCCTAGAAGTGAATGCGTTCATGATGCGGTCGCTGTGACCGACCGCCGAACGTTTCCGTCCGGCGCCGCCAAGCCCTCATCAGGCACCGGCGCGAGCAGTGGGGGTTGTTCCGCAGGGTGTTGCCGGAGACGGTGGTGACGCGGCCGCAGGGTGGTGGTCGTCGGCGGGCCGGGGACCGTGAGTGTCTGGCCGCGATCGTGTTCGTGGCCACGTCGGGCTGCACGTGGCGGCAGGTTCCGCCGCTGGTTTCGCCATCGACTCGGTGAGTGTCCGGACCCTCAAAGGGAGCTGCTGACCGGACCGAATCCGACCGACCGCGGCAAGAACGGATCGAAGATCCACCTCGTCACCGACCGGTCCGGCCTGCCCGTCGCGGTCGCCATCTCCGCGGCCAACCCCCACGATAGTCTCGCCGTCCAGCCGCTCGTCACGTCGATACCGCCGATCCGCAGCCGTCGCGGTCCCCGCCGCAGGCGGCCTGACAAGCTCCACGGGACAAGGGTTACGACTACCTTTACCTGCGGCGATGGCTTCACTCTCGCGGTATCACGCCACGGATCGCCCGCCGGGGGGTCGAGAACTCACAGCGGCTCGGACGTCATCGATGGGTCATCGAACGGACCATGTCCTGGCTCGCCGGCTGCCGCCGGCTCCACCGTCGCTACGAACGCAAGCCAGAACAATTCCTCGCCTTCACAGCCATCGGTACCAGCCTCATCAATGACCGACAACCCACCAAGTGAAACGGCGTCTTAGGGTTCGTGCCATGGCTTTGCAGATCAGCGCCACGAACCCGGAGCACCCCGCGCTCCTGCTCTCCCTGCCCTGGGACACCCCGCTGGAGGAGTGGCCCGCGGAACACCTCGTACCGCTCCCCCGCGGCATCTCCCGGCACGTGGTGCGCTACGCGCACGCCGGCGACGAGGTGATCGCCGTCAAGGAGCTGGCCGAACGGCCCGCGCTGCGCGAGTACGAGCTGCTGCGCGACCTGGACCGGCTGGGCATCCCCGCCGTCGACCCGCTCGCCGTGGTCACCGGCCGCACCGACGCCTCCGGCGCCCCGCTGGAGCCGGTGCTCGTCACCCGGCATCTGCGCGGCTCGATGCCGTACCGGTCGATGTTCGAGACGACCATGCGTCCGGCGACCATGCACCGGCTGATGGACGCCCTCGCGGTGCTGCTGGTCCGTCTCCACCTGGCCGGGTTCGCCTGGGGCGACTGCTCGCTGTCCAACACCCTGTTCCGGCGGGACGCGGGCGCCTACGCGGCCTACCTGGTCGACGCCGAGACCGGCGAGCTGCACCCGCGGCTCAGCCCCGGGCAGCGGGACTACGACCTGGACCTGGCCCGCGTCAACATCAGCGGGGAGCTGCTGGACCTGGAGGCGTCCGGCGCGCTGCACCCGTCCGTCGACCCGGTGGCGTTCGGCCACGAGATCTGCACCCGCTACCAGGGGCTGTGGCAGGAGCTGACCCGCACCTCGGTGTACCCGGCGGGCAAGTACCACTACATCGAGCGGCGGATCCGGCGGCTGAACGACCTCGGGTTCGACGTGGCCGAGATGCAGATCGAGCACTCGTCCAACGGCGACACCGTCACCTTCGTGCCGAAGGTCGTCGACGCCGGCCACCACCAGCGGCAGCTGCTCCGGCTGACCGGCCTGGACACCGAGGAGAACCAGGCGCGGCGGCTGCTGAACGACCTGGAGAGCTGGATGGCCACCCAGGACGACTACGCGCCCGGCGACCCCCATGCCGCCCGGCCGGAGGTGCTCGCCCACCGCTGGGTGCGGGACGTGTTCCGGCCGACCGTGCGGGCGGTGCCGCCCGAGCTGCGCGGCACCATGGACCCGGCCGAGATCTACCACGAACTCCTCGAACACCGCTGGTACCTGTCCGAGCGCGCCCAGCACGACATAGGGCTCGACACCGCCGTCCAGGACTACGTCGCGCACGTCCTGCCCCGGATCCGGGACACGCCGGAGCCGGCCGAGGCGGAGTAGCTCACTCGTGCGGGACCACGGCCACCGGGCAGTCGGCGTGGTGCAGCACCCCGTGCGCCACCGAGCCGATCCGGGCACCGACCGCCGTACGGTGCGCCCGGCGCCCGACGACCATCAGCTGGGCCCCGCCGGCCATCGACAGCAGCACCTGGCCGGCGCTGCCCATCTCGACGTGCTCGGCGACGGGCACCTCGGGGAACCGCTCCCGCCAGGGCCGGAGCGCCTCGGCCAGCGCCTGCTTCTCGTACGGTTCGAGACCGCCCGCCTCGTCGAGCAGCTTGAGCGAACCCGGGCTGTAGGCGAAGACCGGCGGCAGCGTCCACGCCCGGACCGCCCGGACGGCCGCGCCCCGGGCCGCCGCCGTCTCGAACGCGAACCGCAGCGCCGCCGCGCTGTCCTCCGGTCCGCCGTGCTGACCGACCACGACGTCCCGGCCGGCCGCCTCCGCCGTGGGCTGGTCCCCGGCGCGCACCAGGACCACGGGCCGGGTCGCCTCGGCGATCACCTGCTGGCCGACCGAGCCCAGCAGGAAGCCGACGACGGGTCCGTGCCCGCGCGAACCGAGCACCAGCATCTCGGCCTCGGCCGCCGCGGCGGACAGCGCGTGCACGGGACCGCCCTCGACGAGGTCCGTGGTCACCGTCAGCTCCGGATGCCGCTCGGACACGGTCCGCACGGCCTCCCGCACCCCCTCCGACACCCACCCGTGCTGGGTGTCCCGGTCGGCGGTGGCGAGCGCCTCCGCGTACCGCCAGGCGTGCACCACGCGCAGCGGCAGCTTCCGGCGTACGGCCTCCCTGGCCGCCCAGTCCAGCGCGGCCAGGCTCTCCTGAGAACCGTCCACCCCTGCCGTGATCGGGCGTGTCATCCGTGGGCCTCCTCGTCGTAGCGTCCAAGTCGTGCAGGTACCCACTCTCGGGCACCGGCGGCACGCTGACGATCATCTCTCCTGTGATCCGTCGCACCGGCCCGCCGGGGCCGGGCCGCGCCGGCCGGGCGCTGTGGGGCAAGCACCGGTCCCTGTCGGGCAAGCGGAACCCCGGGGATCGAACATACGATGGCCTGAAACCGGTGCGGCGGTCCCCACGACGCCGGCCCGGGGATCCGACACTCGGGTGGGGAGACGCATGGCACAGGCCGCCGAGACCGCGCGGACCGTCATCCTGACCGTGGACGACGACCCGGGGGTCTCCCGTGCCGTCGCCCGCGATCTCAGGCGGCGCTACGGCCAGTCGTACCGGATCGTGCGCGCGGAGTCCGGCGAGTCCGCGCTGGAGGCGCTGCGCGAGCTGAAGCTGCGCGGTGACCTGGTCGCGGTGATCCTGGCCGACTACCGCATGCCGCAGATGAACGGCATCGAGTTCCTGGAGCAGGCGCTCGACGTGTACCCGGGGGCGCGGCGGGTGCTGCTGACCGCGTACGCGGACACCGACGCGGCGATCGACGCGATCAACGTGGTCGACCTGGACCACTATCTGCTCAAGCCCTGGGACCCGCCGGAGGAGAAGCTCTACCCGGTCCTGGACGACCTGCTTCAGGCCTGGCGCACCAGCGCCTACAAGCCGGTGCCCAGCACCAAGGTGGTGGGGCACCGCTGGTCGGCGCGCTCCTCCGACGTCCGCGAGTTCCTGGCCCGCAACCAGGTGCCGTACCGCTGGTACTCGGTGGAGGAGCCGGAGGGGCAGCGGCTGCTGGCGGCGGCCGGACAGGACGGGCAGCGGCTGCCGCTGGTGGTCACGCCCGACGGCACCGCCCTGGTCGAGCCCGAGGCGCCCGAGCTGGCCGCGCGCGTGGGCCTGGCGACGACGCCCACGGCCGACTTCTACGACCTCGTCGTGATCGGCGGCGGCCCGGCCGGGCTGGGCGCGGCCGTGTACGGCGCCTCCGAGGGGCTGCGGACCGTGCTGGTGGAGCGGTCGGCGACCGGCGGGCAGGCCGGGCAGAGTTCCCGGATCGAGAACTACCTCGGTTTCCCGGACGGGGTCTCCGGCGCGCAGCTCACCGACCGGGCGCGCCGGCAGGCGGCCAAGTTCGGCGCCGAGATCCTGACGACCCGTGAGGTGACGGGCCTGGAGGTCAACGGCGCCGCACGCGTCGTACGGTTCGCGGACGGTTCGGCGATCGCCGCGCACAGCGTGATCCTCGCGACGGGGGTGCAGTACCGGCAGCTGGAGGCCGCCGGCTGTACCGACCTGACCGGGTGCGGGGTGTTCTACGGCTCGGCGCTGACCGAGGCCGCCTCCTGCCAGGGCCAGGACGTGTACATCGTCGGCGGCGCCAACTCGGCGGGCCAGGCGGCGATGTACCTGTCCCGGGGCGCGAAGTCGGTGACGCTGCTGGTGCGCGGCCCGGACCTGTCGGCGTCCATGTCGCACTATCTGATCCAGCAGATCAGCGAGGCGCCGAACATCTCCGTGCGCTGCCACACGGTCGTGGAGCAGGCGCACGGCTCGGACCACCTGGAGCAGCTGACGCTGCGTGATGCGGTGACCGGCGAGACCGAACGGGTCGACGCGCAGTGGATGTTCGTGTTCATCGGCGCCGCCCCGCTGACCGACTGGCTGGGCGACACCGTGCTGCGCGACGGGCGCGGGTTCATCCTGGCCGGGCCCGATCTGACCGCCGACGGACGGCCGCCGGCCGGCTGGGAGCTGGACCGGCCGCCGTACCACCTGGAGACCAGCATTCCCGGGGTCTTCGTGGCGGGCGACGCCCGCGCCGAGTCCGCCAAGCGTGTCGCGTCCGCCGTCGGAGAGGGAGCCATGGCCGTGATGCTCGTCCACCGGTATCTGGAGCAGTCGTGAGCGGGCAGATCGTGGCGTGCAGCCCGCAGGAGATCGGCTCGCTGTTCCTCTTCGAGAAGCTGAGCCCGGAGCAGTTGGGCCGGCTGTGCGCCCAGGGCCGGGTGGAGCTGTTCCAGCCCGGCCCGGTGTACACCGAGGGCGACCCGGCCACCTGCTTCTTCGTGATGATCGAGGGCACGGTCGTGCTGTCCCGGCGGGTCGGCGGTGACGACGTGGAGGTCACCCGGACCTCGCAGCGCGGGGTGTACGCGGGCGCGATGCAGGCCTACCTCGGCGACCGGGTGCCGCAGGTCTACACCAACTCGATGCGGGTCACGGTGCCGACCCGGTTCTTCGTGCTGCCGGCGGATCTGTTCGCGGACGTGATGCGCGAGTGGTTCCCGATGGCCGTGCACCTGCTGGAGGGGCTGTTCTTCGGTTCGAAGAACACCCAGGCGATGATCGGGCAGCGGGAGCGGCTGCTGGCGCTGGGCTCGTTGTCGGCGGGGCTGACGCACGAGCTGAACAACCCCGCCGCGGCGGCGGTCCGGGCCACCGCGACGCTGCGGGAGCGGGTCGCGAAGATGCGGCACAAGCTCGGTCTGATCGCCGAGGGGCCCTTCTCCCGCGAGGTGCTGGCGAGCCTGGTCGAGATCCAGGAGCGCACCGCCGAGCGGGTCGCGAAGGCCCCGGTGCTCAGCCCGCTGGAGGCCGCCGACCGGGAGGACGTGCTCACCGACTGGCTGGAGGACCACGGCATCGGCCAGGGCTGGCAGCTGGCGCCGACGTTCGTGCAGGCGGGGCTCGACGTGGACTGGCTGGAGCAGGTCGCGGCGGCGGTGGACGCGGAGATCCTGCCGAACGCGGTCGGCTGGCTCAACTACACCATCGAGACCGAGCTGCTGATGAACGAGATCGAGGACTCCACCACCCGCATCTCGCACCTGGTCGACGCGGCCAAGCAGTACGCGCAGCTGGACCGGGCCCCGTACCGGGTGGTGGACGTGCACGAACTCCTCGACAGCACGCTGCTGATGCTCTCCGGGAAGACCGGTCCGGGCATCGAGGTGGTCAAGGAGTACGACCGCGCCCTCCCGCCGGTGCCCGCCTACCCGGCGGAGCTGAACCAGGTGTGGACCAACCTCGTCGACAACGCCGTCTCGGCCATCAAGAGCGCCGGCGGCCAGGGCAGGCTGACCGTGCGGACGGCGCTCGACCACGAGCGGCTGCTGGTGGAGTTCCGGGACACCGGTCCGGGTGTGCCGCCGGAGATCAAGGACCGGATCTTCGATCCGTTCTTCACGACCAAGCCGGTCGGCGAGGGCACCGGGCTCGGCCTGGACATCTCCTGGCGGATCGTCGTCAACAAGCACCACGGCACCCTGCGGGTCGAGTCGGTGCCCGGCGACACCCGCTTCCAGGTGCTGCTCCCCCTGACCGCCGAGACGCCCGACGAGGAGCCGGTATGAACGACGTCGACGGTATCGACCCCAGCGTCCCGCCCAGCGGCCCGGGCTGCGTGGAGTGCGAGGAGGCGGGCGGCTGGTGGTTCCATCTGCGCCGGTGCGCGCAGTGCGGGCACATCGGCTGCTGCGACGACTCCCCCGCGAAGCACGCCACCGCCCACTACCGGGCCACCGGACACCCGGTGATCCGGAGTTTCGAGCCGGGCGAGGGCTGGTTCTGGAACTACGCCACCGAGGAGCTGTACGCCTCCGGCCCGGACCTCGCCCCGCCGGCCGGCCACCCCGCCGACCAGCCGGTGCCGGGTCCGGCGGGCCGGGTGCCGGCCGACTGGGCGCGAACGCTGCGCTGAGGCCGCGGCGGCCGGGGCGGGGTGCCCCGGCCGGCGGGTTCAGCGGGGGCAGTCCAGGCTGTCCAGGGCGACGGCGTCGGCCAGGGCCCGCATGCCCTCGTCGTCGGGGTGGAGGTGGTCGCCGCCGTCGAAGAGCGGCAGGATGCGCTCGGGGTCGTAGGGGCTGCGCAGCACGCGGTCGAAGTCGGTGACGGCGTCGAAGTCCGTGCTGCCGCGCAGGAACCGGTTCACCTCCTGCCGTACGGCCTCGGCGGCCGGGTCCCATTCCGGCCAGCCCTTGAACGGCCCGACCGTGGCGGCGACCACGCAGATGCCCGCCGCGTGCGCCCGCCGGGCGATCTCCCGGTAGCCGGTGACGAGATCGGCCGCGGTGACGCCGGTGTGCGCCTTGATGTCGTTGACGCCCGCGAAGAGGATGACGGTGCGCACGCCGGGCTGGGACAGGACGTCCCGGTCCAGCCGACGCAGCACGGCCTGCCCGGCGCCGTCCGCGAGGACCCGGTTGCCGGAGATCCCCTCGTCGGCCACGCCCTGGACGGGCCCGCCGGCCGCGGCCAGGCGGCGGGCGAGACGGTCGGGCCAGCGGCGGTTCAGGCCGGCGGTGGACTGCCAGCCGTCGGTGATCGAGTCGCCCAGCGCGACCACGGCACCGCCGGGCGCGCGGGCGGGCCGTACCGCGACGGAGTCGATGTACCACCAGGAGCCGGTGGTCCGGGTCCAGTGGGCGCCGCTCTCCTCGGCGGTGTGCTCGCCCCGGCCCGTGTACGACGTCTGCATCGCCATCCAGTGACCGGTGGCCGGGCCGGCCGCGTCCGGGGTGCGCAGGCTGACGACGAGGTCGGTGCCGGCCGGGATCCGGCCGGGCAGCGGGTCGCTCCAGGCGACGGCGCCCGCCGGGACGGTGACCGTGCGGGCGCCGCCGAAGGTGAGCGGGCGGTTGCTGCCCGGCCGCAGGGCCGCGCCCTGGGCGCGCAGTCCGGCGTGGACGCCGTCCAGGGTCAGCGGCCGGTCGCCGAAGGCGTTGGTGAAGCGGACGCGCAGGTGGCTGCCGCCGACGCTGGTGCGGACGACGAGCCGGTAGCCCTGCCCGGCCGTTCCCTCGCCCAGGCGGTCGGCGCTCGCCGCCCAGGTGACCACGCCGGTGGCGCGGGCGGTGGACCCGGGCGGGGCGTCGGCCCGGGCGGCCGGGGCGGACTGGCAGGCGGCGGCGGTGAGCAGGGCGGCGGCGATGCGGCAGCAGCGCCCGAACCCGCCGGTCACCGGACGACGTCCCGGAGCGTCACGGCCTCGCCGGGGCGCGTCCGGACCGTCCGGAGGGTGCCTGCGTGTCCCACGGAGGTCATGGTGCCGCCCGCGCCGCGGATCCGCACCTCGGTGGGTGTGCCGTCCCGCCGGTCGGGATCGGCGAGGCTCGGCGACGGCGGCCGGGGTGCCGGCCCCGTCCGCCCTCGTAGATGTCGAACGGGGCCGGAGGCCGTGCCGTCGTCGCCGCCGGTCCACGGGCGCAGGTCGTCCACGATGAGCTGGTGCGCCTTGTCGGGGTTCTTCAAACACGCCCGGCACAGGACGCGCCAGGCGTTGGCCCGGCCGGAGTTGTGCGTCGGCGGCCCCACCGGCTCCCGCCGCCGGAGGGGTTGGCGGAGATGACGGCGGGCCTGCCGGAGGCGTCGGTGCACGCCGTCGGTGCCGACGCGCCGGCCGTGGAGTGCTTCTTCCGGTCGGCGGCGTGGCCGCTCTCCGGCGACCGGGCGGACATGCGGATGCCCCGCGCGAGGCGGGGCATCCGGTGGTGCGATGTGCGGTGTCGGCCGTCAGCGCTGGGCGCGCGGCGTGTTGGCGGCGGTGACGTTGACCGCGGCCCACGACTTGTCCACCGTCTTGTACTCGGTGCTGTTCGCGCCGTACAGGTCCTTGGCCGCCTTCAGCGTCGCGATGCGCGCCTGGTGGAAGTCGGTGCTGGAGACCATGTAACGGGTGAGCGCCCGGTAGTAGATGGCGGTCGCCTTGCTCCGGCCGATGCCCTTGACCGTGATGTTGCGGTAGGTCGGCGAGTTGTAGGTGACGCTGCCGATCTTCTTCTTGCCGCTGCCCTCGGCGAGGAGGTAGTAGGCGTGCGAGGAGACACCGGAACCGGCGTGCACCTCGGTGTAGTAGGTGTCCGGGGACCAGTAGTCGATGGCGCCCTCGAGCTTGTCGAGCGACGGGTGGTCCAGGCGGCGCAGGAACTTCTGCGCGAGGCCCAGCTTCTCACCGACCAGGTAGTCCGGCGTGTCCTTCGTGTTCTTGGCGTAGAACTCGACGTTCGAGCCGAAGATGTCCGCGAGCGACTCGTTCAGCGAGCCCGGCTCGCCGTACTGGTTGCCCTCGGAGTCCACGAAGGTCGGCTGCAGGTTGGCGGTCGCCTCCACCACGCCGTGGGTCAGCTCGTGACCCGTGACGTCGAGGACGACGAGCGGCTTCTTGAACATCTGGCCGTCGCCGTCGCCGTACAGCATGCAGTTGCAGGTGGGGTCCCAGAAGGCGTTGGCGACCTTCTTGCCCCAGTGGACCATCGCCTGGGCGGCCTTGCTGTTGTTGCGGATGCCCTTGCGCTTGAACGTGGACTTGTAGAAGTCCAGCGTCTTGGTGACGCCGTACTGGGCGTCGGCGGCGGCGGTGGCCCGGCTGGTGGTCTTGCCGTTGCCCCACACGTTGGTGGTGTTGGTGAACTTCGTGCCGGCGCTGAACTTCTCCGTGTACGAGCCCTTGGCGTCCCGCGTCTCGGTGCCGTACCGGTTCGGGTCCTTGAGCTGGTAGTGGCCGCGCGAGGTCTGCGTGGTGGTGAGGCCGACGGTGCCCACGAAGAGGGTCTTGCCGGTGCCCTTGGCCGCGGACGGGTAGCGCGCGGCACCCGAGGAGCGCGAGCCGACCAGGCCGGAGACCTCGGCGCCGGAGCCGACGCCGGTGGCCGGCTCGGCGCTCTCGCCGCGCTCGCGGAGGGTGTCGAGCAGCTTCGGGGAGAGGAACTCGTCCCGGTTCGGCGTGTTGCTGCGCACCTTGCCGGTGACCGCGTCGACGACGACCGTGCGGGAGCTGTCCTTGTCGGTGACGGTCACCTGGTAGGCGAGCGCGGAGGCGCCGCCGCGGGCGTCGACCACCAGCTGGGTGCCGCTCGCGTCGCCCTTGGCGGCACGGGCGGCCTTCGCGGCGGCCTGGGCCGCGGTCAGCTTGGCCTGGGCGGCGGGCTTGACGGCGTGGCCGGCGGCACGGGTCACGCCCGTGTAGCCGAGGCCCCGGTCGAGGTGGACGACGAGGTCGCCACCGAGCACCGGCAGGTCGTTGTGGGTGCGGACGAAGCGGACGTGCCGGGCGCCCTCGGGGTCGATCATGACGTCCTGGGCGTGCAGTTCGTCGCCCTTCGAGACGCCGGTCGCCGAGGCGTGCGCGAAGGCCGCGGTGCGCGCCGCCTCCACCACCGCCGTGGCGTTCGAGGCGGCGGAGGCGGACGACTCCACCCCCGTGGAGGGACCCGCGAAGGCCGTACCGGCCAGGCCCGTGGCAGCCGTCGCCACCGCGACGGCGACCGCCACGGTGCGTATGTGCGGTCTACGCAATCTGATCAGGGTTCCTTCGTTCGAAGGCGGCAGGGGTCACCAACCGCCTTGAGGCATGGCGCAGTTGGGCGCCACGGGAGCTGGTCTGGCCCCGAGGGACAACCCTTGCGGATCAGTCATGGGCACGTAAAGCCGGAATGATCCATTTCGCGAACTTCTATGGCAATCCTTTACATATGGGCGCCACAGAGTGATCACGAGATGACCAACTGTGTGTCGGCTGTGGAGACGGTGCCGTGATCCCCTAGGTTCCCAGGGCGGAATGTGACCGATATCGCATCAGAAACCGGACCGAGGGAGTGGGTAGGGGATGGTCTCAGCAACGGTGGGGCGGGGAGCGGTACTCGGGGCGGTCGCGCTGTCGCTGCTCGCGGTCCCGGCGCGGGCCGCGGCCGGGGAGCGGGACACCTCGGCGGCAGCGGCGCTGCCGGCGCCCGACACCGCGGGCCTGGCCGCGGTGCTGAAGTCGGCGGTGGCCCAGGGCGCGCCGGGGGCGCTGGCCCGGGTCGACGACCGGGGCCGGGCCCACCTGGTCACCCGGGGCGTCGCCGACCGCGCCACCGGACGCGCCCTCAGCACCGACGACCGGTTCCGGGTCGGCAGCGTCACCAAGACCTTCTCGGCCGTCGTCCTGCTCCAGCTCGTCGACGAGCACCGGCTCGTGCTCGACGCACCGGTCAACCGCTACCTGCCGGGACTGCTGCCGGACGACCGGATCACGGTCCGCCATGTGCTCGGCCACCGCAGCGGGCTGTACGACTACACGAACGACATGTTCGCCAGCAGCGTCTCCGGCTTCGAGGCGGTGCGGACGAAGGTCTTCACCTACCGGCAGCTGGTCGCCCTCTCCCTGAAGAAGCCGCGCACCAACGCGCCGGGCGCCGCCTACGCGTACTCCAACACCAACTTCGTCGTCGCCGGACTGCTCATCGAGAAGCTCACCGGGCAGTCGGTGCGGACCGCGTACCGGAACCGCATCATCGAGCCGCTGAAGCTCGCCGACACCTTCTACGTCCACCCGGACACCGCGATTCCGGGCCGGTACGCCCGCGGGTACCTGACGCCGGACACGGCGGGTGCCCCGCTGGTCGACGCGACCGCGCAGACCGTGTCCTGGGCGCAGAGCGCGGGCGCGATCATCTCCAGCGCGCGGGACCTCGACGTCTTCTACAGCGCGCTGCTCAAGGGCAGGCTGATGTCCGCCGCCCGGCTCGCGGAGATGGAGCGGTTCACCCCGGTGAACAGCACGACGGCGTACGGGCTCGGGCTGCGGCGGCGGGACCTGTCCTGCGGGGTGTCGGTGTACGGGCACACGGGGGCGGTGCAGGGGTACTACACGTACGCGTTCGGCACGAAGGACGGGAGCCGGAGCCTCACGGCCATGGCCAACACGTCGAACAACGGGAAGGTGCTCGACACACTGGCCGGGGCGCTGGAGTCGGCGTTCTGCGGGAAGCGGTAAGGGCCGGCGAGCGCCGCGGGCGGTGTGCGGGGGCGCGGGGTCCGAGCGCCCCTCGGGCCGGCGAGCGGGAACCCGCTGACGTGTGACCGGCGTTGTACCGGGCACGGTCGAGCTGGTCCCCGGCGGCCATGCGGCCTTGCCGCGCGGTCTCGTGCGGCTGCGGGCGGGCGGTGCCTTCGACCGACTTCACCCGCCTGGTCGACGCCGCCCGCACCGGCGCCGGCTCCCCACCCTCGGCCACCGGGTGCGCGTACGTCACCGTCGGCGAGCATCTCGTCTCCACCCCGGCCGATTCGGTGGAGTACCGCCGGGGTTCGGCGCGGCCCCGGCGCACCCTCCTCGACCCGGCCTTCCGGCATGCCGCGCCGGCCCGCGCCGACGCGGGCGACCGGTACTGGACCACGCCGTGGGCCGCCCCGCCGACGCCGGACGGACGGCGCGCTCGGCCGGTGAGGTCGTCGCGCTCACCAACGCCGAGCGTGGGCGGGCCGGGCTGCCTCCGCCGGCCGTCGACCCGCTGCCGACGGCCGCCGCGCAGAGGCACTGTGCCGGCATGGCGGCCCGGGACTTCTACGCGCACACGTCCCCCGACGGCGTGCGGCCGGCACTCCCCCGCCGAGGCGGTGGCCGGCTGGACGAACAGCCCCGGACACCGCGCCAACATCCTCGGGCGGGAGTTCACCCACATCGGCGCCGGCTTCACCCGCGGCGGCCGGGCGGGCGCGTACTGGACCCAGCTGTTCGGCGGATGAGCGGTCACACACCGTGATCTTGGCGGAACGCTGCCCTCCGCGACACCATGCCCCGCATGAAGGGTGACCTCTTTTCCAGTCAGCACGTGGTGCAGCCGGCCGTGGCGCCGGGCATGTCCGTCGAGAACGCCAAGTGCCTCAAGTACGCGGTGAACGGCGAGATGTACGCCCGGCAGGGTGCGATGATCGCCTACCGCGGCAGCCTCGCCTTCGAGCGCAAGGGGCAGGGCGTCGGCGGCATGCTCAAGCGCGCGGTCACCGGTGAGGGACTGCCCCTCATGGCGGTGCGCGGGCAGGGCGAGGCGTGGTTCGCGCACGAGGCGCAGAACTGCTTCATCGTCGAGGTGGAGCCCGGTGACCAGTTCACCGTCAACGGCCGCAACGTCCTGTGTTTCGACGCCTCGCTGTCGTACGAGATCAAGACCGTGAAGGGGTCCGGCATCGCCGGGGGCGGCCTGTTCAACAGCGTGTTCAGCGGGCAGGGCCGGCTGGGCCTGGTCTGCGAGGGCACCCCGCTGGTGATCCCGGTGTCCGCGCAGGCACCGGTGTACGTCGACACGGACGCGGTGGTGGGCTGGACCGCCCGGCTGGAGACCTCGCTGCACCGCTCGCAGTCCATCGGCTCGATGCTGCGCGGCGGTTCGGGCGAGGCCGTGCAGCTGATGCTGCGGGGAGAGGGGTACGTGGTGGTGCGGCCGAGCGAGGTGACGCCCCAGAAGGCCCAGCAGCACTGAACCTTCACATGTGATCCGTACCGCACGGGCAACCCCCGCCGCCGTACCGGCGTCTTGATCGACAACAGACCGAAGCCCCGGCCCCTGCGGGCCGGGGCACCTTTCCGATTCGCTATACACGACATGTATACACTCCGTGTATAGAAGGGTACGCATGTACGGCAAGGCTTTCGCCCCGGAGTACCAGGGCGCCCTGACCACCCTGTCCGTGAACTCCTCGCTGGTCGACGTACTGGCCGAGGGCACCGAGCGGCTGCGCGAGGCCGAGCGGGCCGGACGCCCCGGCGAGGCGGCGCGCTGCGGGCTCGCCGTCGCCGAGGCACACCGGCGGCTCGGCCATGTGCAGGACGCCGACCGCGCCTGGAAGGCGAGCTACCGCGCCGCCCGGGACGCCGGCGACACCGCCGCCATGGCCTGGGCGCTGTGGAGCGGGGGCACGCTGGCCCGGCAGCGCGGGGCGTTCCCGCTGGCCTGGCGGCTGCTGGGGCTCGCGGCCGAACTCGGCGAGCGCGGCGGGGACGTGGTGGTCCGCGGCTACTCGCTGGCCGGCCTCGCCGAGACCGGCCGGATCCAGGGCGACTACGCGGCGGTCGGCCGGCTGCACGAGCAGCTGCTGGCCGAGGCCCGCAAACGGGGCGAGGCCCGGCACACCGTGTGGGCCCTGGAGGGCATCGCCCAGATGCACCGCAACACCGGGGACTACGACCGGGCGTACGCCCTGTTCGCGGAGGCGGCGGAGATAGCCGAGCGGGCCGACGACCGGCGCGGGCACGCCTGGGCGCTGCGCGGACTCGCGGACGTCCTCTCGGTGCGCGACGGCGCGACCGAGCGGGCGCTGGAGCTGCTGGCCGAGGCGGAGGCGACCTGCCGGGAGATGAACCTCTCCAGCGCGCTCGCCTACAACCACAAGATGCAGGGCAACGTCCTGTACCGCGCGGGCCGGTACGCCGAGGCCCGCGACCGCTACGAGCTGGCGCTGTCGGAGTTCCGGACGATGAGCGAGCCGCGCGGCGAGGCGCTGTCCCGCCTGGGCCTCGCCAAGTCCCTGGCCCGGCTCGGCCGCGACCGCGCCGAGACCGCCGCCGAACTCGCCGACCTGGCCCGGACGCTGGAGCGCAGCGGGCTGCGGCACGCGCGGGAGATGGTGGCCCGGGCGCAGCGGGAGTTCGGCCTGGAGCCGGAGGCCGTACGGTGACGGCGCTCTCCTCCCCGGTGCGGGAGTCCGCCCGGCACGTCCTCGCCCGGTGCCGGGAGCTGGTCCAGCCGGACCTGCGGACGGCGGTGGGGCGGCTGCACCCCTGGGTGGCCGAGATGGCCGCGTACTCCTTCGGCTGGTGCGAGGTCGGCGGGGCGCCCGCCGCCGCGCCGGGCGGCAAGGGCGTACGGCAGGCCCTCGCGGTCCTCGGCGCGGAGGCGGCGGGCGCCGACGGCCAGGCCGGGGTCCCGGCGGCGGTCGCGGTGGAGCTGGTGCACGCCTTCTCGCTGCTGCACGACGACATCATGGACGGCGACACGACCCGGCGCCGCCGCCCCGCCGTCTGGCACGCGTACGGCACGGGTCCGGCCGTTCTGGCCGGGGACGCCCTGTTCGCGCTGGCGGTGGACACCCTCGCCGCCGCCCCCGAGGGGCCCGGCGCGGTGCGGCTGCTCTCGGCGGCCCTCGCCGACCTGGTGCGCGGGCAGGCCGACGACCTGCTGTTCGCCGCCCGGCCCTGGACCGGGCCGGAGCGGGTGACGGCGCGGGAGTACGAGGCGATGGCGGAGGGCAAGACCGGCGCGCTGCTGGGCTGCGCCGCCGCGCTGGGCGCCGCGCTCGGCGGGGCGCCCCGGGACACGGTCGCCGCGCTGGACCGGGCGGGGCGGCATCTGGGGGTCGCCTTCCAGCTGGTCGACGACGTGCTCGGCATCTGGGGCGACCCGGCCGTCACCGGCAAGCCCGTGGGCGGTGATCTGCGGGAGCGGAAGAAGACGTACCCGGTGCTGGCCGCGCTCGGCTCGCCCGCGGCCCGGCGGCTGCCCGCGCTGCTCGGCTCAGCGGAGCACGCCGAGGAGGCCACCGCGCTGATCGAGGCGGCCGGCGGCCGGACGGCGGCCCTGTGCGAGGCCCGGGTCCACACCGCCGCCGCGCGGGAACTGCTCACCACCGCGCCCCTGGCGGCCGGGGCCGCGGCGGAGCTGACGGGGCTGCTGGACCTCCTGGTGGACCGCGTGCGGTGACCGTCCGGCGGAACGGCGTTGACCTCCGGTGTCCCGGCGGGCCAAGGTGCGAGCGGCGCGGTTCTCGCCCCGCGCCGGAAGGGTGAAGCACCTTGACCGACATCTCGGACATCGAAACCGCCGC
Organism: Streptomyces tricolor; assembly: GCF_002155905.1. GTDB lineage: Bacteria > Actinomycetota > Actinomycetes > Streptomycetales > Streptomycetaceae > Streptomyces > Streptomyces tricolor. The sequence continues at coordinate 1,675 of NZ_MUMF01000405.1, read as the reverse complement.
GCAGCGGATCGCCGGACACGTCGTACGGACGCCGACGGTGCCGAGCCCGGGCCTGAGCGCACTGCTCGGCGTCCCGGTCACCGCCAAGCTCGAACTGCTCCAGCGCACCGGCTCGTTCAAGGCCCGCGGGGCCACCGCGAAGCTGCTGTCGCTGAGCGAGGCCGAACGGGCGGCGGGCGTGGTCGCGGTCAGCGGCGGCAACCACGGGATCGCGCTCGCGGTGATGGCCGCGGCCCTCGATGTGAAGGCAACCGTGGTCATGCCGCGCACCGCGCCCGCGCGCTCCGTCGCGCTCGCCGAGGACGCCGGGGCGTCGGTGCGGCTGACCGACGGCATGGACAGCGCCTTCCGGCTGGTGCACCGGTTGCGGGACGAGGGGCTGACGCTGGTCCACCCGTTCGACGATCCCGTCGTGATCGCCGGACAGGGCACGGTGGGGCTGGAGTTGGCCGAGGACGCCGGGGAGCTGACGGACGTCGTCGTCAGCGTGGGCGGCGGCGGTCTGATCGCCGGGGTCGCGGCGGCCCTGCGCGCCCGGCGCCCCGGTGTGCGGGTGTGGGGCGTGGAGACCGAGGGCGCGGAGGCGATGTCCGGCGCGCTCAAGGCCGGCGGCCCGGTGCCGGTGCCGCTGTCGTCCCTGGTCACCACGTTGAGCGCGCCCTCGGTGTCGCAGCTGACGTACGACCTCGTGTCGGCGCTCGTCGAGGAGGTCCTGGTGGTCCCGGACCGGGACGCGGTGCAGGGCTGCCTGGACCTCGCCGAGCACGCCAAGGTGTGGACCGAGCCGGCCGCGGGCTGTCTGCTGCCGGCGGCCCGGCAGGTGGCGGAGCGGACCGGCGACGGCGCCCGGATCGGGCTCGTGGTGTGCGGGGGCAACACGACGCCCCGGGAACTCACCAGCTGGGCCGGCCGCTTCGGACTCCTGTGAGCCGGACGGGCCTGCCATCGCCGTCAACCCGCTCGCACGTTTGAATAAAAGGCAGGAAGGGGCCTGAATCGAGGATTCTTTGAACGCGCCCCCGCGCACCCCGCGTACCTCTGGGAAAGACGAGGCAGGGGTTCAGCGAGGGATGACCATGGTCAAGGCGCACGTCTCCGCACACGAGTTGGTCGCCGACCGGTACCGGCTCCTGGAGGTCTTCGCCCGCGAGACGAACCGCCTGTGGTGGTACGCCGAGGACGTGACGGCGCAGCAGCCCCGCCTGGTGGCGCAGACCGCGCTGCCGGAGCCCGCCGCCGAGGACACCGCGCGCCGGGTCACCGCCCGGGTCGTCCGTACCTCGGAGACCATGCGGCTGCTGCGCCCGGGCCGGGTCGCCGCGGTCGTCGACGCCGTGGTGGAGGCGGGCACGCTGTGGACGGTCACCGAGTGGATCGACGGCACGCCCCTCGGAGAACTCCTCGCCCAGCAGGGCGCGTTCCACCCGGTGCGGGCGGCGCGGCTGGGCCTGGAGCTGCTGGACGTGCTCCAGGCCGCGCACGACGAGGGCATCACGCACGGCGAGCTGAGTCCCGGTCAGGTCTTCGTGCGGGACGGCGGTCCGGTCGTCGTCGCCGGGTTCGGCCTGGCGGGCGCGACCCTGGCCCCCCGGCTCACCGCACCGTCGTACGCCTCCCCGGAGCAGGCCCGCGACGAGCGCATCGGCCCGGCCGCCGACCTGTGGGCGCTGGGCGC
>NZ_MUMF01000404.1 GCF_002155905.1 Streptomyces tricolor | reverse complement strand
CACGACCTGCACCGGCCGGCCGCCGGCGCCGCGGATGTCGGTGAGGTCGGCGGCCCGCTCCCGGCGCGTCCAGTGCCACGCCTTCGTACGGCGGCGCAGCAGCTTCGCGGCCTCCAGCTGCGGCAGCACGTCCGCGCAGGCGGGGCCGAAGAGGTCCAGGTCCTCCTCGGTCAGCGGCAGCTCCGCGGCGGCGGCGCACAGGTGCGGGGCGAGCACGTAGGGGTTGTCGGGGTCGAGGACCGTCGATTCCACCGGTTGGTCGAACAGGGCCTCGGGATGATGGACCAGGAAGGTGTCCAGCGGGTCGTCGCGGGCGACGAGGACCGCGAGGGCGCCCTGGCCGGAGCGGCCCGCGCGGCCCGCCTGCTGCCACAGGGACGCGCGTGTGCCCGGATAGCCGGCGATCACCACCGCGTCCAGGCCCGAGACGTCCACGCCCAGCTCCAGGGCCGTCGTGGCGGCGAGGCCGAGGAGTTCGCCGGAGTGCAGAGCGCGTTCCAGGGCGCGGCGTTCCTCGGGGAGGTAGCCGCCGCGGTAGGCCGCGACACGCCGGGCCAGGGAGCGGTCGACCTCGGCGAGCCGCTCCTGGGCGATCACCGAGATCAGTTCGGCGCCGCGCCGGGAGCGCACGAAGGCGACCGAGCGCACGCCCTGCACGGTCAGGTCGGTCAGCAGGTCGGCGGTCTCGGCGGTGGCGGTCCGCCGCACGGGTGCGCCCTTCTCGCCCTGCAGCTCGGTGAGCGGGGGCTCCCAGAGGGCGAAGACCAGCTCCCCGCGCGGGGAGGCGTCGTCGGCGACCTCCACCACCGGCAGGCCGGTCAGCCGGCGGGCGGCGACCGCGGGCTCGGCGGCGGTCGCCGAGGCCAGCAGGAACACGGGGGAGGAGCCGTAGCGGGCGCACAGGCGGCGCAGCCGGCGCAGCACCTGGGCGACGTGCGAGCCGAAGACCCCCCGGTAGGTGTGGCACTCGTCGACGACGACGTACCTGAGGGACTTCAGGAAGGAGGACCAGCGCGGGTGGGAGGGGAGTATCCCGCGGTGCAGCATGTCCGGGTTGGTGAGGACGTAGTTGGCGTACTGGCGGATCCACTCGCGTTCCTCGAACGGGGTGTCCCCGTCGTACACCGCCGGGCGCACCGAGGTGCCGAGAGGTTGTGAAAGTTTCTTCACCGACCGGCACTGATCCGCCGCGAGCGCCTTGGTGGGGGCCAGGTAGAGGGCGGTGGCGCCGCGGCCGTTCGGAGCCTCGGCACCGTCCAGAAGGGTGGACATGACGGGCACGAGGTAGGCGAGGGACTTGCCGGAGGCGGTGCCGGTGGCGACCACCACCGAGTCGCCGTCCAGGGCGTGCTCCGCGGCCAGCGCCTGGTGCGCCCAGGGGTGCTCGATGCCGCACGCCTGGACGGCCGCGATCACCTCGGACCGAATCCGGTCAGGCCAGACGGCATGGCGGCCCGCGCGCGGGGGCAAGTGCTCCGTATGAGTGATGCGCGCAGCCCGGCTCGGCCCGGAGGCGAGCCGGTCCAGGACCGTGCCCGGAGACGGGCGGGACGCCGCGTGGGCCTGGGATCGATCGGATCGGTGATTCTTGGCCATCGGCACCGAGTGTGTCACTGGCGTGACGGACAATGGAGTCAAGGCGTCGTGCACGCCTGCCGGTAAGTGATTGAATGCCATCGCGGCTGGCGTAGCGTCCCGGGGGCCGCAAGTCGGGTGCCCGAGGGGCGACCGCTCGATAGCAAGGTGCTGGAGGATCCGTGGACCTGTCCCTGTCGACCCGTACCGTCGGCGATCGTACGGTCGTCGAGGTCGGTGGCGAAATCGACGTATATACCGCGCCCAAGCTGCGCGAGCAGCTGGTCGAGCTGGTGAACGACGGGAATTTCCACCTCGTCGTCAACATGGAGGGCGTGGACTTCCTCGACTCCACCGGGCTCGGCGTGCTGGTCGGCGGCCTGAAGCGGGTTCGCGCCCACGAGGGCTCGCTGCGCCTGGTGTGCAACCAGGAGCGCATTCTCAAGATCTTCCGCATCACCGGCCTCACCAAGGTGTTCCCGATCCACACCTCGGTCGAGGAAGCGGTGGCGGCCACCGACTGATCGACCACCGACTGATCGGCCACCGACCGATCCCGGACCGGCCGTCGCCGTCGGGCTCCCGCCGGGGCCCGGACGTCGGCAGGTCTCGTCCCGGGCCGTCGCGGACGCGCGGTCCGGGGCACAGATGTACACCGGGGGGTGCGGGCGCTCGGCGGCCCGGCCCCCGTCCGCACGCCCGTAGTCGCGAGGGGGATGCATGGCCACCGTCGAACTCCGATTCAGCGCGCTGCCCGAGCACGTCAGGACCGCCCGGCTGGTGGCGGCGGCGGTGGCACGCAGGGCCGGAGTGGACGAGGCCGTCCTGGACGAGGTGCGGCTCGCCGTGGGCGAGGCCTGCTCCCGGGCCGTCGGACTGCACCAGATCAGCGGCGTCACGGCACCGGTGAAGGTGGCGCTGATCGAAGAGGAGAAACAGTTCTCCATCGAGGTCGGCGACGAGGCCCCGCACGCCGCTCCGGGCGGCGACGCGGCCGGTGCCGGGCAGGACGGCGACGCGGAGGTCGAGGAGGACGAGATGGGCCTCGCGGTCATCAGCGGCCTCGTCGACGACGTGGAGGTCACCACCGGGCAGAACGGCGGCCTGATCCGCATGACGTGGCCGACCGCACCGCCGGCCACCGCACTCGCCTGACCGCGCCCGCCCGGACCGCCGGGCGGCCACCGCCCAGGGGCCCTGCCGAGCAGGGCCCCTGTCGTGTTTTCCGGCGGACGTTGAATTCGTGAAGGAATTCACGATCAAAACCCGATAATTTGATCAAGCACCCATGTGGCCGTCAATGCGTTTGGGGCATTACTTCTTTCGGGTTCGCTGTCTGTGCAGACAGGCCAATTCTGTTTACTGTCCCCTGTTTAGATCACCCGCCGGTACCTACAATCCGTCCACATCTTGAGCTCAGCCCAAGCGTCAAGGAGGACGAATGGCGGGGCTTTCTACCCCACATCAGTTGGGTCACCCCTCATCCCTCGCAGCCGCGGTCCTGACCGACGACAACCGGATCATCGTGGCCGTCATCGCGGCGGTCGCCCTGGCCGCTCTGGTGGTCGCGGGGATCCTGGTGCGCCAGGTGCTGGCCGCGGGCGAGGGCACCGACAGCATGAAACGGATCGCCGAGGCGGTCCAGGAAGGCGCCAAGGCGTATCTCGCCCGGCAGCTGCGCACGCTCGGCGTATTCGCCGTCGTCGTCTTCTTCCTGCTCATGCTGCTGCCCGCGGACGACTGGAATCAGCGGGCCGGCCGCTCGGTGTTCTTCCTGATCGGAGCGGCGTTCTCGGCGGCCACCGGCTATATCGGCATGTGGCTCGCCGTACGCAGCAATGTGCGGGTCGCCGCGGCGGCCCGGGAAGCCACCCCGGCGGAAGGCGAACCGGAAAAGGATCTCACCACCGTCTCGCACACCGCGATGAAGATCGCATTTCGCACGGGCGGCGTCGTCGGCATGTTCACGGTGGGGCTCGGCCTGCTGGGCGCCTCCTGCGTGGTGCTGGTGTACGCCGCCGACGCACCGAAGGTGCTGGAGGGCTTCGGCCTCGGCGCCGCCCTGATCGCGATGTTCATGCGGGTGGGCGGCGGCATCTTCACCAAGGCCGCCGACGTCGGCGCCGACCTGGTCGGCAAGGTCGAACAGGGCATTCCGGAGGACGACCCGCGCAATGCCGCGACCATCGCCGACAACGTGGGCGACAACGTCGGCGACTGTGCGGGCATGGCGGCCGACCTCTTCGAGTCGTACGCCGTGACCCTGGTGGCCGCGCTGATCCTCGGCAAGGCCGCCTTCGGCGACTCGGGGCTGGCCTTCCCGCTGCTGGTGCCCGCCATCGGCGTGATCACCGCGATGATCGGCATCTTCGCGGTCGCCCCGCGCCGCGCCGACCGCAGCGGCATGACCGCCATCAACCGGGGCTTCTTCATCTCCGCGGTGATCTCCCTGGCGCTGGTAGCGGTCGCGGTCTTCCTGTACCTGCCGTCGAAGTACGCCGACCTCGACGGCGTCACCGACGCGGCGATCCGGGCCAAGGACGGCGACCCGCGCATCCTCGCGCTGGTCGCGGTGGCCATCGGCATCCTGCTCGCCGCCGTCATCCAGCAGCTGACCGGCTATTTCACCGAGACCAACCGCCGTCCGGTGCGGGACATCGGCAAGACCTCCCTCACCGGCCCCGCCACCGTCGTCCTCTCCGGCATCTCGGTGGGTCTGGAGTCGGCCGTCTACACCGCCCTGCTCATCGGGCTCTCCGTCTACGGCGCGTTCCTGCTCGGCGGTACCTCGATCATGCTGGCGCTGTTCGCGGTCGCGCTGGCCGGCACCGGACTGCTCACCACGGTCGGTGTGATCGTCGCCATGGACACCTTCGGGCCGGTCTCCGACAACGCCCAGGGCATCGCCGAGATGTCCGGCGACGTCGAGGGCGCGGGCGCGCAGGTGCTCACCAACCTGGACGCGGTCGGCAACACGACCAAGGCCATCACCAAGGGCATCGCCATCGCCACCGCCGTCCTGGCCGCGTCGGCGCTGTTCGGGTCGTACCGGGACGCGATCACCACCAATGTGCAGGACGTGGGGGCGAAGCTGACCGGGCCGGGTTCACCGCTCAGCCTGTCGCTGGACATCTCGCAGCCCAACAACCTCGTCGGCCTCATCGCGGGCGCCGCGGTCGTCTTCCTCTTCTCCGGACTGGCCATCAACGCGGTCTCGCGGTCGGCGGGTTCGGTGGTGTTCGAGGTGCGGCGGCAGTTCCGCGAGAAGCCCGGGATCATGGACTTCAGCGAGAAGCCCGAGTACGGCAAGGTCGTCGACATCTGCACCAAGGACGCCCTGCGGGAGCTGGCCACGCCCGGTCTGCTCGCCGTCATGGCGCCGATCTTCATCGGGTTCACGCTCGGCGTCGGCGCGCTCGGCTCCTACCTCGCCGGCGCGATCGGCGCGGGCACGCTGATGGCGGTGTTCCTCGCCAACTCCGGCGGCGCCTGGGACAACGCCAAGAAGCTGGTGGAGGACGGCCACCACGGCGGCAAGGGCAGCGAGGCGCACGCCGCCACGGTGATCGGGGACACGGTCGGCGACCCCTTCAAGGACACCGCGGGACCCGCGATCAACCCGCTGCTGAAGGTCATGAACCTGGTCTCGCTGCTGATCGCACCGGCGGTGATCAAGTTCTCCTACGGCGACGACAAGAACCTCGGCGTGCGGATCGGGATCGCCGTCCTCGCGCTGCTGGTGATCGTCGTGGCCGTGTACATCTCCAAGCGGCGCGGCATCGCCGTCGGCGACGACGAGAGCACGGAGCGGGTCGCCAACTCGCCGGACGCCGCGGTGGTTTCGTAGATCCGGTCGCGAAGGCCTGGCCAACGGGCGGGCGGGTGGCGCGTACTGACGCGCCGCCCGCCCGCCTCCGTGTGTGCTCGCCCACGTCGTGAGCCTTCTCTCCCATGGTGCGAAAGGTCACAAAAGCAGACTTACGACTCGTTCGGCAGGGGGAGGGGGTGTGTTCGCCGTGTAGATTCCGGGGGCCGAGAGCCATGGAAGGGACCAATCCGGTGAACAAGAAGCTCGCGGCCGCACTGTCCGGCGGTGCGGTACTGGTGGTGGCGGTGTCCGGGTGCAGCGGCAGCGGTGAGGAGGGGCCCGACCCCAAGCTGGTGTCCTGGGCCAAGACGGTGTGCGACGCGGTGCCCGCGCCCAACGCGAAGATCAGGTCGGCCAACGCCGCGATAGCGGCCATCGCCACGGACAGCAACCTCCCGCCCAAGAGCGCGCAGAAGACGTACGCCGAGGCCTTCCAGGACATGGCCGACGGCTACAAGACGCTCGCGAACGCCCTCGACACCGCCGGAGCGCCCCCCGGCGTGGAGGGCGGCGCCAAGCTGCAGCGGGACGCGGCCAAGAACCTCTCCGGCCTCGCCACGTCGTACGCCGAGCTGAAGAAGAAGGTCGACGGGCTCGACACCAAGGACCAGGGGAAGTTCGCCCGTGGTCTCAAGGAGGTCGCCAGCCAGTCGAAGGAGATCGGCAAGCAGAGCGACAGCGGCACGCAGGCGCTGAAGCGGCTGGAGCAGGAGGACGTCAAGAAGGCGATGGCCAAGCAGCCCAGCTGCAAGGTCGCCGCGTCCGCCTCCGCGTCCGCGCCGGCACCGGCGACAGCGGGCTGACGTCGGCGAACGCCGCGCGCGAAGTCGGCCCCGGGCAGCCGCCCCGGGCCACAATGGGGGCGTGACTGACTCCGGACTCGCTCCCCTGCCCGCTTCCGACCGGCCCGACATCGCCGCGCGTCTGAGGGACGCGCTGCTGGCCGCCTCCTTCACCGCCGACGGGCTGCTCGACCTGCTCGGCGCCGCCGCGTACGCGGCGCTGGCCCGCAGCGAGACCGTGCCCGCGCTCCGGGTGACCCGAGGCGACAGCCCGCTGGAGACGCTCGTACGGCTGTTCCTGCTCCAGCAGCCGGTGCCGCACGCGCGCGTGGCGGCCGTTCTGCCGGTCGAGGAGGCGCTGGAGGCCGGCTGGCTCACGCGCGTGGGCGGCGACGAGGTCGCCGCGACCGTGGACGTGCGCCCGTACGGCGGCCCCGGCGGCGAGGACTGGTTCATCGTCTCCGACCTCGGCTGCGCGGTGGGCGGCGCCGGTGGCATCGGGCAGCGCGCGGAGGGCGTCGTCCTGGGCGTCGGCGGCGCCTCCACCACCCTCGCCGGCATCACCGTCCGCACCCCCGTCGCCGCCGCCCTGGACCTCGGCACCGGCTCCGGCATCCAGGCCCTGCACGCCGCGCAGCACGCCACGCGCGTGACGGCGACCGACCTCAACCCGCGCGCGCTCCACATCACGGCGCTCACGCTGGCACTCTCCGGCGCCCCCGCCGCCGACCTGCGCGAGGGCTCGCTGTTCGAGCCGGTCCGGAACGACGAGACCTTCGACCTGATCGTCTCCAACCCGCCGTTCGTGATCTCCCCGCGCGCCCGGCTGACGTACCGGGACGGTGGCATGGGCGGGGACGATCTGTGCCGCTCGCTCGTTCAGCAGGCGGGGGAACGGCTGAACGAGGGCGGGTTCGCGCAGTTCCTCGCGAACTGGCAGCACGTGGCAGGGGAGGACTGGCAGGACAGACTCAGGTCGTGGGTGCCGCGCGGGTGCGATGCCTGGATCGTGCAGCGCGAGGTGCAGGACATCACGCAGTACGCCGAGCTGTGGCTGAGGGACTCCGGGGACCACCGCGGCGACCCGGCGGAGTACCAGGCGCGGTACGACGCCTGGCTCGACGAGTTCGAGGCGCGCAAGGTCAAGGCGGTCGGCTTCGGCTGGATCACCCTGCGCAGGACCGGGTCCGCCGAACCCGTCGTCACGGTGGAGGAGTGGCCGCACCCGGTCGAGCAGCCGCTCGGGGAGGCGATCCGGGCGCACTTCGACCGGCTCGACTACCTCCGGACGCACGACGACGCGGCGCTGCTGGACAGCCACTTCAAGCTCGCCGCCGAAGTGGTCCAGGAGCAGGTCGGGCTGCCCGGCGCCGAGGACCCGGAGCACGTGGTGCTGCGCCAGCACCGCGGGATGCGCCGGGCGACGAAGGTGGACACGGTCGGTGCCGGGTTCGCGGGCGTGTGCGACGGCACGCTGAGCGCGGGCCGCATCCTGGACGCCATCGCGCAGCTCGTCGGCGAGGACCCGGTGCTGCTGCGCGACCGCACGCCCGCGCAGATCCGGCTGCTGGTGGAGCAGGGCTTCCTGGAGCCGGTGCGCTGAGCGGGGCGCGCGGGTCGACGGCCACCTGGGCCGGGGCCCGGTGGGCTGCTCGTCGGGTATGTGCGGGCCTGGGTTCCGTGCGCCGGGCGGACGGGGCCGAAGTCGCGCTGGGCGGGTACGCGCGGGCCGGGTCCCGCAGGGCGGGTACGCGCGGGCCGGGTCCCGCAGGGCGGGTACGCGCGGGCCGGGTCCCGCGAGGCGGACGGGCGCGGGCCGGGGCCTTTGCGCGGCGGAGCCGGGTCGGGGTGTCGTCCCCGGCCGCCCGCGCCGTCGTGGCCGCGGACCGATGAGGCCGTGAGCGGGTCGCGGGCACCGTCGTATGCCGGGGGCACGGGCCCGGCGGGGAGGCCGGCCGGGGTCCGATCCGACCGGTTTCCGGAAAACGGCCGGAAAAATATGGGCGCCGGGTTCCCGGCACCCCCGTCCGTTCGCACGTTCGAATATGTGGCGGCCTTCCGTTCACCCCCGGGTCGCCTTCCCGTCTCCCGCGCGTGCCACCCTCCCGGCGCTGGGCGGAGCGCATGGCGGGGAAGGGGTGGGCGGGCGGTGGAGAGTGGTCCGGCGATCTTCGCGGGAGTGGTGTTCGCCCTGTTCGGGGCCGGTCTGCTGGCCTGGACCGGGACCCGTCTGCGGCGCCGGGAACCGGTGGCCCTCGGTGTGAGCCGTGTCGCATCGGCGGCCTGCGCGAGCGCGGCCGGGACGGTGGCGCTGGCCCTCGGTGTGTACTGCCTGACCCGGCTCTGAGACCGGCGGGCGCCATGTCCGCCGGGTAAGGGGAGCGTTACGCTCCGGACAGGGGTGCGGGGGTGGCCGGGCAGTCCGGGCGGCAGGAATGGCGGTAGTCGGGTTACCGTTCGAGTGGCCGTTGTGGGCTTTTCCCGTTTGACACGGGGGCGGGATGTAGCGTCACACTCCGCAGCGTCACACGAGCCAGCAGTACGCCGCGACCCCGGGACCAAGGCCTGGGGAGGCCCCAGCGTCGACCGGAGAGAAGAGCGAAGTTGTCCCCGACCAGCGAGACCGCACAGGGCGGTCGCCGACTCGTCATCGTCGAGTCGCCTGCCAAGGCGAAGACGATCAAGGGCTACCTCGGCCCCGGCTACACCGTCGAGGCGAGCGTCGGGCACATCCGCGACCTTCCCAACGGCGCCGCGGAGGTGCCGGAGAAGTACACCGGCGAGGTCCGTCGCCTCGGTGTGGACGTCGAACATGACTTCCAGCCGATCTATGTGATCAACGCCGACAAGAAGGCCCAGGTCAAGAAGCTCAAGGACCTGCTGAAGGACTCCGACGAGCTGTTCCTCGCCACCGATGAGGACCGGGAGGGCGAGGCGATCGCCTGGCACCTCCAGGAGGTCCTGAAGCCGAAGATCCCGGTCAAGCGCATGGTGTTCCACGAGATCACCAAGGACGCGATCCGGGAGGCCGTCGCCAACCCGCGCCAGCTCAACCAGAAGCTGGTCGACGCCCAGGAGACCCGCCGCATCCTCGACCGCCTCTACGGCTACGAGGTCTCCCCGGTGCTGTGGAAGAAGGTCATGCCCCGGCTGTCGGCCGGCCGCGTGCAGTCCGTCGCCACCCGACTCGTCGTGGAGCGGGAACGCGAGCGGATCGCCTTTCGTTCCGCCGAGTACTGGGACCTGACGGGGACCTTCGCGACCGGCCGCGCGGGAGACTCGTCGGACCCGTCGTCGCTGGTCGCCCGCCTCCAGACCGTCGACGGCCGGCGGATCGCGCAGGGCCGCGACTTCGACTCCGTGGGACAGCTCAAGAGCGCGAACATCCTCCACCTCGACGAGGCGACCGCGCGCGCCCTCGCCGCCGCCCTGGAGAACACCCGCTTCTCCGTGCGGTCCGTCGAGTCCAAGCCGTACCGCCGCTCGCCGTACGCCCCGTTCCGTACGACGACGCTGCAGCAGGAGGCCAGCCGCAAGCTCGGCTTCGGCGCGAAGGCGACCATGCAGATCGCGCAGAAGCTGTACGAGAACGGCTACATCACGTACATGCGTACGGACTCCACGACGCTGAGCGACACGGCGATCGCCGCGGCTCGCGCCCAGGTCACGCAGCTGTACGGCGCCGAGTACCTGCCGGCCACCCCGCGCGTCTACGCCGCCAAGGTCAAGAACGCGCAGGAGGCGCACGAGGCGATCCGTCCCTCGGGTGATCGTTTCCGCACGCCCGCGGAGACCGGTCTGACCGGGGACCAGTTCAAGCTGTACGAGCTGATCTGGAAGCGGACCGTCGCGTCCCAGATGAAGGACGCGACCGGCAACAGCGTCACGGTGAAGATCGGCGGCACGGCTGCCGACGGCCGGGACGTCGAGTTCAGCGCCTCCGGCAAGACGATCACCTTCCACGGCTTCCTGAAGGCCTACGTCGAGGGTGCCGACGACCCGAACGCCGAGCTGGACGACCGCGAGCGCCGGCTGCCGCAGGTCGCCGAGGGGGACGCGCTGTCCGCCGAGGAGATCACGGCCGACGGCCACGCCACCAAGCCCCCGGCCCGGTACACCGAGGCCAGCCTGGTCAAGGAGCTGGAAGAGCGCGAGATCGGCCGCCCGTCGACGTACGCGTCGATCATCGGCACGATCCTGGACCGCGGCTACGTCTTCAAGAAGGGCACGGCCCTCGTGCCGTCCTTCCTGTCCTTCGCCGTGGTCAACCTCCTGGAGAAGCACTTCGGGCGGCTCGTCGACTACGACTTCACCGCCAAGATGGAGGACGACCTCGACCGCATCGCCGCGGGTGAGGCCCAGGCCGTGCCGTGGCTGAAGCGCTTCTACTTCGGCGAGGGCCACGACGGCGTCGGCAGCGCCGCCGAGGCCGGCAACGGCGACGGGGACCACCTCGGCGGTCTCAAGGAGCTGGTGACCGACCTGGGCGCGATCGACGCGCGCGAGGTGTCGTCGTTCCCGGTGGGCAACGGCATCGTGCTGCGGGTCGGCCGCTACGGCCCGTACATCGAGCGCGGCGAGAAGGACACCGAGCAGCACCAGCGCGCCGACATCCCGGACGACCTGGCGCCGGACGAGCTGAGCGTCGAGCTGGCCGAGGAGCTGCTGGCCAAGCCCAGCGGCGACTTCGAGCTGGGCACCGACCCGGCCACCGGCCACACGATCGTGGCCAAGGACGGCCGCTACGGCCCGTACGTCACGGAGGTGCTCCCCGAGGGCACCCCGAAGACCGGCAAGAACGCGGTCAAGCCGCGGACGGCCTCGCTCTTCAAGTCGATGTCGCTCGACACGGTGACGCTCGAGGACGCGCTGCGGCTGATGTCGCTGCCGCGGGTCGTCGGCACCGACGCCGACGGGGTGGAGATCACCGCGCAGAACGGCCGGTACGGCCCCTATCTGAAGAAGGGCACGGACTCGCGCTCGCTGCAGTCCGAGGACCAGATCTTCACGATCACGCTGGAGGAGGCGCAGGCGATCTACGCCCAGCCGAAGCAGCGTGGCCGGGCCGCCGCCAAGCCGCCGCTGAAGGAACTGGGCGCGGACCCGGTCTCCGGCAAGCCGGTCGTGGTCAAGGACGGCCGCTTCGGCCCGTACGTCACCGACGGCGAGACGAACGCGACCCTCCGCTCCGGCGACAGTGTCGAAACGATCACTCCGGAGCGTGGCTTCGAGCTGCTCGCCGAGAAGCGGGCGAAGGGCCCCGCCAAGAAGACGGCGAAGAAGGCGGCGGCCAAGAAGACCGCCCCGGCGAAGAAGACCGCGGCCAAGAAGACGGCCGCGAAGAAGACGACGGCCGCCGCGAAGAAGACGACCGCCAAGAAGACCACCGCGAAGAAGGCGACGGCTTCCAACACGGAGGACTGAGCCCGCACCGGCCCGCGACGGCTTCACTGGGGCGGGTGATCTCACGCCGGGCCGGTGACCGTGGTGCCGGTTCGGTGACCGTGGCGCCGGGCGGTGACGTTTGCCGGGCTGGTGGTCGCCTCGCCGGGGCGGTGATCGGCGTGCTGGGCCGTGCCGCCTGGACGGGGCTGGAGAGTGCCTGGCCGGTCGGTGGCCGTCTCTGTGGGCTGATGATCGTCTCAGCGGACCGCCGGCCGTCGCGGGTTCGCGAAACGAACGCCCCGGCGCCGCCTCGGTGCCGGGGCGCGCGTGCGTCGGGACGTGCGAGGTGTGGTGTCAGTCGCTGCGGATAGGCTGAACGCATGACGCGAGCCGAGCAGCCGACGGCCCACCCCACAGCACCGGACGACGCCCTGGTCGCGGACTCCCGCGAGCGCGCCGTCCGTTCCCTGCTGCGCCGACCGCAGCTGAGGCGCCTGTGGAGCGCGCAGCTGGTGAGCGGTGTCGGCGACACCCTGTCCCTCCTCGTACTGGTCCTCCTGGTCCTCCAGGCGGCCATCGCCGAGGGCGCCTTCGGCGGTGGCTACCGAGGCGTGGCGTTCGCAGTGGCGACGGTCTTCGCCGCCCGCATCCTCGCCGCGCTGCTCTTCGGCGCCGTCCTCCTCGGCCCGCTGACCTCGCTCACCGCCCAGGAGGGCCCGCTCGACCGCCGCTGGACCATGGTCGGCGCCGACGGCGTGCGCGCCGCGCTGCTGATCATCGCGCCCCTGTGGATCGACTGGACCCCGGACAACGCGCTCGCCGTCCTGCTGGTCACCGCCTTCGTCACCGGCGTCGCCGAGCGGCTGTGGACCGTGTGCCGGGAGAGCGCCGCCTGTCGCTGCGGACGACCTTCCTGGCGATCCCGCTGGCCGCCGCCACCCTGCTCGTCGCCGCCCTGCTGAACAACCTGCTGGGCACCGGCATGGACTGGTTCGACCAGCACCAGGCGGCCCTCGGGTCGTACGTGGCGGCGGGCCTGTTCGCCGCCTCGCTGTCCGTGCTGACCTCCCTGGCACTGCCCGACACGCGCACCCCGCGCCCGCGGTCCCCGCTGGAGGGCCTGCGCCGCCCGCGCACCGGCACCGGCGTCGACAAGGGCCGTACCGGCGCCATCCCGCTGCTCGTCCCGGCCTGCGCCGGAGTCGCCGGGGCCGTCGCGGCGGCCGTCGCGGTGTGCGTGCTGCACGCCAAGGACCTCGGCGGCGGCCCGGTCCTCTACGGCCTGCTGGTGCTGGGCCTGACCGGCGGTGTCGCCGTCGGCATCCGCACCGCCCCCGCGCTGCTGCCCTCGCTCTCCCGCCGCCGCCTGCTGGCCCTGGCGATCGCCGTCACCGGCATCGCGCTGCTGGCCGCCGGGCTGGTCCCGGACGTCACCACCGTCCTGCTGATCGTCACCCTGGCCGGCACCGGCGCGGGCGTGGCCGCCAACACCGGGCACACCCTGCTCGACCAGGAGACCGAGGACTTCCGCCGGGCGCGCACCACCGAGCACCTGCACGCCGTGGTCCGCGTCTTCATAGCGCTCGGCGCCCTGATCGCGCCCCTGGTCGCGGCGCTGATCGGCCCGCACCGGCTGGAGAACGGCAAGTTCGTCTTCGCGCACGGCGGTGCCGCCTTCACGCTGATGCTGGTCGGCGCGCTGCTGCTGCCGGTGGCCGCGCTGGTGCTCGCCAAGGTCGACGACCGGTCCGGCGTGCCGCTGCGCCAGGACCTCAAGGACGCGCTGCTCGGCGGCGACGACCCGGTCACCGCACCGGCGGCCCGCGGCTTCTTCATCGCCCTGGAGGGCGGCGACGGCGCCGGCAAGTCCACCCAGGCCGAGGCGCTCGCCGAGTGGATCCGCGCCAAGGGCCACGAGGTCGTGCTCACCCGCGAGCCCGGCGCCACCCCGGTGGGCAAGCGGCTCCGCTCGATCCTGCTGGACGTGTCCTCGGCGGGCCTGTCGCACCGCGCGGAGGCGCTGCTGTACGCCGCCGACCGGGCCGAGCACGTCGACACGGTCGTACGCCCCGCCCTGGAGCGCGGCGCGGTGGTGATCTCCGACCGCTACATCGACTCCTCGGTCGCCTACCAGGGCGCCGGCCGCGACCTGTCCCCGACCGAGATCGCCCGCATCAACCGCTGGGCCACCAACGGGCTCGTCCCGCACCTCACCGTCCTGCTGGACGTCTCCCCGGAGACCGCCCGCGAGCGGTTCACCGAGGCGCCGGACCGGCTGGAGTCGGAGCCGGCGGAGTTCCACGCGCGCGTGCGGGCCGGTTTCCTCACGCTCGCCGCCTCCGACCCGGGCCGCTACCTGGTCGTGGACGCCGGGCAGGAGCCCGAGGCCGTCACCACCGTGATCCGGCACCGCCTGGACATCGTGCTGCCGCTGTCCGAGGCCGAGATCAAGGCCCAGGAGGAGGCTCGCCGCAAGGCCGAGGAGGAGGCCCGCCGCAAGGCCGAGGAAGAGGCCGCCCGCAAGGCCGAGGAGGAGCGCCTGGAACGCGAGCGCCAGGAGCAGCTCGCCAAGCTGCGCGCCGAGGAGGAGGAGCGCAAGCGGCGCGAGCTGGAGGAGGCGCAGCGCCGCGAGGCCGAACGGCAGGCGGAGGAGGCCCGGCAGCGGGCCGAGGAAGCGCGTCGGCGCGCGGAGGAGGAGCGGCAGCGGCTGCTCGCCGAGGAGAAGGCACGCGCCGAGGAGGAGGCCCGCCGCAGGGCCGAGGAGGAGCGGCGCCGCAGGCAGGCCGAGGAGGAGGCCCGGCTGCGCGCCGAGGAAGAGGCCCGGCAGGCCCGGCTGCGCGCCGAGGAAGAGGCCCGGCAGGCCCGGCTGCGCGCGGAGGAGGAAGCCCGGCGCCTGGAGGCGCAGCGCAAGGCCGAGGAGGCGCTGCTGCGCGCCGAGGAGGCCCGCAGGCAGGCGGCCGAGGCCGCGGCGGCGGCCGACGCGGCGGCCCGCAGGCCCA
>NZ_MUMF01000403.1 GCF_002155905.1 Streptomyces tricolor | reverse complement strand
CGGTGACGAGGGCGGCGGCGCCTGGATCGGCGCCGCCGGCCTGCGTGCCGCGCTGCGGGCCAACGACGGACGCGGCCCAGGGCCACGGGCAGCCGGTCGGGATCGCCGAAGCGCTCGATCGCGGCGGCCAGCAGCGCGGTGTCCGGGCCGCGTCCGTCGTGGGCCCGCAGCGCGGCACGCAGGCCGGCGGCGCCGATCCAGGCGCCGCCGCCCTCGTCACCGAGCCAGGGGCCCCATCCGCCGACGCGCGCGTACGCCCCGTCGTCCCCGATGCCGACGGCCACCGAGCCGGTGCCGATCGCGAGCACCACGCCGGGGCGTCCGCCGAGGGCACCGGCATGGGCGGTGACCGCGTCGCTGGTGACGGCCACCTCGTCCGCGGGCAGGTCGCCCAGGAGCAGGTCGGCCAGGTCGCGGGCCGCCCGCGGCGCGGCGGCGGCCCCGGCCGCGCCCACGCAGACCGCCGCGGGCCGCAAGGAGGGCGCGCGCTCCAGCAGGGGGAGGACGGCGGCGAGTACGGCCGTACGGGCGGCCTCCACCCCGCCGTCGGCGGCGAGCCCGGGGGCACCGGGCACCTCGTGAACCCCGTGGGCGGGGCCGGCGCCGTCCCACAGCACGGCACGGCAGCCGGTCTTGCCCAGGTCCACCGCGACTGCTGCTGTCATGCGGCACGCCTTCGTGTCCAGGGATCCGTCACGTCGAACGGTCACGAGCGGCCGGGAGGCCGGTGGCCGGCGCGGATCGCGGTGCAGCGAGTATCAGAAGGTGAGCCTCCGGATGTCAATAAGTAACCTCGTGCAGTGAGCCACGTAAATTTTTGACGCTCCGGCGGGGTGGGGTTACTGTGTCCCACCCACGCAGGAGGGAGTGGTCCATGCCCGGCCAGAAATCACCCCGCACCCCGGCCCGGCCGGCGCAGGAGTCTCCCGCCGGGACGCTGGCACGCATCCGCGCGGAACTGCCGTCCATGGCGCCGTCGGAGCGACGGGTCGCCGACGTCGTCCTGGCCGACCCGGCGCAGGCGTCGGAGCTGTCCATCAGCGCGCTCGGCGAGCGGGCGGACACCTCGGTGGCCACGGTCATGCGCTTCTGCCGCACCATAGGCATCCCCAACTACCCTCAGCTGCGCCTCGCCCTGGCCGCCGCCGCGGCCCGCGAGCACGCCCTCGACGGCGACCGCCCGATACCGAGCACCGACATCAGCGCCACCGACACGCTGAGCGAGATCGTCGACAAGATCGTCTACAACGAGGTGCGGGCCCTGGAGGACTCCGGGGCCGGGCTGGACATCGACGTCCTGGGCCGCGCGGTGGACGCCGTGGCGGGAGCCCGGCGGATCGACATCTTCGGCGTCGGCGCCAGCGCCTTCGTCGGCCAGGACCTGCACCAGAAGCTGCACCGCATCGGGCACATGGCGTTCATCTGGACCGACCGGCACGCCGCCCTCACCGCAACCGCTCTGCTCGGACCCGGCGACGTCGCCCTGGCCATCTCCCACTCCGGCGAGACCGAGGACACCGTCGAGCCGCTCCAGGCCGCCGCCGAACGCGGCGCGACCACCATCGCCCTCACCAACGTCCCCCGCTCCGCTCTGGCGCGCAGCGCGGACCTCGTGCTGACCACCTGCGCCCGGGAGACCCCCTTCCGCTCCGGCGCCACCGTCAGCCGCATCGCCCAACTCGCCGTCGTGGACTGCCTGTTCGTCGGAGTGGCCCAGCGCGGCCTCGCCTCCGCGACGGCGGCCCTGCACGAGACCTACCGAGCCGTCCGGCGCCGCAGACCCCCACAGGCACACCGCCGCGGGCCACTCGCCGACTGACGCGCACACCTCCCGTCCCGGACGCCGCGGCTGTCCCCACCGGCACCCGCCGTCACAGCAGCGGGGGGACTCCGAGCACGGCGGGAACACGCCGACGGTTTCCCGCCGGCCGTCGGAGGTCAGCCCGTCCACTCCCGGGCGAGCAGCGCGTACACGTACTCGCTGCCCCAACGGTCCCCGTCGAGATCGTTGTCGATCAGATGGGCCTCGCGGCGCATGCCGAGACGCTCGCACACGCGCACCGACGCGGTGTTCAGGACGTCGAGCCGAGCGAAGACCCGGTGGGCGTCCAACCGGCCGAAGGCCAGCGAGATCAGCGCGCCCGCCGCCTCGGTGGCGTAGCCTGCCCGGCGTACCGGGGGTGGAACACCCAGCCGATCTCGGCCTGCCGTGCGTGCGCGCTCCTCAGGGTGAGGACCACCTCGCCCATGACACCGGGCTCGTCCGCCCGGCACACGGCGAGCAGGAGCGAGTCGCCGTCGGCCCGCCAGTCCGTTCCTCCGGCGCGCG
This sequence comes from Streptomyces tricolor, assembly GCF_002155905.1. Taxonomy (GTDB): domain Bacteria; phylum Actinomycetota; class Actinomycetes; order Streptomycetales; family Streptomycetaceae; genus Streptomyces; species Streptomyces tricolor. Next base: position 26,205 of record NZ_MUMF01000403.1, on the reverse strand, counting down.
CCGCGATGGACTCGGCACAGGCCTCCCGGGTGAGCGGTGGACGGTAGAGGTAGCGCGCGACCTCCGGCAGGGACTGGTACGCGTACCGGTCGTCGGCATCACCGGGGCGGAACAGCCGCAGGACCAGCCTCTCCGTGGTGATGGCTGCCGGAACGCGCTTCGAGACGGCGGTCATTGTGTTCCCCCATGTCCTGCTGCAGACCTGCCCGGACAGACTAATCGACCACCACGCGCCGTCGGCCGCCGACCGCATACGGGCATCGGAACGGCCCGTGCCTGACCACGACATGGACAAGATTCCGCGCCCGACCCTGGTGAGGATCGCCACCTTCCCGGGCGGGCGCGACGGGCAGGATCGAGACCCGGCTCCCCGGGACCAGGGGCCCAGCACCGGAAGGAACGCGATGACACTCCGACAGATCAAGCCCGGCGGCCGGGGCTTCCTCTACGTCAACTCCCACCCCGAGGGCTGCGCCGCCGTCGTGGACGAGCTCTGGAAGCACACCCCCGCTCCCGTCACCGCCACCGCGCCGGGACCCGTCGCCCTGGTCATCGGCTCCAGCGCCGGCTACGGACTCGCCGCCACCGTCACCGCGCTGCGCACCCACCGGATGCGCGGCCTCGGCATCGCCTTCGAGGCCCCCGAGACCGAGCGCCGCACCGCCTCCGCCGGCTGGTACCGCACCGCCCGCACGGCCGAACTCGTCGGAGCCGACGGGGACTTCGCCTTCCTCAACGCCGACGCGTTCTCCACCGGGGCCAAGGAGCGCGCCCTGGACCACCTCGCCTCCCGGTACGGCAGGGTCGACTACCTGATCCACAGCGTCGCGGCGCCACGCCGCACCGACCCGGCCACGGGCGAGGTCCACCACTCGGTGCTCAAACCCCTTGGATCCGCCTACCGGGCCAAGACCCTGCAGTTCGACGGGAACGTCCCGCTCGTCGGCTCCCAGGAGCTGGAGCCCGCCACGGACGCGGAGCGCGACGCGACCGTGCGGGTCATGGGCGGCGCCGACTGGCGGCTGTGGGTCGACGCCCTGGCCGGCCGCGGCCTGATCCACGCCGGCTTCCACACCGTCGCCCTCTCGTACGTCGGCTCGGAGCTGACCGCACCGATCTACCGGGCCGGAACCATCGGTGCCGCCAAGCAGCACCTGGAGGACACCGCCCGCGGCCTCCAGCGGGACCTGGCCCCGCTCGGCGGACAGGCCCACACCGTCGTCGCCGGCGCGGCCGTGACCCAGGCCTCCACCGCCATCCCCTCCGTCGCCCTCTACACCAGCCTCCTCCACGCCGTCCTCGGCGACGGCTTCCAGAACACCGGCCGGCAGGCCGCCGTACTCTGGCAGCAGCTCACGGGAGCGGCGCCGCTCCAGCTCGACGAGCAGCAGCGGATCCGCCTCGACGGATGGGAGTTGGACGACAAGGTCCAGGACGCCGTCCGCGAACGCTGGCTCGCCGCGACCACCGGCACCGTCGCCGCGCTCGGGGACACCGCGTGGTTCCGGGCCCAGGTCGGCCGGCTCTACGGCTGGGACGTCCCCGGGATCGACTACGACGCCCCGAGCCGGACCACGGTCCCCTGGCCGACCGGGATCTGACCGTCCGGCGGCGGACCGCCCGGCCGCGGACCGTCCGGCAGGGGACCGTCCGGCAGGGGGCCGCCCCGCGGCGGACCGCCCGGCAGGGGACCGCCCCGCAGCGGACCGGTCCGCCGGAGCAGGGTGCTGGCGCGCCTCCCCGGCGGCAGCCCGTCGCTCAGCCCAGTGACACCACCACCTCGCCCGTGCCGGTCGCGCTCGGGCCGCCGGCGACGCGGACGGTGAACGGGCGGTCGGTGCCGCGCGCGGTGACGCGCAGCCGGTCACCGTCGCGGCGGACGGTGAAGGCGGCGGCCGGGGCGCCCGTCAGGTCGGGCACCGTGGTCTCGGCGGTGTAGTCCGGCGCGGCCGTGGGATGGACCAGCAGGGTCGGGGTGTCCAGCCAGTCGCCGTCGGGGCGGCTGTCGTCGGCGGCGAGCGGCAGGACGGCACCCTCGCGGACGTACAGCGGCAGGCTGTCGTAGCCGTGCCGCTCGGTGCGCCAGGCCGGGCCGGTGACCCGCTCGCCGGTCAGCAGGTGCGTCCAGGTGCCCGCGGGGAGGTAGACCTCGACCTCGCCGTCCGCCGTGAACACCGGGGCGACCAGCAGGTCGGGGCCCAGCATGTACTGGCGGTCCAGCGGGCGGCACGCCGGGTCGTGCGGGAACTCCAGGACCATCGGGCGCATCACCGGGACGCCGCCGTGGTGGGCCTCGGCCGCGGCGCCGTAGAGGTAGGGCATCAGCCGGTGCTTCAGGAGCGTGAACCGCCGGGCGACCTCCACCGCCTCCTCGCCGAAGTTCCACGGCACCCGGTACGACGAGGAGCCGTGCAGGCGGCTGTGCGAGGAGAGCAGGCCGAAGGCGAGCCAGCGCTTGAACACCGCCGGGTCCGGGGTGCCCTCGAAGCCGCCGATGTCATGGCTCCAGAAGCCGAAGCCGCTCAGGGACAGGGAGAGCCCGCCGCGCAGGGACTCGGCCATGGCCTCGAACGACGCCCAGCAGTCGCCGCCCCAGTGCACGGGGTACTGCTGGCCGCCCGCGGTCGCGGAGCGGGCGAAGAGGACGGCCTCGCCCTGACCGCGCTCCTTCTCCAGCAGTTCGAAGACGGTCCGGTTGTACAGGTGGGTGTAATAGTTGTGCATCCGCTCCGGGTCGGAGCCGTCGTGCCACACGACGTCGGTGGGGACGCGCTCGCCGAAGTCGGTCTTGAAGCAGTCCACGCCCTGGTCGAGCAGCGCCTTGAGCTTGGCCTGGAACCAGGCGCGGGCGGCGGGGCTGGTGAAGTCGACCAGACCCATGCCGGCCTGCCACAGGTCCCACTGCCAGACGTCGCCGTTCGGGCGGCGCACGAGGTGGCCGAGATCGGCCGCCTCCGCGAAGAGCGGCGACTTCTGGGCGATGTAGGGGTTGATCCAGGCGCTGACCCTGAGGCCCCTCGCCTTCAGGCGGGCCAGCATGCCCTCCGGGTCGGGGAAGACCGCGGGGTCCCACTCGAAGTCGCACCACTGGTACTCGCGCATCCAGAAGCAGTCGAAGTGGAAGACCGACAGCGGGATGCCGCGCTCGGCCATGCCGTCCACGAAGGACGTCACCGTCGTCTCGTCGTAGTCGGTGGTGAAGGACGTGGTCAGCCACAGGCCGAAGGACCAGGCGGGCGGCAGGGCCGGGCGGCCGGTGAGCGCCGTGTAGCGGGCCAGGACCTCCTTCGGGGTGGGACCGGCGATCACGTAGTACTCGAGGGTCTGGTCCTCGACGCTGAACTGCACCTGGCCGACGGACTCGGAGCCGACCTCGAAGGAGACCCTGCCGGGGTGGTTGACGAAGACGCCGTAGCCGCGCGAGGACAGGTAGAACGGGATGTTCTTGTAGGCCTGCTCGCTGCTCGTGCCGCCGTCGGCCTGCCAGATGTCGACCACCTGGCCGTTCTTCACGAACGGCGTGAAGCGCTCGCCGAGGCCGTAGACCTGCTCGCCCACACCGAGCGCGAGCTGGGCGAGGACATGGTGCGCGCCGTCGTCGGTGGTGGCGAAGGCGGTGCCCTTGGCGCCGGCCCGGGTCAGCTCCCGTCCGTCCGCGCCGTGGAAGGCCAGGCCCCAGGGGGCCGCCTCGTCCAGGCGGAGGCTCAGCGGGCCGCTGGTCAGCTCGGTGACGGTGCCGGTGCGGCGGACGGCACCCGCGCCGTCCGCCCCGCCGATGAGCGCGAAGTCGGGGCCGGGCCGGCGCTTGCCGGCGTGGTGGGTGACGCGGACGCCGATGACACCCTCGGCGGGGGAGAAGCAGTCGACCGTGACCAGCGGCGCGTTGAGCGTGTCCCCCCTCCGCGTCACCTTCTTCACGGCGGCATAGGCGGTGAAGCGCTTCGATTCGACGCGGATGTCGCGGGCCTCGGTGGCGTACGCGATCTGCACGCCGTCGCGGATGCGCCAGAAGCCGTTGGTGAACTTCATGTTCGTCCTCGGGAAGCTGGAGGGGGTCGAGTGGGGCGCGGAGGCGTCGCCCGGGATGTGGATCGTACACAGAACAAAACCCCGCCGGACAGGGGCGAGTTGCGGTAAAGCCCGTCTGATCAGCCATGATCACCGGCTTGTCGACCGTCGCCGCGGTGAAGTGTGCACGGACGGACAAGACGCGGGTCTGGCGCCGGGCTCGCGCATGGCGTATTAGTCATGCCAATAAACAAACGCGTCCGGCATCGTCGCTGGACAGTACGACAGCAAGGGCCGCGCATGTCGAAGCGCTTCAATAGACGCTCCCGCAGTGCCGTGATATCAGTCGCAGCCGTCTCCGTCCTGGTCGCCGGGGCGGCCCTGACCGGCTGCGGCCGGCAGCGCGACAGCTCCGTCTACACGGTGCTGAACTCATCGACCGACGAGACGTACCACCGCTGGGACGCACAGGCGATGGCCCGCTGCGGCGAGCGGCTGGGCGTCACCGTCGAGCAGCAGAGCGTGCCGGCGGCGCAGGTGATGACGAAGGCCCTGCGCATGGCGTCCTCGAAGTCGCTGCCCGACATCGTGCAGTTCGATGCCTCGGAGATGCCGACGTTCGCCGAGGCCGGCGGGCTGATCGACCTCAGGACGCTCGGACTGGGCACCGAGGACGTCCCGCGGGGCATCGTCAACTTCGGCTCGTACCGGGGGACGTACTACGGCGCCGCCCGGTCGGTCAACACACTCGCGCTCTTCTACAACAAGGACATCCTCCGCCAGGCCGGCCTGAAGGTGCCCGCCACCTGGGCCGAACTGCGCGAGACGGCGAAGAAGCTGACGCGGGGCAAGCGGTACGGCCTGGCGCTCAGCGCGGGCGGCGCCGAGGACGGCGTCTTCCAGTTCACCCCGTTCATGTGGTCCAACGGCGGGGACGAAACCCGGCTCGACGGGCCCGAAGTGGTCCAGGCGCTCGACTACTGGAAGAGTCTGCTGCGGGACGGCTCGCTGTCGAAGTCGACGGTGGGCTGGACGCAGGCAGACGTCAACGACCAGTTCATGGCGGGCAACGCAGCAATGATGATCAACGGCCCGTGGCAGGTCGAGACCCTGAACACCAAGAAGTCACTGCACTGGGGCATCGCGCGGATCCCGGTGCCGAAGGCCGGCGACCCGTCCGTGGGCCCGCTGGGCGGTGCCGTGCTGACCGTGCCGAACACCGGTGACGAGCGGCGCGAGCGGATGGCGGGGAAGATCGTCGCCTGCCTGTCCAGCGAGCGGGAGCAACTGACCTACGCGCTCAACAGCTGGATGGTCCCGGCCAACGAGAAGGCCGCCGCCGTCTGGCGCGAGCGGGTGCCGGAGCTGGACGCGCTGGCCGACCAGGTGGCCGCGGCCCGGTCCCGCACAGCCAAGCTCGGCGCCGGCTGGCCGCAGGTGTCACTCGCCCTCCAGAGTGCCTTCCAGGCCGCCCTGACCGGCCAGTCCAGCCAGGCCGCCCTCCAGCGCGCCCAGCAGCGGGCCACGAGCGGGAACTGAGGTACGCGCAGATGACCACGTCCACCGTCACCGCATCCGGCGCGGTCCCCGAGGCCGGCGCACCGGTTCCCGGCCGGCTGCGCCGCCGGCTGGCCCGGTGGGGGTTCGTCGCCCCCGCGGTCCTCTTCATGCTGCTGTTCTTCGGCTACCCGCTCGTCCGCAACGTCGTGATGAGCTTCCAGCACTACACACCGGAGACGTTCTTCACCGGCGAGGCCCCCCTCAACGGCTTCGACAACTGGTCGACGGTCTTCCAGGACGACGTGTTCGGCAAGGCGCTGTGGCACACGCTCGTCTTCACCGCGGGCTCGCTGCTCGGACAGTTCTGCATCGGCCTCGCCCTCGCCGTCTTCTTCACCCGGAAGTTCCCGCTCAACGGCGTCCTGCGCTCGCTGATCCTGCTGCCCTGGCTGGTGCCCATGGTCGTCTCCGGCATCGTCTGGCGGCGCATCCTCGACCAGGACACGGGTGTCCTGAACTCCTTCCTCGACACGCTCGGCCTCGGCGGTCACACTCCCTGGCTGACCGATCCCCACATGGCCCTGCTGTCGGTCATCCTGGTCAACATCTGGATCGGCATACCGTTCAACATGGTCATCCTGTACGGCGGCCTGCAAGAGGTCCCCCGCGAGCTGTACGAGGCAGCCGCCCTGGACGGCGCCTCCGCCTGGCGCACGTTCCGCTCCATCACCCTGCCGGTGCTCCGGCCCGTCATCACGGTCGTCCTCGTCCTGGGCTTCATGTCGACGGTCAAGATCCTCGACCTGATCCTGGCCCTCACCGACGGCGGCCCCGCCGACGCGACCCAGACCCTGGGCACGCTCACGTACCAGAACTCCTTCGTACGGCTGGACTTCGGGGCGGGCGCCGTCGTCGGCAACGTACTCATCCTGATCTCCGCCGTGTTCGCGGTGTTCTACCTGCGGGCCAACCGCACCGAGGGGAAGTGACCGGGAATGGCCGCTGAGAACGCGACCCCCCGCGCGGACAGGCGCCGTTGGGGCTCCACGGCCGCCGCCGTGCTCGTCCTGGGCGTGATGCTGTTCCCGCTGTACTGGATGCTCAACACCGCGCTCCAGCCCGAGGCCGGGCTGCTAGAGGTCGATCCCGTGCCGCACCGCCCGGACCTGTCCGGGTTCGCCAAGGCACTCGACGACCAGGGCGGACACCTGCTGACGTCGCTGGTGGTCTCCCTCGGCGCGGTCGTGATCTGCCTGGTGATCGCGGCCCCGGCCGCGTACGGGCTGGCGCGGTTCCGGCTGCGCGGCACCCGCACCCTCGTGTTCGGCACGCTGATCACGCAGATGGTGCCGGGGATCGTCATCGCCAACGCGCTGTACACCTCGTACGTCGATCTGGGCCTGGTCAACTCCTACGCGGGCCTGATGCTCGCCGACGCCTCGCTGGGCATCCCCTTCTCGATCGTGCTGATGCGGTCGTTCATGGTGTCCGTCCCCGCCGAGGTCATCGAGGCCGCGCAGATGGACGGGGCGGGGCGGCTGCGCACCTTCCTCCAGGTCGTGCTGCCGATGAGCCGCAACTCCCTGATCACCTCGGGCCTGTTCGCGTTCCTGTTCGCCTGGAGCGACTTCATGTTCGCCCTCACCCTCAACACCACCGACGACGTCAAGCCGATCACGCTGGGCATCTACCAGTACATCGGCGCGCACGTCGGCGACTGGGGCTCGGTGATGGCCGCGTCCGTGCTGTCCGCGATCCCCGCCGCGATCCTGCTCGTCCTCGCGCAGAAGTACATCGCCGCCGGCATCACCGGCGGTTCCGTCAAGTGACCCCCGGAGCACCGCACATGACCGAGTCCAGGGCCTTCCCGCGCTTCCCCGCCGGCTTCGTCTTCGGCGCCGCCACCGCCTCCTACCAGATCGAGGGCGCGGCCCGCGAGGACGGCCGCGGCCCGTCGATCTGGGACACCTACAGCCACACCCCCGGCCTGGTCGCGAACGGCGACACCGGTGACATCGCCTGCGACCACTACCACCGCTACCCCGAGGACGTGACGCTGCTGCGGGAGCTGGGCGTGGACTCCTACCGGTTCTCGATCGCCTGGCCGCGGATCGTGCCCGACGGCTCGGGACCGGTGAACCCCAAGGGCCTGGACTTCTACGCACGGCTCGTCGACGAACTGCTCGCGGCGGGCATCGAACCGGCCGCCACGCTCTACCACTGGGACCTGCCGCAAGCCTTGGAGGACCGCGGCGGCTGGCGGGTCAGGGAGACCGCCGAGCGGTTCGCCGAGTACACGGCCGTCGTCGCCGGACACCTCGCCGACCGGGTGCCGCGCTGGATCACCCTGAACGAGCCGTGGTGCAGCGCCTTCCTCGGCTACTCCGTCGGCCGTCACGCCCCCGGCGCCCGTGAGGGCCGGGGTGCGCTCGCCGCCGCCCACCACCTGCTGGTCGGGCACGGACGGGCGGTCGAGGCGCTCCGGGCGGCCGGGGTGCGCGAGGCCGGCATCACCCTCAACCTCGACCGCAACCTGCCCGCCACCGGCTCCGCCGCCGACCGGGCCGCCGTCGTCCGCGCGGACACCCAGCACAACCTGGTGTGGACCGAACCCCTCCTCGCCGGCCGCTACCCGCACACCGAGGAGGAGACCTGGGGCGAACTGATCACCGGCCAGGACTTCCGCCGCGACGGGGACCTGGCACTGATCGGTCAGCCGCTGGACTTCCTCGGCATCAACTACTACCGGCCGATCGTGGTCGCCGACGCACCGCACCGGGAGCCCGACCCCGCACTGCGGACGGCGACGGACAACCGGTACGCGGAGGTCCGGCTGGCGGGAGCGCGGCACACCGCGATGGACTGGCCGGTCGTCCCGGACAGCTTCACCGACCTGCTGGTGGCACTGAAGGAGCGGTACGGCGACGCGCTGCCGCCGATCCACATCACGGAGAACGGCTCCGCCGAGCACGACGAGGTGAGCCCGGACGGGGCGGTGCACGACCGCGACCGGGTCGCCTACCTGCGCGACCACCTCACCGCGCTGAAGGCCGCACTGGACGCGGGCGTGGACGTGCGCGGCTACTACGTCTGGTCCCTGCTGGACAACTTCGAATGGGCCTTCGGCTACGGCAAACGGTTCGGGATCGTCCGGGTCGACTACGACACCCAGCGGCGGACGCCGAAGGACAGCTACCACTGGTACCGCGCGATGATCGCCGCCCAGCGGGACTGACCGTGTCCGAGGGGCACGGCCGCCGTGCCCCCGCCCCGCGCACGCCGTTCACACCGACGGACCTGCCTGTGCCCACAGACTCCGGTACTCGGTGGGGGTCGTCCCGGTCGCGGTCCGGAAGGCACGGGTGAAGTCGGAGGCCCGCGGGAAGCCCCAGCGGGCACCGATCGCGCCGACGGGTGTCGTGCGGAGCAGCGGGTCCGCCAGATCCCGTCGGCAGCGGGCGATCCGCTCCTGGCGGATGAAACCGCTCACCGTGGTTCCGTGCGCCTGGAAGACACGGTGCAGGTAGCGCGCGGAGATGCTGTGCGCCGCCGCGACCGAGGCCGGTGCCAGGCCGGGGTCGTCCAGGTGCCGGCTGATGAACGCGGTGATCTGCTGGAACAGCGCGGCCGTGCGGCTCTCCGGGGGCAGCGCGGACGTACGGTCGGCGTAGCGGGCGATGACCGCGGCGGCGAGGTCCACGACGATCGTGCCGAGCCTCTGCCGGTCCGGCCCGCTGAGATCGGATCCCGCCTGCGCCAGGCCGAGCAGCGTCTGCCGGAAGACGTACCCGACGCCTTCGGTCGCTCCCAGGGCCGTCCCGCACAGCGGAGCGACCACATGATCGGGCAGCGGCAGGAGGCTGCGCGGGAACTGGACCACCAGGGAACCGCAACGGCCCGGACCGCCGGCCGACGCCTCGAAGGGCCGGGAGCTGTCGTACAGGACCATCTCACCGGGTTCCAGGACCGTGTTGTGCCGCGCCTGCTCTATGCCCTGCCGCCCCGAGGTGATGACGGCGACCTGGTACAGCTCGGGATCCGACGCGCGGATCAGCCGCGCCGAACGGTAGGAGACCAGCTGCGCGTACGACATCGCCGACAGTTGCACCGGCCCCAGCGTGACGGCCCGTATGCGGGCCCCGAAGTGCGCCGGGTCGGGAAACCGGAAGCGGGTCGTCACCAAGGCCAGCGCGGTGGTCTCGGCCCAGGCGGCCGTCCTCTCGGCGGGCGGCAGGCAGGTGGTGTCCAGGACGGTCATCATGACGCTCTTCCCCGTGGTGTCACTGGTGTTGCTCATGGTCATCCAGCACTGTCGGCCCCCTGTGCTGCCGACGGAAGACGCTTCCGCGTCAATCGGCGTGTGCGCTGCGTGCCAAACACTGTGCGCCCTGTGCTCACGACACCGCGGGCGGGGAGCGGGCAGGCTCGGAACGCACCGCCGCTGACCGGGCGGTGCTGCCACGAAACGGGAGGATCCCTCATGCGGACGTCACACAAGGTCGGCCTGGCCACCGCCGCCGCGATGCTCGGCCTGGCCGGCATGCTCGCCCCCGCCGCCACTGCTCAGCCCCGGGTCACGGCGGCTCCGTCCGACTGCCCGAAGTACTACTTCTGCGGCTACAAGAAGGCGAACTTCAAGGAGCTGGCCTTCAAGTTCAAGGACTGTTACGTCCAGGAGATCCCCGACGGCCTGAACAGCGGCGGGTCCTGGTACAACAACCAGTCGGCCGGGACGCAGGCCCGCATGCTCGACAAGAACAAGAGGGTCATCTACACCACCCCGGGCGCTCCCTCCTCGGACCCGTCGGGTGACTGGGGGCCCGTCTGGTACGTCGACGCCTGCTGAGCCGGGGCGCGGAACAGCCGGCCGGGACCCGCGCGGTCCCGGCCGGATCGCGGCGTGGCCGGCCGCTCGGCGCGCCACACCCGAACAATCTGGGAACATGCCCCTGAGGTGCCGGAAAAGGGGCACATGTGGTCGATGCCTGCCGGGAGGCACGATGAGCCAGCAGCCAGTCCTTCTCCCTTACGCCGACCCAGCCTTCGTGGCGGATCCCTTCCCGCTCTACCGACGGCTGCGCGAGGACAGCCCGGTGCGGCGCGTGGTCATCGCCGGCGGCCTGGACGCCTGGCTGGTCACACGGTACGAGGACGCGCTCGCCGCCCTGTCCGACCCGCGGCTGAGCAGCGACGTCCGTGACGCCTCGGACCCGCGCCTCATCGCGCAGCTGCCCGAGTTCGAGCGGGAGTCGATGCTGAGCACCATGCTGCGCGCCGACCCGCCCGACCACACCCGGCTGCGCCGCCTGGTGTCCAAGGCCTTCACCGCACGCCGGGTCGCCGAGCTGGAGCCCCGGATCCAGGAGATCACCGACCGGCTGCTCGACGCGGTGGTGCCGGCCGGCCGGGCCGATCTCGTGGCGGACTTCGCGCTGCCGCTGCCGGTCACCGTCATCTGCGAGCTGCTCGGCGTGCCGGTGGAGGACCGGCACGACTTCCAGCGGTGGACCGACGCCATGCTCCTGCGCGGGCAGGAGCTGCCCGACCCGGCCGTCGTCGACGAGGCATGGCGGCGGATGCGCGCGTACGTGACGGCGCTGATGGAAGCGAAGCGCGCCCACCCGGAAGACGATCTCCTCAGCGCGCTGATCAGCGCCCATGACGAGGAACAGCGGCTGAGCCACGACGAGCTGATCGCCATGACCTTCCTGCTGCTGGTGGCCGGATACGTCACGACGGTCAACCTGATCGGCGGCGGCATCGCCGCACTCCTCGCCCACCCGGACCAGCTGGCCCTCCTGCGGGACCGCCCGGAACTGCTACCCGACGCGATCGAGGAGTTCCTCCGCTACGACGGCCCGGTCAGCCCGGGTATCGCCCGGTTCGCCCGCGAGGACGTCGAGATCGCGGGCGTGGCCGTCCCGCGCGGCGCGACCGTGGTGATCGCGTCCGCGATCGCCGACCGCGATCCGGCCCGCTTCCCCGAACCCGACCGGCTGGACATCACCCGGCGCGACAACGGCCACCTGGCCTTCGGGCACGGCATCCACTACTGCCTGGGTGCGCCACTGGCCCGGCTGGAGGGCCGGATCGCCATCGGAACGGTCCTGCGCCGCCTCCCGGACCTCGCCCTGGCCGTGCCGCCGGCGGAGCTGCCCTGGCGCCCCGGCGGCCTGCGCGGCCCGGCCCGCCTTCCGGTCGCCTTCACCCCGGGCGGCCGGGCTGACTGACCGCCCCTTGCCGGAAGCGTGAGCGCAGCCCCGGCACCGGTCCGGGGCACGGGGTGGTCAGGGGGCGGGCGTGGCCTTGAGCACGGCGCTCATGACCCGGTCGGCGGCGTCGTTGCTGCGGGGGTCGATCAGGTTGCACCACAGTTTGAACATCATGCGGGCGACCGCCGGGCGGCGCAGGCTGTGGGCGGTGACGAACTTCATGAGGTGGGGGTTGCCGAGGGCCTGGACGACGAGGCGGCCGAGGGTGAAGTAGCCGCCGAAGGCGTCCTTGAGGAGCTGCGGGTAGGCGTTCAGGGCGCGTTCGCACTGGCTCGCGGTGGACCGGGCGAGGGCCTGGACGATGACTTCGGCGCTGAAGCGGCCGGATTCCATCGCGTAGTCGATGCCTTCGCCGCTGAGCGGGTTGATCAGGCCCGCGGCGTCACCGGCCAGGAGCACGCCGCGGGTGTACTGCGGCGTGCGGCTCATGCCGCCGGGAAGAGCGTGGCCGCGGACGGCGGTGGTGGCGTGGTCCTCGTCGATCTGCCGCTCTTCGGGCAGCCGGGCGGTCCAGTCCCGCAGCAGCGCGCGGTGGTCGATGTCGGGGCGCCGGTGGACGGAGACCGTGCCGACCCCGACGTTCCACATGCCGTTGCCCACCGGGAAGAGCCATCCGTACCCGTACAGCATGGAACGGCGACCGGACGAGGCGGGATCCTGCAGGTCGAGCCAGCATTCGAGGTAGTCGTCGCTCGTGCGGTCGGTGGCGTAGTAACGGCGCACCGCGACGCCCATGGTGCGGTCCTTGCGCTGCTGCAGCCCCATCCGCACGGCCACCCGGCTGGAGGCGCCGTCCGCGGCGACCACCAAGCGCGCCCCGTAACGGTGTTCCACGCCGTCGCGCCGGGCGACGACGCCTCGGGCGTGACCGGTGCGCTCGTCCAGCAGGATGTCGGTGACGTTGGTGCCCTCGTGCAGGCGGGCGCCGGCCGCCTGTGCCCGCGCGGCCAGGAGATGGTCGAAATCCTGCCGGGTGCGCACCAGCCCGAAGCCGGGATAGCCGGTGATGTCGGGCCAGTCCATCTCGACCCGCAGCCCCGCGCCGCAGGCGCGCAGTCCACGGCTGCGCACCCAGCCGGATCCCCGCACGTCGACACCCATGGTGAGCAGCTCTTTGACGGCTCGCGGGGTGAGCCCGTCACCGCAGATCTTGTCCCGGGGGAAGCGCGCCTTCTCCAGCAGCAGCACATCCAGCCCCGCTTGGGCCAGGTAGAAGGCCGTGGTGGAGCCGGCTGGACCGGCACCGACCACGATGACATCAGCGGTCTCCTCGGCCTGGGTGGAGCTCATCTGATTCCCTTTCCTGTGCTCAAGGGGGCCTTGAGACGGACGACAGGCTGGTCGGTGGTGGCCGAGGCGGGGTCGGGTCAGGAGCGCGAGGCGATCGGCGCACGCTGCTCGGTCGGGGCGAGACTCCGCGGTCGGGTGGCGAGGGCTATCGGTGGCGGTCGACGGCGGAGTCGGCGAGCCGGGCGAGGCGTTCGGTGGACGGCAGGCCGTCGAGGGCCTCGCGTGCCCGGGCGACGCAGCGGTGCGCCTGCCGGGTCGCCTCGGCGATGGCACCGGTCCGCGTCAGCACGTCGAGCAGGTCGCGATGGGCGGTGGCGGGGTCGGCGTCGCCGTGGAAGACCCTGGTGAGCAGGCGGCGGTCGGGCTCGCCCGCGGACTCGTAGGCGAGCAGGACGGGGAGGGTCGGCTGCCGGTTCGCGACGTCGCTGGTGGCGCGCTTGCCGGTGATCCGGTCCTGGGCGGTGTAGGGCAGCAGGTCGTCCCGGATCTGGAACGCGGTGCCGAGCAGCTCGCCGTACTGGCGCAGGGCTTCGGCTTGTTCCGGTGTCGCCGCGGCGAGGATCGCGCCGGCCTGGCAGGCGGCACCGGTCAGTGCGGCGGTCTTGCCGCGGATCACCTCCAGCACGGCCGACCGACCGCAGGACAGGTCCTCGCGGATCGTCGTCTCCAGCATGCTGGCGCGGCACATGGCGTGCATCGCCTCGGCGACTGCCCGGGACGCTTCCAGGACCGGACCGGCCGGGCCGGTGCGGAGCATGGCCACCCACCCGGCGGTGAACAGCCCGTCTCCCGCCAGGAGTGCTTCGGCGAGGCCGAATCGCTCAGCGGTGGAGGCCCGCCCGCGGCGCATCGGGTCCTGGTCGACGATGTCGTCGTGGACGAGGCTGGCCACGTGCAGGCATTCGATGGCCGCCGCGAAGGAGAGCACCGGCTCGGCTCGGCCGCCGACCGCGCGCGCCGATTCGATGCACAACGTGGGCCGCAGGAGCTTGCCCGTGGGGAACAGAGCATCCAGACATGCCATTTCCAGCAGATCTTCGCCGCTGCCCACGAGGCGGGCCAGTTCGGCTTCGACGAGCGGGATCAACGTGCGGGGTGCCTGGGTGGCGGTAGCGGGCATGCAGGGCCTTTCGTGTCGGGCAGGGGGACGGCAGCACGCCACTCGCTCTGCCACACCTCGACCAGTGCGGAGACGGGCGGGCGCACGGAATGGTGCAGCAGGTCGGCGTCCGCGGCGCGCACGAGGTCGACGAGGAGTGTGCAGTGGCGGCTCATGGCGCGGGCCCACGAGCCGGCCGGACTGGGCTCCAGGGCACGGACCAGCTCGGGGAGCCGGTGCTGGACGCGATCGGCCTCGAACGCGATGAGTGCGGCGGTGGCCGGAGTCCAGCGCCTGGCCAGGAAGTCCGGGACGCGGACGCCGAACCGGTCGAAATCCTCCGCCGGCAGCCACAGCCGCCCCTCGGTCAGGTCGTCGGCCAGGTCGCAGAGCACGTCGGTCATCTGGAACAGTTCGCCCAGCTCACGCACCAGGGGCTCCCATGAGCCGACGGTGCCGGAATGCAGGACCAGCATCAGCACGACGGTCGGGGTACCGCAGATGCCGTTCGCCCAGCGCCGCCAGTCCTCATAGGTGGCGGGCTGGGGCCGGCCGATCTCGCTGCGCATGGCGTCGAAGCCGCGTTGCAGGAGTGAGCTGGGCAGGTCGAAGGTGCGGAAGGTGTGTGCCAGGGCGTGCAGGACCGGGTCGGTGCTGCCTGACTTGAGCGCCGCGAGGCTGGCCCGGTGGTACTCGTCCAGGCGACGCAGCCGTTCCTCGACAGGCCCGGTGTCGCTGTGCGCGTCAGCCGTCCACCCATGAGCGATCAGCGCCGCGGTGTACGGCCGGAGCGCCGCGGGTGCCGCGCGCAGCCCCCACCAGCCGGCACGCCCCTCATCGCAGGTGTGGAGCCGCCGGACGCACGCGGTGTAGCACTGCCGCAGCACCGGGTCGTGAATCCCCGCCTCGTCCAGCCACCGCCGTACCAGCACCTCAAGGTCCTCCCCGCCACTCGACTCCGTCCGCATACGGATGACCCGTCACCGAACGCATTCCGCGTCCGAGGCGTCCGGGCACCGATGCTCAGGACCGGACGATGCGGACGGGCGGGCAGGAGTGCGCCGGCCGTGTGTGCCTGCGGGAGAACGGGAGGGCCGGGGAGCACACGGCCGGGGAGAAGTCGATCACGCGGCCAACCTACGAGCCCCGGGCCCCGCACCGTCGCAGCGGCGTGCGCAAACCCTTCTAACGAATGACATGCGCCGCACCTCACTGACGGGCAGTGACCTGCGGCTACTCGCAGCAGTTGTGGCTCTGGCAGCTTCGGCACGGGAAGGGCGCGATGGACGTCAGGAACCTGCACCACGCCTATGGTCGCCATGCCGTCCTGCGCGGCGTCACCCTGCGACTGCCCCCGGGGACCCTGGCGGGGATCGTCGGGGAGAACGGAGCGGGCAAGACGACCCTGCTGAAGATCCTCTCGGGCGAACTGTCCCCCGACCGCGGCACGGTCCACCACGACGGAGGATTCGGATACTGCCCGCAGGCCGCCACTCTCCACGACGCACTCACCGTCCGTCAGCATCTGGAGTACTTCAAAGTCGCCTACGGCCTGAGCGACCTGAGGCGAGCCGAAGAGGTCATGGAAGTGCTCCGGTTCAGTGAGTACGCCGACGAACGGGCCGGAGTCCTGAGCGGTGGAACCCGGCAGAAACTGAACCTCACCCTGGCTCTGATGCACGATCCGCGTGTGCTGCTGCTCGACGAGCCGTACCAGGGCTTCGACTGGGAGACCTACCAGCGGTTCTGGGATCTCGCCGCCCGGCTCCGCGAGAACGGCCGTTCGGTCCTCGTGGTCTCCCACCTCGCCTACGACGCCGAACGCCTCGACGTGTTGTGGCGGCTGGACGACGGCACCCTCTACGAACAGTCCACGGAACCCGCCGCATGACCCACCCCACGGCCGTACGCCGCCACCGCACCCTGTTCCTGACCGCGGCCCGCTACGCGCTGATCGAGCACCTGCGCAACCGCTTCGCGATGGTCCTCATCGCTCTGTTCATCCCCGTATGGACCGCACTGGCCTTCTGGTCCATCCCGACCACCCCCACCCGGTTCCGACTGCGTGCGACCGGCCGGCTGCTCACCCCGCACGGCAATCAGCTCACCGAGATCACCGGCGCCCTCAACGCCGTGACCCTGATCATCGGCTTCATGATGTTCGCGGCCTCGTTCAGCGACGGCCCCTTCGACCGCCGGCTGGCTCTGGCCGGCTACCCCCGCACCCACCTCGTCCTCGCCAAACTCAGCTCCCTGGTGCTGGCCTCCGCTGTCGTGGCCGCCTACGCGACCGCTCTGACCTGCACCCTCTGGTCCCCCCAGCAGCCCCTGTTGCTCGCCGCCGCCCTCTTCGGCGCCGGCATCACCTACGGCGCCCTGGGGGTGGCCTTCGGCTCGTTGCTGCGCCGTGAAGTCGAGGGCATGTTCGCCATCGTGATGACCAGCGTCATCGACCTCGCTCTGCAGAACCCCCTCTACAGCTCTGGCTCCGACAGCATCGCCGTGCGGTACCTCCCCTCCTACGGAGCGATGCAAGCCGCCACCGGCGCCGGGTTCGCCAGCACGCCGCTGCCGAAGTACCTCGCCGTCCAGGCGGGCTGGTTCACCGCTGCGGCGTTCGTCGGCCTTGTCGCCTTCCACTTCCGGACCCGGAACTCCCTCACCGACGCACGGCGTCCGCGCACTGCTCCGACCGGCGGCATCTCGACCGAGGCGCCTCAGCCCGACCTCACCGCACCCTCACCGCGGTGCGGGCGGAAGCGTGCACGTGCGCGGGAACTCGGCCCCGGCTCCTGACGGATCCATGAACCCGTAGGCCATGGACACCGGCAGTGCCCGGCCGGGAACGACCAGCCCGCTGCCGTCGAGCCCTCGGGACAGCCGGCGTCCTGGGATGCGCGGGCTGCCCTCGTAGAAGGGGGCCGGCGGCGGGCGAGGCCGCCCCAGCGGTCCTGGAAGGCCGTGGCCCGGTCGATCTCCGCCGCGGGGACGCCGTGGGCGAGCCATGCGACGCGGTGGCGTCGGATGTCCTGCCGGGGGACACGGACGCCGTCCGCCTCGACGAACCTGCCCCGCGGCTCAGGCCGGCGGGCGCGAGCGGGAGGGGCGACGTGGAGGTGCCGGCCGTCACCGCTCCTCGCCGCTGCCGGAGTGGAGGACGGCCACCGCGATCTCGCGCACGCGGTCCTGAGTGATCCCCGTGCGCTGTTCGACGGCGAGGGGATGGTCGGTGGGCTCCAGCTCGACGTAGGGGCGTTCACCGACCGGGCGGGTGTGGACGCGGGTCTTGAGGTTGAGGGTCGTGGGGGAGTAGACCGGCAGGTCGGTGGTGAGCCAGCCGAAGTACGGCTCCTCGTTCTCGCGGCCGGGCGTGTCCCACCGGTCCGCCGCCCGGGCGAAGTTCTCGCGGCTGAGCGAGACCCAGACGCCCCAGGAGAACACGTCGTCGCCGCCGATGACCGGTATCTCGATCAAGCCCTTGACGAAGTGGTGCTGCCCGCGGACCACGCACTGGTCCGACGTGAGCAGGCAGTCGTCGGCGCCGGCGAAGGACGGATCCCACACGGCCGGGGCCGCGGCCGTGTAGTTCATCGGCGGCTCGGGGTGGCGGGCGCCGCAGCGTGTGCAGTTGAATCCGTGAGCACTGTTCATGGTGCGGGAGCGTAGCGGCGGGCTCCGTCGCCGCTTCGGGCGGGACAGGTCGTCGAGAGCGTCAGCGCCGGGACGCTCCGAGTGTCCGGTCGGCCGTCTCGAAGTGGTGTTCCGTCGGCTTCAGCACGTCGTAGAGGTGGCCGAAGTACGCCGTCTGCGCCGTTCTTGTGAGCACTGCCAGCAGGAAGGCGAGGCACCCCATGTCATGGTGCTCCCGCCGGGGGCCGCGCCCCTCGTTGTAGAGCACGGTCACTCGTCGGGCCGCCGGCCGGGCCGCACCAGCCAGTACAGGAACGCCCCCGTGCCCTCCTCGAACGCCCACGGCAGGACCCGGCGCCCGCGCTTCCCCTAGGCAGCCGCCCCCGCCCACAGGTGTGCCATCATCTCGTTCCGCTCCGTCGCCTGCGCCTCCGCTCCCTCCCGCAGCGCCCGGTGGCGCGCTGTGCCGGCGGCGGCCGCCTCGCGCATGAGCGCCTTCATCGGCGTACCGCGCTCCTTGGCGATCTGCCGCAGGCCCTCCGGCTCGCGATGGCTGAACTCCATATCGAGGGCTGGCGGTACCGCTCGGGTACTGGCCCGTAAGTGTCCCCAGGGCAGTGCGGTACCCGAGCGGTGCCTCAGGCGTGCCGGGCGGTCACCCCTGATCGGCCGCGAAGGAGGCCATGCGGGCGAGGGCCGCGTTCCAGTTGATCGCGGTCTCGTTGGTCGACCAGGACTGGATGTCGTCGATGTAGCAGAACTGGCCGACGCAGCCCGTGAGCTTGGACTGGGCGTACGGGTCCTGGATGCTCGAGTTGGGACCGCCGGCGAGGGTGCCGGACGGCGGGTTCGGCAGGGTGGGGTCGAGCTGGTGGGCGTACCAGCGGCTGTGCTGGTTGTGGGAGCTGACCTCGCCGTAGCCGGTGACGTAGGACATGTTCAGGGCATTGCGCCCGAGGACGTAGTCCATGCCCTGCAGCGCCCCGTCGCGGTACTTGGCGGCGCCGGTGAGGTCGTAGGCGCTGGCGAGGACCACGCCGTTGTTGAGGACCTGATGGCTGGAGCCCCAGTCGTAGCGGTTACCGGCGGGGGCGTACGGCATGCCGTAGGGGTGGGCGGTCAGCGTGGCGAGGTAGGTGTCGGCGGCCTTGATCACCGAGCGGCGCACCTGGTCGCGGCCGGGCAGCCGGCTGGGCACGAGGGCGAGGTCGAGCCGGCCGGCGGCGGCCGTGTGGCCCCAGTCGAAGCCGGTCGGGCCGAAGATGTCCGCGGTGTGCACCGGGGAGTCGAGCACATGGTCGGCGAACTGCCGCTCACCCGTGGTCAGGTAGAGCTCGGCCGCGGCCCAGTAGAACTCGTCGGTGACGTCGTCGTCGTTGTAGGCGCCGCCTCCGGTGCCGTCATTGGGGTCGGCGAGGAGGTCGGGGTGGGCGAGAGCGGCCTGCCAGGCCGTGCGGGCGGCCGTCAGCGCCCGCGCGGCGAACGCCTTGTCGAAGGGCCGGTACAGCCGGGCGGCCTGGGCGGCCGTCGCGGCCAGGTTGAGGGTCGCCGCGGTGGTCGGCGGGTGCAGCTCCCGCTTCTGCGGGTCCTGGTCGGGCAGCAGGGGCAGACCGGTCCACTGCTCGTCGTGGAGCTTGTGGTGGGCCATCCCGGCCAGCGGCTGCCCGGCGGGCACCTGCATCTTCAGCAGGAACTCCAGCTCCCAGCGGGCCTCGTCGAGGACGTCCGGCACCTTGTTGCCACTCTCGGGCAGCGCGAGGGTGCCGTCGCCGAGGGCGGCCGGGTGGCCGGTGCGGGCCGTCAGCGACCGCTCGTAGGTGCTCAGCAGTTCCCAGGTGGCGATGCCGCCGTTCACGACGTACTTGCCGTGGTCGCCGGCGTCGTACCAGCCGCCGGTGACGTCGAGGGTGTAGTCGCACACGCCCGGCTGGCAGGGGACGTTCGCGTCGCCTTGGTTGGGGGCGACGTTCAGGTGGCCGGCCGCGCGGCCGTAGCCGGGCCGCAGGTCGTCGCGGATCGCGATGCCGCTGCGCTGCGTGTAGTAGTACTTCACGGAGTCCAGCCGCAGGCGGCGGTAGGCCGCCGCGTCGATGTCGAACGGGTGGCTGGTCTCGCCGTCGGCGACGAGGGTGTAGCCGGTGCCGCGCCCGCGGTAGGAGCCGAAGTCGATCGAGTGGACGTTCTGCCCGGAGGAGGCGTCCACGCCGCGCGGCACGGTGAGGCCCCGGGCGACCGTCGTGCCCTGGGCGTTCCTCAGCTGCCAGGGCAGCCGGGCGGTGGCGTCGGTGACGAGGGTGGCGTTCTTCGGCCCGGCGGGCAGGTAGGCGACCTGGTTGACGCGCACCCGGGGTCCGGTGTCCGGCTCGTAGACTTCCGGGGGCACCCCGCCGAGCAGGGAGACGTCGTCCACGCAGAACCGCCAGGCGTCGGTGCTGCCGCCGACCTGGAAGGCGACCTGCCCCTGGGTGGTGTCGACAGGCGCGGTGAAGGTGTAGGAGTACGAACCGTCGGCCTCGGTGAGCACCGGGCTCGCCTCCTGCCAGGTGTCGTACGGCGACACGGCCAAGCCCACGACCGCCCGCACGACGTGCCCCTCGGGGATGCCGGAGGCGTGGAAGGAGAACCGGTACGTCTCCCCCTTCACCAGCGTGATGTCGTTCTGCCCGATCGCGGAGTCCCAGCGGTTGGTGGTGCCGCCGGGCACGTCCGCGCACAGCCGGCCGTCGCTCAGGCCCGCGGTGACGTTGCTGGTCCACCAGGGGTCGGTGGTGGTGTCGAAGGTGCCGTTCCTGACCTGCTCGACCTCCTCGGCACCGGCCTGTTGCACGGGCAGCGCGGTCAGCGCCGTGCCCAGCAGGGCGGTGAGGGTCAGCACGGCGGTTGTGCGTCGTTTCACGTCTGGGCTCCTCGGGACGTGCGGGTGCGCCAGGTGCGTGGGAGCGCTCCCAAAACTCGGACGCGAGACATGCTTGCTGCGCGCATGACACCCCGTCAACGGTCCGGACGCGACGGATTTGGACCCAGTGAAGCCTTCCCGGATCGTCGCAGGCGGTTTCTCCCCCAGCCGGCCCCTGTGGGCCGGCTGTCGCGCTCAGGTGCCCGCCGGCGTGCTCAAGGGCCGACTGCGGCGCTCAGTCACAGAGGCGGACGAGAGTATCGAGAGAGCACGGCCCACAGCGTATTCGATTCCTGTTCGTTGCATTTCGGTCGAATGCGCGGCGCCTCCGGCTCCCTCACCTTGGCTGTCCGGAGTGGCCGTGGCTCACCGGCCGGTGGAGCGACGTGCGCGTACAGGCCGCGCCCGACCGGGAGCGGAGGCGGCGCTGGTCCTCGTCCGGCAGGGGCGTCCGTGGTCCGACTGACCGACGGTGACGAGGAGTCACGCACTCGGGGTGCTCCGGCAGAACGGCGCGCACTGCGAGTGCGCACGCCTGGACGTCCAGGAGCGACTGGCCCGGGAGCCCGGACGCGAACCCGCGCCGTGAGGGCTTGTGACGGAGGGGCGGCCGACGCGCGGTGAGGTGGCTCGCCTGCGGCGGTCGTGCCGGCGCGAACCGGGGCCCCTCGGCACCTGACCGGCTCGGGGAGGTCACCGAACCGGCCAGGACCGCCGCGGCTCAGGGCTTGGCCACCGGTGCCTGGAGTTCGGTCACCCAGTCGTCGCGGTTCTCGGGGCACTCCAGGTTGATCTCCCGCGGGTATCCGGCCGACCGGTAGCCGTTGCCGTCGATCCAGCGGGCCAGGGCCTGCGCCGTGGGCAGGACCGCGTCCATCGAGCCGCGGTGCACGATCGTCGCCGCCTGGTCGACGGGTGGCAGGTCGAGCACCCGGAAGGCGCCGTCCTGAAGGGGCGCCGCGACCTGGACGGCGGCGTGGACGACGATCCTGCCGCCGCCCTCCGGCGCGTCCTCGTAGAAGGCGACACCGGGGCCCGTGGGCGTGACGCCCGCCGCGTCCAGGCGCCGGAACAGCTCGTCGTAGAGCGGTCCGATGACCGGGCCGATGTGCTCGGGCGCGAAGCTCGCGGCGGTCGCGGTGAGTTCCGCCACCCGGATCGCCGGGACGTTCTTGACGACGACGTCGTTCGTGGGCATGTGCCCCTCGCTCTCGATCGACCGGAGCCTCGCCTCGACCTGGACCAGCCGTGCCGCCGCGGCGGCCATGCCGGCCTCCAGCTCGGCCTGCCGCAGCCGCAGCATGCCGCGCAGTTCCTCGGTGCTGATCCTCTCGTCGACGATGTCCCGCACCTGCTGGAGGGTGAAACCGAGGTCCTTCAGGGCGATGACGCGGTTGAGGCGGCTCAGCTGGGCGGCCGTGTAGTACCGGTAGCCCGTGGCGGGGTCGACATGGGCCGGGCGCAGCAGTCCGGTCGCGTCGTAGTGACGCAGCATCCGGACCGAGACGCGGCCGTGCCGGGCGAAGTCTCCGATGGTGAACATGACGTCTCCGAGTCCAGCGCCTGACACGGTGTGAGGGTCAACAACCCGCCTCGCCCGGCTCGCGCGCGACCACGCCGGCGGTGCCGCGAGCACCGGCATGCGGAGTGAGGCCGGTCGACCCCGTCCGGCGCCGCCGATGGGGCCGTTGGACTCTATCGGGACCGGGGGGTCGGCCGACGATCATGTGTCGACGGCCGGGAAGAGCCCCTCCATGTCTCCCGTCGACGGCACTTCCCGGCCCGTCAGCGACGTGAGCACAGCGGAAGGACGGCGTCGGTGGACGAGGCGGAGATACAGCAGGTGGGAGCCGCGAGGCAGGAGGCCGCGGCCCCCGTGGCCGGGAACGCGGCCGCAGGCACGGAGCGAGCGGTGGGCAGAGCGTCGTGGGCGCAGTGGCTGACGACCACCGACCACAAGCGGATCGGGACGCTCTACCTGGTCACCGCCTTCGTGTTCTTCCTCGTCGGCGGCGTGATGGCGCTGCTGATGCGCGCCGAACTCGCCCGTCCCGGCCTCCAGGTCATGTCGAACGAGCAGTTCAACCAGGCGTTCACCATGCACGGTTCGATCATGCTGCTGATGTTCGCGATGCCGCTGTTCACCGGCTTCGCCAACTGGATCATGCCGTTGCAGATCGGCGCCCCGGACGTCGCCTTCCCCCGGCTGAACATGCTCGCCTACTGGCTCTTCCTGTTCGGCTCGTCGATCGCGGCGTTCGGCTTCCTCACCCCGGGCGGCGCCGCGGACTTCGGGTGGTTCCTGTACGCGCCGCTGTCCGACGCCGTCCACTCGCCGGGCCTGGGCGCCGACCTGTGGATCATGGGTGTGGCGCTGTCCGGCTTCGGCTCGATCGCGGGCGCGGTCAACTTCATCACGACGATCATCTGCATGCGGGCGCCGGGCATGACGATGTTCCGGATGTCGATCTTCACGTGGAACGTGCTGCTGACCTCGGTCCTGGTGCTGATCGTCTTCCCGGTGCTGGCGGCTGCCCTGTTCGCGCTGGAGTGCGACCGCAAGTTCGGCAGCCACGTCTTCGACTCGGCGGGCGGCGGCGCGCTGCTGTGGCAGCACCTGTTCTGGTTCTTCGGCCATCCCGAGGTGTACATCCTGGCCCTGCCGTTCTTCGGCATCGTCTCCGAGGTCGTCCCGGTGTTCTCCCGCAAGCCGATGTTCGGCTACATGGGACTGATCGGCGCGACCATCGCCATCGCCGGCCTGTCCGTGACCGTGTGGGCCCATCACATGTACGTCACCGGCGGTGTGCTGCTGCCGTTCTTCGCCTTCATGACCTTCCTGATCGCCGTCCCGACCGGCGTGAAGTTCTTCAACTGGATCGGCACGATGTGGAAGGGCTCCCTGAGCTTCGAGACGCCCATGCTGTGGACGACCGGGTTCCTCGTCACGTTCGTCTTCGGCGGCCTCACCGGGGTGATCCTCGCCTCGCCGCCGATGGACTTCCACCTGTCCGACTCGTACTTCGTCGTCGCCCACTTCCACTACACGGTGTTCGGTACGGTCGTGTACGCGATGTTCGCCGGCTTCCACTTCTGGTGGCCGAAGCTGACCGGCACGATGCTGGACGAACGCCTCGGCAAGATCACCTTCTGGACGCTGACGGCCGGCTTCCACCTCACCTTCCTCGTCCAGCACTGGCTGGGCGCCGAGGGCATGCCGCGCCGGTACGCCGATTACCTCGCCACGGACGGCTTCACGGTCCTCAACACCCTCTCCACGATCGGTTCGTTCCTGCTCGGCCTGTCGATCCTGCCGTTCCTCTACAACGTGTGGAAGACGGCCAAGTACGGCACCCCGGTCGGCGTGGACGACCCCTGGGGCTACGGCCGCTCCCTGGAGTGGGCCACGTCCTGCCCGCCCCCGCGCCACAACTTCCGTTCGCTGCCCCGGATCCGCTCCGAGTCCCCGGCGTTCGACCTGCACCACCCGGAGATCGCCGCACTCGACGAGGCGAGGAGGTAGACCGTGCCGTACGCCCTGCTCGCCCTCGGCACCGCGACGATGACCGTGTCCGGCTGCGTCTGGTACGTGCCGGCGCTCGCGGTCCTGCGCGCGGGGAAGGACCGGCCCGTGTCGCACCGCCGGGCGGCGGCGGCCTGCCTCACCGGGTGGAGCACGCCGGCGATGGCCGCCGTACTGCTGCTCCTGACCGAAGTGTGGTGGATACCGGCCGCCGCGGCCGTCACGGGCCTGCTCCTCGCAGCGGGCCTGCGGATCCGCGCCGCGGTGCTCCGGCGGACCGAGGCGCGGGAAGCCTCCCGCCACTGGGGGGAGCTGGGCCAGGGCCGGCCCCTGCCCGAGAGCGACCGGTCCCGGTACGTCGTAGCCGTCCTCGTGGGGACCGGGCTGGTGGCCGCCGCGGTCGTGGCGGTGGTCAGGGTGGCCGCGGGGCCTGGCGGCGCCGCGGCCTGGTTCTCGGCCGTCACCGTTCCCGGTGCCGTACTCGGGTTGTTCCTCACCCTGGCGGCGATGCACGCACGCATGCATCGGCGGCGCCTCCCGCTGGACGGTCCGCGGCCGGAGGACACCCACCCCTGAATTGGAGTGCTGCTGAGTGACCGCGACATCGGGAAGCCCGCGAGCCACTCTCTGCCGGGCATCGCCTCGCGGCCCTCTCGACCGGGGCTGCTGTGCACCGGCCACGCACATGCCGCCCACGCACACGCCGGCCGCGCGTACGACGGGAGCCTGCGGCTGTGGCAAAGGATGCGGTTGCCGCTGACGGCCTCGGTCCATGGCGGCGCGGATACGGGCGGCTGAGGGTGGGGGAGGGCGAAGGAGCGGTTCTCCGGCTGCTGGATCACGGCATCAGCGTCACGACGTGCTCGACGCCGCGCGGTTGACCAAGCCGTGGCACACCATGCCCGTGCGGGGCAGGGGTTGGGAGAGGTGTGGCCGTGGCGGGGGTCCGGCCGGTCGCCACGGTGGACGGTGGAACGGGACGGCCGGTGCCGAGGCCCCTGGGGTGGGGCGAGTGGGCACCGGCCGTGGCCTGGCTGCCGGGGAGGCCGGCCTGAGGTGCTCGCGGTGTCAGGTGCCGCGGCTGTGATTCCCGCGTACGGGAAACGGCACCGGAAACCGGTCGCAAACCCGACTCACCCCGGTCTCCCGCTCACAGATACCGGCCGGCGATTCACGCATGGCCGAACAGCACCTGCGAGGGGTGCACGAGGTCACTGATCACCGCACTGCCGATCGGCGAACCCCGCGACACTGAGCATGCAGCACACAATCAGTCGATATCTAGGGTCAATCTTTTACAGCAAAACCGCATGACACTAATTACACTGACCCGCAGTCAACACCAGCCTCGGGGGACCAGCCGCCAGTGAACCGCCAAGCACTGAAAAAGCTTCTCAAAGACCGCCGCGCACTCATATCCCCCGAAACCCACGGGCTGACCCGGCCCACCGGCCGAGGGCGCCGCGCCCCGGGCCTGTCCCAGGGTCAGGTCGACGAACTCCTCGGCTACTCCGACCGTACGTACCAGCGCCTCGAATCCGGGAACTATCCCAACCCTCCGGTCGACCTCCTCCGTGACGTCGCGCGCCTCTACGGCATGAACGAGCAGGAATGGATCAGCCTCTGCCGGTACGCCCGGGGCGAGGATCCGCCCGGTCCCCTCTACGACACCTCCGGCCATGCCGTCCCCGCGGCCTGGGCCGACGCCGTCGCCGGCATCACGCATCCCGCGTACGTCACCGACGCCTCCTGGAACCTCGTCACCTGCAACGACCGCTTCCACGCCCTGTTCGACGGCGGCAAGGCCCCGGCCAACACCATGCGGTGGATGCTCCTGGACGGACGCGACCAGCTCATCGACTGGTGCACGGCATGGGCGCCGCTGGTGATGCCGCAGTTGCAGGCCGCGCTCGCCCAGCGCCCCGAGGACAAGGTGCTCAGGCGGATCGAGGCCGAAGTCCTCGCCGACCCCCTCGCCCGGCCGCTC
>NZ_MUMF01000402.1 GCF_002155905.1 Streptomyces tricolor | reverse complement strand
GCCCCACCCCCTGCCCTGACCCCGAGTCCGGCTCGGGGTCCGCTCCGGGACCGGTCAGGGTGCCGGGGCCGCTTCGTTGTCAGTGCCGCGTGGGATGCTTTAAGCGATGGCCAGGAAGACTGCGAATGACGACCCTCTCGCCCCGGTGACCCTCGCCGTGGGCCAGGAGGACCTCCTGCNNGCCAAGGCCGCCGACGCCGACACGGACGTACGTGACCTGACCCCGGACCAGCTGCAGCCCGGCACACTCGCCGAGCTGACCAGCCCGTCGCTCTTCGCCGAGCGCAAGGTCGTGGTCGTACGCAACGCGCAGGACCTGTCCGCCGACACGGTCAAGGACGTGAAGGCCTACCTCGGTTCGCCCGCCGAGGAGATCACGCTCGTGCTGCTGCACGCCGGCGGTGCCAAGGGCAAGGGGTTGCTGGACGCCGCGCGCAAGGCGGGGGCGCGGGAGGTGGCCTGCCCGAAGATGACCAAGCCGGCGGACCGGCTGGCCTTCGTCCGGGGGGAGTTCCGCTCGTCCGGGCGGTCGGCCACGCCCGAGGCGTGCCAGGCGCTCTGCGACGCCATCGGGAGCGATCTGCGGGAGCTGGCCTCGGCGGTCTCGCAGTTGGTCGCCGACGTGGAAGGGACGATCGACGAGGCGATCGTCGGGCGGTACTACACGGGGCGGGCCGAGGCGTCCAGCTTCACGGTCGCCGACCGGGCCGTGGAGGGCCGCACGGCCGAGGCGCTGGAGGCGCTCAGATGGTCGCTGGCGACGGGCGTGGCGCCGGTGATGATCACCAGCGCGCTGGCGCAGGGTGTGCGGGCGATCGGGAAGCTGTCCTCGGCCCGGGGCGGCCGGCCGGCCGATCTGGCGCGGGAGCTTGGTATGCCCCCGTGGAAGATCGACCGGGTGCGGCAGCAGATGCGGGGATGGACGCCCGACGGGGTCGCGGTGGCGATGCGAGCGGTCGCCGAGGCCGACGCGGGCGTGAAGGGGGGCGGGGACGACCCCGAGTACGCGTTGGAGAAGGCGGTCGTGGTGATCGCCCGGGCGGCGCGGTCGAGAGGGCGCGGGTAGGCGCACGGGCGCGCCTGCCCGGCAAGGCCGGCACCGGCCGCCTCGCCCGGCCCGTGCGCGGCATGAGCACCGGAGGCCGGCGTGCGCCGCATGAGCCCCCAGGGCCGGTGGGTCGCATGAGCACCCGAGGCCGGCGTGCGCCGCATGAACACCGGAGGCTGGCGTGGGGCGCATGAGCACCCGGAGCCGGCGTGCGCGGTATGAACACCCGAGGCCGGCGCGCGCCGCATGAGCCCCCGAGGCCGGCGTGGGTCGCATGCGCACCGAAGCCGGGGCGCCCCATACGCACCGGAGGCCGTCGCCCGCCCCATACGGACCGAAGGCCGTCGGCCGCCCCATACGGACCGAAGGCCGTCGGCCGCCCCATACGCACCGAAGGCCGTCGGCCGCCACTACGCACCGGCGGACGGCAGCCAGCAAGAGGAAGAGCACGCCCCGGATGATCCAGTGGTCCGGGCGGACACGGCGAGGAGAATCGTAGGGAGCAGCACAGATGGCCCGCAGCCAGCCAGGCGTGGGAAGGGGTGACGGCCATGGGAGAACACCCGCACGCGGCGCTCGTCCGCAGGGGCTACGCGGCCTTCACGGAGGGTGACATGGATGCCCTGCGTGAGCTGATGACCGGGGACTGCACGCATCACCTGCCCGGGAGTCATCCGCTGTCGGGGGACTACAAGGGGCAGGACGCCGTCATCGACATGTACGGGCGGCTCTTCGAGGAGACCGGCGGGACGCTCCGGGTCGAGCTGCGCGACGTCCTGGTCGACGGCCGCGGGCACGCGGTCGCCGTGCACGTCCTCCAGGCCGACCGCGACGGCAGACATCTCAGCGAGAAGGGAGCACTCGTCTTCCGGTTCGTCGGGGACAAGATCACGGACATCGACGAGTGCGTCGAGGACCTCGACACCGCGAACGACTTCTGGTCGTGACGTCCGAGCGGGACGCCGGCCCCGGTCCCGGTCCCGTGGCGGACCCGGCGGATCCGGGGGGCATGCCGAAGGCCCCGCCGCACGCTCTGGGGAAGAGCGGTACGTCGGGGCCTTCGGATGAAGCTGGTGAGCCCGTTCCCGCGTGGCGAACGCAGGCCGCGAACAGGCTCGTGGGTGCCGGACGGGAGCGGATGAGAGAGGGCCCGCTCTGGGTCCTTCCGGCGGTCAGATCAGAAAGGTTCAGCCCTTGAGGGACGCGACCTTGGAAGCAAGCGCCGACTTCTTGTTGGCGGCCTGGTTCTTGTGGATGACGCCCTTCGAGACGGCCTTGTCGAGCGCACGCGCGGCAGCGCGCTGCAGCTCGGTGGCCTTCTCGACGTCACCCGCGGCAGCGGCCTCGCGAGCCTTGCGGATCGCGGTCTTCAGGGAGGACTTGACGGCCTTGTTGCGCAGCCGAGCCTTCTCGTTGGTCTTGATCCGCTTGATCTGGGACTTGATGTTCGCCACGAAGGAGCCTTTTCAGGTTCTGGTGCGGGGCCGCTCGGGTCCCGTACCGGTGATCCAAAATTTCCTGACGTGCCTCGCGCTGAGAGGGCATGAGGCACAGCCATCTACTGTACCAGTGGCCCTCCGGACGGCCCAAAACGGCCCTGGGTCCCGGCCCGTGGGACCATGGAGACTACGTAACGATCCGACCCGAGGCATAAGGCGCCTCAAGAGACAGGACCCTGCGTGCCCGCGACCCCTAACCATGTGCCCGAGCCGAGCCGTACCGACCCGGCTCTGATCCGCAATTTCTGCATCATCGCGCACATCGACCACGGCAAGTCCACGCTCGCCGACCGGATGCTCCAGCTGACCGGTGTGGTCGAGCAGCGGCAGATGCGTGCTCAGTACCTCGACCGGATGGACATCGAGCGCGAGCGCGGCATCACGATCAAGTCCCAGGCGGTGCGTCTGCCCTGGGCCCCGACCGAGGGCCCCGACCAGGGCACGACCCACATCCTCAACATGATCGACACCCCGGGGCACGTCGACTTCACCTACGAGGTCTCGCGGTCGCTCGCCGCCTGCGAGGGGACCATCCTCCTCGTCGACGCCGCCCAGGGCATCGAGGCGCAGACCCTCGCCAACCTCTACCTGGCGATGGAGAACGACCTCACGATCATCCCGGTGCTGAACAAGATCGACCTGCCGGCCGCCCAGCCGGAGAAGTTCGCCGAGGAGCTGGCGAACCTGGTCGGCTGTGACCCGGAGGACGTGCTCAAGGTCTCCGCGAAGACCGGTCTCGGCGTGGACGCGCTGCTGAACAAGGTCGTCAAGGAGATCCCGGCGCCGGTCGGGGTCGCCGACGCGCCCGCCCGCGCGATGATCTTCGACTCGGTCTACGACTCCTACCGCGGTGTCGTGACGTACGTCCGGGTCATCGACGGCCAGCTCAACAAGCGCGAGCGCATCAAGATGATGTCGACCGGCGCGACCCACGAGCTGCTGGAGATCGGCGTCAACTCGCCCGAGATGCTGCCGGCGGACGGCCTCGGTGTCGGTGAGGTGGGGTACCTCATCACCGGCGTGAAGGACGTCCGGCAGTCGAAGGTCGGTGACACGGTCACCAGCCAGCACAAGGGCGCCACCGAGGCGCTCGGCGGGTACAAGGACCCGAAGCCGATGGTCTTCTCGGGCCTGTACCCGCTGGACGGCTCCGACTACCCGGAGCTGCGCGAGGCCCTGGACAAGCTGCAGCTCAACGACGCCGCGCTGGTCTACGAGCCGGAGACCTCCGCCGCCCTCGGCTTCGGCTTCCGCGTCGGCTTCCTCGGCCTGCTGCACCTGGACGTGATCCGGGAGCGGCTGGAGCGCGAGTTCGGCCTGGACCTGATCGCCACCGCCCCCAACGTGGTCTACCGCGTGATCCTGGAGGACGGCAGCGAGGTCACCGTCACCAACCCGAGCGAGTTCCCCGAGGGGAAGATCGCGGAGGTGTACGAGCCGGTCGTGCGGGCGACGATCCTCGCGCCCACCGAGTTCATCGGCGCGATCATGGAGCTGTGCCAGACCCGGCGCGGCACGCTGCTCGGCATGGACTACCTCTCCGAGGACCGCGTCGAGATCCGCTACACGCTGCCGCTCGCGGAGATCGTCTTCGACTTCTTCGACCAGCTGAAGTCCAAGACGCGCGGGTACGCCTCGCTGGACTACGAGCCCACGGGCGAGCAGTCCTCCAGCCTGGTCAAGGTCGACATCCTGCTGCACGGCGACAAGGTGGACGCCTTCTCGGCGATCACCCACAAGGACCAGGCGTACGCGTACGGCGTGCGGCTCGTCGCCAAGCTCAAGGAGCTGATCCCGCGGCAGAACTTCGAGGTGCCGGTGCAGGCCGCCATCGGCTCCCGGGTCATCGCCCGCGAGACCATCCGCGCCATCCGCAAGGACGTCCTCGCCAAGTGCTACGGCGGTGACATCTCCCGTAAGCGGAAGCTGCTGGAGAAGCAGAAGGAAGGCAAGAAGCGGATGAAGATGGTGGGTTCCGTGGAGGTTCCGCAGGAAGCCTTCATCGCCGTCCTGTCCAGCGATGACAGCGGGGGATCGGCCAAGGGCAAGAAGTAACCGGAGGTAACAGCCGGTGACGTCCGCAAAGCGGGCATCTGGGGGCTCGTCGTACGAAAGTGCGGCGGGCCCCTCCGCTTCCCCGGTGGCACTCTGAGGGGAAAGTGACAGGCCGAAGCCCCTTACGCAGCGGGCGGTCGCCCCTTACCCTGATCCCTGCTCGATAGTTACTCGCGAGTTAAACAACAGCCTGAAACCCCACCGTGAGTTAACCCAGCCGCACCGAGTCAGCCGCGCCGTCGCGGGCCCCGGAGGATGTCTTGAGCGACACACAGACCCTGATCGAGAACCGTCCGCCGTCCGTCGCGGCCCTCTTCCTGGAACGCGTCGCGGCCACACCGGACGCCGAGGCCTACCGCCACCCCGTGCCCCCGGCCTCCGGCCAGGGCCCCGACGAGTGGAAGTCGCTCAGCTGGGGCCAGGCGGCCGAGCGGGTGTACGCGATCGCCGCCGGGCTCATCGACCTGGGCGTCGAGCCCGAGCAGCGGGTGGCG
The DNA here is from genome assembly GCF_002155905.1 of Streptomyces tricolor. Taxonomy (GTDB): domain Bacteria; phylum Actinomycetota; class Actinomycetes; order Streptomycetales; family Streptomycetaceae; genus Streptomyces; species Streptomyces tricolor. Next base: position 12,764 of record NZ_MUMF01000402.1, on the reverse strand, counting down.
CTCGCCTCCTCCACCCGCGTCGAGTGGATCCTCGCCGACCTCGGCATCATGTGCGCCGGCGGTGCCACCACGACCGTCTACCCGCAGACCAACGCCGACGAGTCGGCGTTCATCCTCGCCGACTCCCAGAGCCGGGTGCTGATCGCCGAGGACGCGGCCCAGCTCGCCAAGGCCGTGGAGAAGCGCGCCGAGCTGCCCGACCTGATCAAGGTCGTGGTCGTCGACCCGGCCGGCGTCGAGAGCGACGACTGGGTGATCACCCTCGCCGAGCTGGAGGAGCGCGGCGCCGCCTACCTGGAGCAGCACCCCCAGCTGATCAAGGAGCGGGTCGGCGCGATCACCAAGGACCAGCTCGCCACCCTCATCTACACCTCCGGCACCACCGGCCGCCCCAAGGGCGTGCGCCTGCCGCACGACAACTGGTCCTACATGGCGAAGGCGATCGCCGCGACCGGCCTGATCGGCGGCGAGGACGTGCAGTACCTGTGGCTGCCGCTCGCGCACGTCTTCGGCAAGGTGCTCACCTCCGGCCAGATCGAGGTGGGGCACGTCACCGCCGTCGACGGCCGGGTCGACAAGATCATCGAGAACCTCCCGGTGGTCCAGCCGACGTACATGGCGGCCGTGCCGCGGATCTTCGAGAAGGTCTACAACGGCGTCGCGGCCAAGGCCCGCGAGGGCGGCGGGGCCAAGTACAAGATCTTCCAGTGGGCCGCCGAGGTCGCCCGCGAGTACGCCAAGGTCAGCCAGGACAACTTCCGCCGCACCGGCACCGCCTCCGTGCCGTTCGGGCTCGCGGCCAAGCACAAGGTCGCCGACACCCTCGTCTACAGCAAGCTGCGCGAGGCCTTCGGCGGCCGGCTGCGCGCCTGTGTCTCCGGCGCCTCCGCGCTCTCCCCGGAGATCGGCTACTTCTTCTCGGGCGCCGGCATCCACATCCTGGAGGGCTACGGCCTGACCGAGACCTCCGCCGCCTCCTTCGTCAACCCGGGGGAGGCCTACCGCACCGGCACGGTCGGCAAGCCGCTGCCCGGCACCGAGGTGCGCATCGCCGACGACGGCGAGATCCTGCTGCGCGGCCCCGGCGTCATGGAGGGCTACCACAAGCTGCCCGACAAGACCGCAGAGGTGCTGGAGTCCGACGGCTGGTTCCACACCGGTGACATCGGCGAGCTGTCGCCCGACGGCTATCTGCGCATCACCGACCGCAAGAAGGACCTCATCAAGACCTCCGGCGGCAAGTACGTCGCGCCGGCCGAGGTCGAGGGCCAGTTCAAGGCGGTGTGCCCGTACGTGTCCAACATCCTCGTGCACGGCGCCGACCGGAACTACTGCACCGCCCTCATCGCCCTGGACGAACTCGCGATCCAGGAGTGGGCGAAGGAGAACGGGCTGGAGGGCAAGCCGTACGCCGAGATCGTCGCCGCGCCGCAGACGGTGGAGATGGTCGACGGGTACGTGCGGCAGCTCAACGCCGGGCTCCAGCGCTGGCAGACGATCAAGAAGTTCCGGCTGCTGCCGCGGGACCTCGACGTGGAGCACGGTGAGATCACGCCGAGCCTGAAGCTGAAGCGGCCCGTGGTCGAGCGGGAGTACAAGCACCTCATCGACGAGATGTACGCCGGTACGAAGGAGGCGTAGCGCGGTCTCGGAGGGGCGGCGGGGGCCGTCGGGCGTCCGCGGGTCGTCCGTGGTTTCTCGCGCGGTTCCCCGCGCCCCTTTGATACTCACCCGCGCTCGAAACGTTCCGTCTTCTGGTCACTTCCGTGACTCGGCGCTTATAGGTGCCCCCGGTCTGTCACCCTGACCGCATGGACAGGGCGGCCATACCGACGCAGCGGGAGGGCGGTGGCGTTCACCCCGGGGAGACGCGGGGCGGGGCCACGCTGCCCGGGAGTGCCCTCGCGCCCGGGGCGGCCCGCGCGCTGGTGCGGGCCGCGCTCGCCGAGATGCCCGGCGTCTGCGCCCGGCTCGCCGACGACGCCATGGCCGTCGTCAGCGAGCTGGTCACCAACGCCGTCGTGCACGCCGGCACCGACGTGCACGTCGAATGGCGGCTGGAGGAGACCGGTGCGTTCGTGGTCGAGGTGCGCGACCGGCACCCGTCCCGCGCCCCGCGCGACGCCACCGGCGGCGAGGGACCGTACGACACCCCCGAGTACGGGCGCGGACTGCGCCTCGTCGCCACGCTCGCCGAGTCCTGGGGCGTCACCTACCGCACCGGCGCCAAGACCGTGTGGGCGCGGCTGCCCCCGGGCGGCGCCGACGCCCCGGACGGACCCGCTCCCGAGCCCGCCCTGGGGGTCGCCGCGGACCTGGCCCCGCAGCCGCACCGCGCCGACGGCGACCGGGACTGGCTCGGCCGGGGCGCCCTGTCCTTCCTCGCCGAGGCCTCCGACCTGCTGGCAGGGCAGCTGGACGAGAACCTGGTCGCCGCGCTCACCGGCCAGCTGGTCGTGCCCCGGCTCGCCGACTGGTGCGCGGTCTGGCTGGAGGACGAGGCGACCGTCCGCGGCGGCGCCGGCAACGGCCCCTCCCGGGTGTGGCACGCCAGCGAGTCCCGCATCGAGGAACTCACGCGCGCCCTGGAGAAGGAACCGCCGGGCCCGCCGGACGGGCTGCGCTCCGGCCCCGAGCACTACCCCTGGCCCGGCCACGCGCTCGGCCCGCAGGGCGCCGACGGCACGGCGCTGTCGTACCGGCTGATCGCGGGCGGCCGGCCGCTCGGCACGCTGGTCATCGGCCGGTGCGGACCGGCGTGCTTCCCCGACGAGATCACCGGGCTGGTGGAGGACCTCGGCCGCAGGGTCGCGCTGGCCATCGGCGCGGCCCGCCAGTACGCCCGCCAGGCCACCATCAGCGCCGTCCTTCAGCGCGGCCTGCTGCCCGGCGCGGTCGCCGAGATCCCCGGCGTGCGCAGCGCGCTCGTCTACGAGCCCCGCGACAAGGGCGGCCCGAGCGGCGACTTCTACGACCTGTTCCCGGCCGGCGACGGCCGCTGGTGCTTCGCCGTCGGCGACGTCCAGGGCAAGGGCCCCGAGGCCGCCGTGGTGATCGGGCTCGCCCGCCCCTGGCTGCGCCTCCTGGCCCGCGAGGGCTACCGGGTCGCCGACGTCCTGGACCGCCTCAACCAGCTCCTGCTGGACGACGCCACCGAGGCCGCCGACGCCGCCGCCCGCGCCCTGGTCGCCGCCGGCGCCCGGCCGCTGACCGCCGGGGACGGCCCGCAGACCCGCTTCCTCTCCCTCCTCTACGGCGAGCTGACGCCGTACGACGGCGGGGTCCGCTGCACCCTCGCCTCCGCCGGCCATCCGCTGCCGCTCGTCCTCAGCCCCGACGGCACCGTGCGCACCGCCGCCCGCCCGCAGACCCTCCTCGGGGTCGTGGAGGACGAGACGTACACCAGCGAGACCCTGGAGCTGCGGCCCGGCGACAGCCTGCTGTGCGTCACCGACGGGGTGACCGAGCGGCGCTCCGGCACCCGCCAGTTCGACGACGGCGACGGGCTCGCCCGCGCGCTGTCCGGCTGCGCCGGGCTCAGCGCGGAGCTGATCGCGGAAAGGATCCGCCGCCTGGTCCACGACTTCGGCGGCGGCCTGCCCGAGGACGACCTCGCGCTGCTGGTCCTCCAGGCGGAGTAACGCCCGCGGTGCTGGACAATGGAAGGCATGCCTTCCGCACTCCCCGACGGCGAGCCCGTCCCCGCCGACGGCGCGCTGCCCGCGCACGCGCTCGCCGGGGCCGCCGCCCGCCCGCTCGGTTTCTACCTGCACGTCCCGTACTGCGCGACCCGCTGCGGCTACTGCGACTTCAACACCTACACCGCGACCGAGCTGCGCGGCACGGGCGGGGTGCTCGCCTCCCGGGACAACTACGCGGACACGCTGGCCGACGAGGTCCGGCTGGCGCGGAAGGTGCTGGGCGACGACCCGCGCGAGGTCCGCACGGTGTTCGTCGGCGGCGGTACGCCGACGCTGCTGGCCGCCGAGGACCTCGTACGGATGCTGGGGGCGATCCGCGACGAGTTCGGTCTCGCGCCGGACGCGGAGATCACCACGGAGGCGAACCCGGAGTCCGTCGACCCCGCGTACCTCGCCACCCTCCGCGAGGGCGGCTTCAACCGGATCTCCTTCGGCATGCAGAGTGCCAGGCAGCACGTGCTGAGGATCCTCGACCGCACGCACACCCCCGGCCGCCCCGAGGCGTGCGTGGCGGAGGCGAGGGCGGCGGGCTTCGAGCACGTCAACCTGGACCTGATCTACGGCACGCCGGGGGAGAGCGACGACGACTGGCGGGCCTCCCTGGAGGCCGCCCTCGGTGCCGGGCCCGACCACGTCAGCGCCTACGCGCTCATCGTGGAGGAGGGCACCCAGCTGGCCCGCCGGATCCGCCGGGGCGAGATCCCGATGACCGACGACGACGTGCACGCCGACCGCTACCTGATCGCCGAGGAGATGCTGGGCGCGGCGGGCTTCGAGTGGTACGAGGTGTCCAACTGGGCCACCTCCGAGGCGGGCCGCTGCCTGCACAACGAGCTGTACTGGCGGGGCGCCGACTGGTGGGGCGCCGGGCCGGGCGCGCACTCCCACGTGGGCGGGGTGCGCTGGTGGAACGTGAAGCACCCGGGGGCGTACGCGGCGGCCCTCGCGTCGGGGCGCTCTCCGGGCGCCGGGCGCGAGCTGCTGTCGGACGAGGACCGGCGGGTGGAGCGGATCCTGCTGGAGCTGCGGCTGCGCGAGGGCGTGCCGCTGTCCCTGCTGAAGGAGGAGGGCCGCGCCGCGTCCCGGCGGGCCCTGGCGGACGGACTCCTCCAGGAGGGGCCGTACGAGGAGGGGCGGGCCGTGCTGACCCTGCGGGGGCGGCTGCTGGCGGACGCGGTGGTGCGGGACCTGGTGGACTGATCACTCCCGCGAGTGAATCCCCCCGGAACGCCGGTTCGGTCCCTAACCTGGTTCGTGGGCTGCCGCCAAAAGGACGCGGCGGATGTGGAGGGCCACGGAGATGACCGCTGTGGACGAGCGTGGGATGACCAAGTTCTTCGAGGAGTTCGAGCCTCCGGAGGGCGTGAAGGTCGAGCTTCTCCGGGGAGAAATCGTGATGATGGCCGCTCCAGATCTGGTGCACAACCGGATTGTGGAGGAGGTGCAGGACCAGATCCCGCGCAGGCGCTGGGAACGGCTGCAGACAACGGACGTGGACATCATCAACGAGGCCAGCGAGCCCGTTCCGGACCTGGTGGTCATTCAGCGCGGTGTCGCCCCGGAGTCGGGTCGTCTGCTGCCGTCGCAGTTGATCACGATGGTGGTCGAGGTGGTCTCCAAGACGAGTGTCGACCGGGACTACGGCGTCAAGCGCTCCATCTACGCAGCAGGCGAGATTCCCGCCTACCTGATCATCGACCCGATCGTGGCACACTGCGTTCTGCTGACGGAGCCCATCGGTGAAGGGGACGAGGCCGACTACCGGGCCCAGCGGATCACGAAATTCGGCGCCTCTCTCCCGCTGGAATCCCTCGGGATCGAGCTCGACACCACCGAATTCGGCACCTACCAGGGCGTCAGGCCCCACCGCTACCCGTGACGAAGTCGATCAGCTCCTCCACCCGCCCCAGCAGCTCCGGCTCCAGATCCTTGTAGGACCCCACCCGCTTCAGGATCGCCTGCCACACCGCGCCGGTGTTCTCCGCCGGCCAGCCCAGCGCCCGGCACACGCCCGTCTTCCAGTCCTGCCCCTTCGGCACGGCCGGCCACGCCGGGATGCCCAGGGAGGCGGGCTTCACCGCCTGCCAGATGTCGATGAACGGGTGGCCGACCACCAGCGCGTGCTCGCTGGTCACCGACTCGGCGATCCGCCATTCCTTCGAGCCCGGCACCAGGTGGTCCACGAGCACGCCCAGGCGGGCGTCGGGGCCGGGGGCGAAGTCGGCGACGATCGCCGGCAGGTCGTCCACGCCCTCCAGGTACTCCACCACCACGCCCTCGATGCGCAGGTCGTCGCCCCACACCTTCTCGACCAGCTCGGCGTCGTGCCGGCCCTCCACGTAGATGCGGCCGGCGCGGGCCACGCGCGCGCGTGCCTGCGGGACGGCGATGGAACCGGAGGCCGTACGGGCGGGCCGTGCCGGAGCCGACGAGGACGGCCGGACCAGCGTCACCACGCGGCCCTCCAGCAGGAAGCCGCGCGGCTCCAGCGGGAACACCCGGTGCTTGCCGAAGCGGTCCTCCAGGGTCACCGTGCCCGCCTCGCAGCGGATCACCGCCCCGCAGAACCCGGTACCGGGCTCCTCCACCACCAGACCCGGCTCGGCCGGCACCTCGGGCACGGGCTTCGGCTTCTTCCACGGCGGGGTCAGGTCGGCGGAGTACACACGAGGGCGCGGGCCCGAAGGGCCCTCGCTGGAGGGGCGGTGGCGGGAGACGGGTGGACGCATTCGGATGACGATAGGAGAAGCGGCCGACCCGCACGCACGACACGCCGGTATCCGCTCCGAAAGGCCGCTCAGATCACGCCGAACCGCGCGGCCAGCGCGTCCCGTTGACGTCGTACGAACCCCGCGTCGACCACCGCTCCGTGACCGGGCACGTACAGCGCGTCCTCGCCGCCGAGCGCGAGCAGCCGGTCGAGCGCGTCCGGCCAGCGGGACGGGACCGCGTCCGGGCCCGCCTGGGGCTCGCCGGACTCCTCCACCAGGTCGCCGCAGAACACCACCTCCGGCTCGCCCGGCACCAGCACCGCCAGGTCGTACGCGGTGTGCCCGGGCCCCACGTTGGCCAGCAGCGCCTGGCGGCCGGCGCCGAGGTCGAGGGTCCACTCGCCGGAGACCAGGTGGCGCGGGGCGGCCAGGGCGTCCACCGCCTGGTCCGCGTCGGACACCGGCAGACCGTTCCTGATCGCGTCCAGACGCAGCTCCTCGCGCTCGTGCGCCAGCGCCGCGTCCAGGCCCACCGCCCCGTACAGCTCCGCCCCGGCGAACGCGGCGGCGCCGAAGACGTGGTCGAAGTGGGGATGGGTGAGCGCGAGATGGGTCACACGGCCGCCGGCCAGCTCCTCGGCCCGCGCCCGCAGCCGGGCGCCCTCCGCCAGGCTCGAACCGGCGTCCACGAGGAGTGCCGTCCCCTCGCCGATGACCAGCCCCGCCGTGCAGTCCCAGCCGGGCAGCCGGCATCGCCCCACCCCGGTGGTCAGCCGCTCCCACCCCAGCTCTTCCCAAGTCACGGTCATACCCGCGACGCTAGCGGTAAGGACCCGGTACGGCGGCCCGACCTTGCCCAGTGTGTACCCGGCGGCCGTACACTGGGCCGGGGAATGCTGGCACTCGCATGGGAAGAGTGCCAGGCGGACGACCCGATGGGACGAGGGGACGACGTGCTGGAGGTGCGCGCGAATGCTGAGTGAACGCAGGCTTCAGGTACTGCGCGCCATCGTCCAGGACTACGTGGGCACCGAGGAGCCGGTCGGTTCCAAGGCGCTCACCGAGCGGCACAACCTCGGGGTCTCCCCGGCGACCGTGCGCAACGATATGGCGGCCCTGGAGGACGAGGGGTACATCGCCCAGCCGCACACCAGCGCGGGGCGGATCCCCACCGACAAGGGCTACCGGCTGTTCGTGGACAAGCTCGCGGGCGTGAAGCCGATGACCGCGCCCGAGCGCCGGGCCATCCAGAACTTCCTGGAGGGCGCCGTCGACCTCGACGACGTCGTGGCGCGCACGGTGCGGCTGCTCGCGCAGCTGACCCGGCAGGTCGCCGTCGTGCAGTACCCGTCGCTGACCCGGTCCACGGTCCGGCACGTGGAGCTGCTCTCGCTCGCCCCGGCGCGCGTGATGCTCGTGCTGATCACGGACACCGGCCGGGTCGAGCAGCGCATGGTCGACTGCCCGGCGCCGTTCGGCGAGGCCTCGTTGGCGGATCTGCGGGCGCGGCTCAACAGCCGGGTCGCGGGCCGCCGGTTCACGGATGTGCCGAAGCTGGTCGAGGACCTGCCGGAGGCCTTCGAGCCGGAGGACCGCGGTACGGTCTCCACGGTGCTCTCCACGTTGCTGGAGACACTCGTGGAGGAGAACGAGGAGCGGCTGATGATCGGCGGTACCGCCAATCTCACCCGCTTCGTGCACGACTTCCCCCTCACGATCCGGCCCGTCCTGGAGGCCCTGGAGGAGCAGGTCGTGCTCCTCAAGCTCCTGGGCGAGGCGAAGGACCCGGGCGTGACCGTGCGCATCGGCCACGAGAACGCCCATGAAGGACTCAACTCCACCTCCGTCGTGTCGGTCGGCTACGGTTCGGGCGGCGAGGCAGTCGCCAAGCTCGGCGTGGTCGGACCGACCCGCATGGACTACCCGGGAACGATGGGAGCGGTACGCGCAGTGGCACGGTACGTCGGACAGATCCTGGCGGAGTCGTAAGTGGCCACGGACTACTACGCCGTTCTCGGCGTGCGCCGCGACGCGTCGCAGGATGAGATCAAGAAGGCGTTCCGCCGGCTCGCGCGCGAGCTGCACCCGGACGTCAACCCGGACCCGAAGACCCAGGAGCGGTTCAAGGAGATCAACGCCGCTTACGAGGTGCTGTCGGACCCGCAGAAGAAGCAGGTCTACGACCTCGGCGGCGACCCGCTCTCCCAGTCGGGCGGCGCGGGCGCGGGCGGCTTCGGCGCCGGCGGCTTCGGCAACTTCTCCGACATCATGGACGCGTTCTTCGGCACGGCGTCGCAGCGCGGTCCGCGCTCGCGCACCCGGCGCGGCCAGGACGCGATGATCCGGATCGAGGTCGAGCTGGACGAGGCGGCCTTCGGGACCACCAAGGACATCCAGGTCGACACCGCCGTCGTCTGCAACACCTGCAACGGTGAGGGCGCGGCTCCCGGCACGTCCGCGCAGACGTGTGACATGTGCCGCGGCCGGGGTGAGGTCTCGCAGGTCACCCGGTCCTTCCTGGGCCAGGTCATGACCTCCCGGCCCTGCCCCCAGTGCCAGGGCTTCGGCACCGTGGTGCCGACCCCCTGCCCGGAGTGCGCCGGTGACGGCCGTGTCCGCTCCCGGCGGACCCTGACCGTGAAGATCCCGGCCGGTGTCGACAACGGCACCCGGATCCAGCTGGCCGGCGAGGGCGAGGTCGGCCCCGGCGGCGGTCCGGCCGGCGACCTGTACGTCGAGATCCACGAGCTGCCGCACCCGGTGTTCCAGCGGCGCGGCGACGACCTGCACTGCACGGTCACCATCCCGATGACGGCGGCGGCCCTCGGCACCAAGGTGCCGCTGGAGACGCTGGACGGCATGGAGGAGGTCGACATCCGGCCCGGCACCCAGTCCGGCCAGTCGATCCCGCTGCACGGCCGGGGCGTCACGCATCTGCGCGGCGGCGGCCGGGGCGACCTGATCGTCCACGTCGAGGTCACCACCCCGACCAAGCTGGACCCCGAGCAGGAGCGCCTGCTGCGCGAGCTGGCCAAGCTGCGCGGCGAGGAACGGCCGCAGGGGCAGTTCCAGCCGGGCCAGCAGGGGCTGTTCTCCCGGCTCAAGGACGCGTTCAACGGCCGCTGAGCCATGGCGTGCGGGGTGCTGCGGCGCCCCGCTTGCCACCGTCCTATGCAGGGGGAAGCCCCGATTCGGAGTCGTACGGAGGACGTGACACCATGCGGTCATGTCCTCCGCGCTGACCGATCTCTTCCCCCACCCGATCGTGCAGGCCCCCATGGCGGGCGGAGTCTCCGTCCCGCAGCTCGCCGCCGCCGTCTCCGAGGCCGGTGGCCTCGGGTTCCTCGCCGCCGGATACAAGACCGCCGACGGGATGTACCAGGAGATCAAGCAGCTGCGGGGGCTCACGAACCGCCCCTTCGGCGTGAACGTGTTCATGCCCCAGCCCGAGCACTCCGAGTCCGGCGCCGTCGAGGTGTACGCGCACCAGCTGGCCGGCGAGGCCGCCTGGTACGAGGCCGAGCTGGGCGACCCGGACAGCGGCCGGGACGACGGCTACGACGCCAAGCTCGCCGTCCTCCTCGACAACCCGGTGCCGGTGGTCTCCTTCCACTTCGGCGTGCCGAGCCGGGAGGTGCTCGACACGTTCCGCCGGGCCGGGACGCTCACCCTGGTCACCGCCACCACCGCCGAGGAGGCCCGCGCGGTCGAGCGGGCCGGGGCGGACGCGGTGATCGCGCAGGGCGTGGAGGCCGGCGGCCACCAGGGCACCCACCGGGACCTCCCGGAGAACGACCGCGCCGGCATCGGACTGCTGTCGCTGATCGCGCAGATCCGGGAGGCCGTACGCATCCCGATCGTCGCCGCCGGCGGCATCATGCGCGGCGGCCAGATCGCCGCCGCCCTCGCGGCGGGCGCGAGCGCGGCCCAGCTGGGCACCGCCTTCCTCGCCACCCCCGAGTCCGGCGCGCACGCCCTGCACAAGCAGGCGCTGACCAACCCCCTGTTCGCGCGCACCGAGCTGACCCGCGCCTTCTCCGGCCGCCCGGCCCGCGGACTGGTCAACCGCTTCCTGCGCGAGCACGGCCCGTACGCCCCCGCCGCCTACCCGGAGGTCCACCACCTCACCTCGCCGCTGCGCAAGGCCGCCGCGAAGGCCGGGGACGCGCAGGGCATGGCGCTGTGGGCGGGGCAGGGCCACCGGATGGCCCGGGAGCTGCCGGCCGGACGGCTGGTGGAGGTACTGGCGGAGGAACTCGCCGCGGCCGGGACAGCGTTGTCCGGCCTGCCCGGGGCCGGAGGTGACCCGCGATGACCGCTCCCGTCTTCGTCGTCGACCGACTCGACCGGGTCGGGCCGGAGTTCGTGCTCGACGGGCCCGAGGGACGGCACGCCGTGTCCGTGAAGCGGCTGCGGCCGGGCGAGGACGTGGTCCTCACCGACGGGCGCGGACGCTGGGCGGAGGGGGTCGTCAAGGCCGCCGAGGGCAAGGACCGCCTGGTCGTCACGGAGCTGTCCGTGCACGAGGAGCCGCCGGCCGGCCCGCGCATCACCGTCGTCCAGGCCCTGCCCAAGGGCGACCGGGGTGAACTCGCCGTCGAGACCATGACCGAGGTCGGCGTCGACGCGATCGTGCCCTGGCAGGCGTCCCGCTGCATCACCCAGTGGAAGGGCGAGCGGGGGCTGAAGGCGCTCGGCAAGTGGCGGGCCACCGCCCGCGAGGCCGGCAAGCAGTCCCGCCGGGTCCGCTTCCCCGAGGTCGCGGACGCGGCGACGACCAAGCAGGTGGCGGCGCTGCTCGCGGGCGCGGACTTCGCCGCCGTCCTCCACGAGAGCGGCGACGCCCGCCTCGCCACCGCCGACCTGCCCGCCGAGGGCGAGATCGTGCTGGTCGTCGGCCCCGAAGGCGGCGTCTCCCCGGAGGAGCTGGCGCTCTTCGCGGAGGCCGGCGCGCGGCCCTACGTCCTCGGCCCCACCGTCCTGCGCACCTCCACCGCCGGCACCGCCGCCGCGGCCCTGCTGCTGGGCCGCACCGGCCGCTGGTCCTGACCCGTCAGGGAGACACCGTGGAACTCGCCCAAGTCCGGCTCCTCGTCACCGACTTCGCCGCCTGCTACCGCTTCTACGCCGACGTCCTCGGCCTCAAGCCGCAGTCCGGCGCGACGGGGGGCCCGTACGAGAAGTTCAGCCCGCACACCGGGTCCGCCGGGATCGCGCTCCAGGACCGCGCGATGATGGCCGAGGTCCTGGCCGAGCTGGGCGACACCGCCACCGGCCACCGGTCCCTGGTCGTCCTGCGCGTCGACGACCTCGACGCCTACTGCGCGGAGATCGCCTCCCGGGGCGCGACCCTCCTGCACGGCCCGGCCCCCATGACCGACCGCATGCGCGTGGCCCACCTCAAGGACCCGGAGGGCAACCTGGTGGAACTCCAGGAGTGGCTGCTGCTGCGCGGCTGACGGCGGGCAGCAGCGCCCACCCGTCCACGTCACCGGTCACCGGCCCGCGCCGCCGCAGCTCGTCCACGAAGGCCCGTACGACACCGGGTTCGTGCAGGTTCGCGCTGTGCCCGTGCCGGTCGGAGACCAGACCGGAGTGCGCGCCGTAGCCGCCGACGGCCACGCCGGGGAACACGATGTGCGTCGGGAACCCGGCCCGGTGCAGCGTGAGCACCTCCGTGCAGGGCCCGCCGTCGGTGTGCCGGTGCCGGACCTTCCAGAGGTACTCGGTCCCGTCGGGCAGGACGAGCCGCCGGAGCCCGCGTTTGCTGCGCATCGGGCCAGAGTAGACGGCGGTGCGCCCGAACGGGTGAGTGGCCGTATGCGGCCTTCCGCGGGATGCGGGCCGGTGGCACGCTGCCGGACATGGGGTTAGGGAAGCGGATACGGCGCGGGCAGCGGGCGGTGGCCGCGGCGGGACTCGTCGGGGTGGTCGCGGGGGCCGCCGTGGCGTGCCAGCCGGGCGGGCTCGGGTCCGCGACCGTCGCGTACACCACCGATCGGACCGCGACCGCGGCGCTGGAGCGCCGGAACGTGGACGTCAGATGGCTGACCTGTACCGGGAGTCACGGCGGGGACCGGGGCGGGAGCAGCGGGCCCTCGCCGTCCGACACCACGCTCGTCACCGTCGACTGCCAGGGCGAGACGGGCGACGGGCGGAAGATCGCCGTCGCCGGGGTGGTCACCAAGGCCGTCGACGGGGCCTGCGTGCGCGGGGACCTGGCGGCCGAGGTCGACGGCAAGCAGGTCTTCCGGGTCAGCGGGCTCGGCGACTGCTCCGGCACGCCGGGACCGACGTACCGCCCGCCCACCGGGGGGCAGCCGAGGCCGACCGTGACCGTCACCGTCACCCG
>NZ_MUMF01000401.1 GCF_002155905.1 Streptomyces tricolor | reverse complement strand
CCCATGCACCCGCCCCGACCCCCCACAACGAACCCGATCCCCCACAGGAAGATCTCCGTCATGCATTGTCATGGGCATGTACATCGCGCGGGCCGTCGTCTGACGCTCGTGCTGGGCACTCTCGTCGCGGTCCTCGTCAGCCTGATCACCTGGGGCGGCACGGCCTCCGCCCACGGCTCGGTGATCGACCCGGCCTCGCGCAACTACGGCTGCTGGCAGCGCTGGGGCAGCGACTTCCAGAACCCGGCGATGGCGGAGCAGGACCCCATGTGCTGGCAGGCCTGGCAGGCCGACCCCAACGCCATGTGGAACTGGAACGGCCTCTACCGCAACGGTTCCGCCGGCAACTTCCAGGCCGTCATCCCCGACGGCCAGCTGTGCAGCGGCGGCCGGACCGAGAGCGGTCGCTACAACTCCCTGNNTCACCCGGCAGGGCTTCGACCCCACCAAGCAGGCGCTGACCTGGAACGACCTGCAACTGGTCGCCCGTACCGGCAGGTACGCGCCCAGCCAGAACTACTCGATCCCGGTGAACACCTCCGGCTACACCGGCCGCCACGTCGTCTACACGATCTGGCAGGCCTCGCACATGGACCAGACGTACTTCCTGTGCAGTGACGTGAACTTCCGCTGACCCGGCGGCCACCCCCGTCCCCACCCGTCGGACGCGG
>NZ_MUMF01000400.1:188-12714 GCF_002155905.1 Streptomyces tricolor | reverse complement strand
GACGCGATCGCCTGCTCCCTGGAAAACCCCGAGTCCTGCGAGGCCTGCCAGTAATGACCACCCGACCCCAGAACCTGCTCGACCCCGGCTTCGAGTTGACTCTCCGTCCCATGCGCTACCCCGACTTCTACGAGCGCTACCGGGACGCCATCAAGAACACCTGGACCGTCGAGGAGGTCGACCTCCACTCCGACGTCGCCGACCTCGCCAAACTCACCCCCGAAGAACAGCACCTCATCGGCCGGCTGGTCGCCTTCTTCGCCACCGGCGACTCCATCGTCGCCAACAACCTCGTACTCACCCTCTACAAGCACATCAACTCCCCCGAAGCCCGCCTCTACCTCAGCCGGCAGCTGTTCGAGGAAGCCGTCCACGTCCAGTTCTACCTGACCCTCCTGGACACCTACCTCCCCGACCCCGACGACCGCGCCGCCGCCTTCGCCGCCGTGGAGAACATCCCCTCCATCCGCGAGAAGGCCGAGTTCTGCTTCAAGTGGATCAACGAGGTCGAGAAGATCGACCGCCTGGAGACCAAGGCGGACCGCCGCCGCTTCCTGCTCAACCTCATCTGCTTCGCCGCCTGCATCGAAGGACTCTTCTTCTACGGCGCCTTCGCCTACGTCTACTGGTTCCGCAGCCGCGGCCTCCTGCACGGCCTCGCCACCGGCACCAACTGGGTCTTCCGCGACGAGACCATGCACATGAGCTTCGCCTTCGACGTCGTCGACACCGTCCGCAAGGAAGAACCCGACCTCTTCGACGACCAGCTCCAGCAGCAGGTCACCGACATGCTCCGCGAAGCCGTCGAAGCGGAACTCCAATTCGCCCGCGACCTGTGCGGCGACGGACTGCCCGGCATGAACACCGACTCCATGCGCCAGTACCTCGAATGCGTCGCCGACCAGCGCCTCACCCGCCTCGGCTTCGCCCCCGTCCACGGGAGCGAGAACCCCTTCTCCTTCATGGAGCTCCAGGGCGTTCAGGAACTGACGAACTTCTTCGAGCGCCGCCCGTCGGCGTACCAGGTCGCCGTGGAAGGCACCGTCGACCTGGACGAGGACTTCTGATCGTTCCTCTCTCCGCGGGCCTCCTGGGCCTCCCTGATCTGCCGGTCGATGCGCCTGTCGCGCAGGACGCCGAGCACGGAGGGGAGGACCAGGAGGATCAGGATCCCGAGGGTCGTGAGCATTCCGATCAGGCCTTCGATCTGGTTTCCGTTCATGGACACCACTGTCGTCCCGGAGACTCCTTACCGGGAGTGGCAGCACTGCCGTAGACCCTCGAATTACTGCCACTGGCGAGGCACACTGGCAGCATGCTGAAGAACGTGGCCGCCGTGCTGCTGGACGGGGTGCATCCCTTCGAGCTGGGTGTCGTGTGCGAGGTGTTCGGCATCGACCGCAGCGACGACGGGCTGCCGGTGTACGACTTCGCCGTGGTGTCGGCGGAGGGGCCCGAGCTGGGCACCCACTGCGGGTTCACCGTGTCCACGCCGTACGGCCTGGACCGGCTGGACGAGGCCGATCTGATCGCCGTACCGGCCGGTGAGACCTATGCGCAGCGGGAGTATCCCGAGGAGCTGCTGGCGGCGCTGCGGCGGGCCGTGGACCGGGGCACGCGGGTGCTCAGCGTCTGCTCCGGGGTGTTCGTGCTGGCCGCGGCGGGGCTGCTGGACGGGCGGCGGTGTGCGGTGCACTGGCACCACGCCGAGCAGCTCGCCCGGCGCTATCCCCGGCTCACGGTCGAGCCGGACGTGCTGTACGTGGACGAGGACCCGGTGATCACCTCCGCCGGCACCGCCGCCGGGATCGACGCCTGTCTGCACCTGGTGCGCAAGGAGCAGGGTCCGGAGGTGGCCAACAAGATCGCCCGCCGGATGGTGGTGCCGCCGCACCGGGACGGCGGGCAGGCGCAGTTCATCGAGCGGCCTCTGCCGAAGGCACCCTGCGACACGGTCGGGGAGGTGCTGGCGTGGATGGAGGCTCACCTCGACCAGGAGGTCACGGTCGAGCAGCTCGCCGCCCGCGCCCACATGGCGCCGCGCACCTTCGCCCGGCGCTTCCAGCAGGAGACGGGGACCACGCCCTACCGGTGGATTCTGCGTCAACGCGTGCTGCTGGCGCAGGAGTTGCTGGAGGGCACGGACGAGACCATGGACGCCATCGCCTGGCGCACCGGGTTCGGTACGGCCGCCGCGCTGCGGCATCAGTTCGTCCGGGCGCTGGGGACGACCCCGCACGCCTACCGGCGCGCGTTCCGGGGCCCGCAGGCCGCCTGAACGCGCGCCGGCGCCGGGCCTACCAGGGCATCGCCCGTAGCAGCAGGTTCTGTGGGCGCAGCGTGATGCCCACACGGGTGGTGTCGTCGGACCCGCCGACCTGCTCGAAGCGGTACTTCGCCGAGATCGCCGCGGTGATCAGGCTGAGCTGGGTCATGGAGAAGTGGTCACTGGGGCACTTGCGGTTGCCCACGCTGAACGGGCTCATGGCGTACTTCGGTACCTCCTTGGCCCGTTCGGGCAGCCAGCGGTCGGGGTCGAAGTCGAGGTGGCGGGCGTAGGAGCGGCCGTCGCGCTGGATGGCGTACGGGCTGTAGACGATGTCCGCCCCGGCCGGAATGCGATAGTCCCCGAGTGTCGTGTCGGTCACCGCGCGCCGCGTCAATATCCATACGGCGGGCCTGAGCCGCATGGCCTCGACGACCACATTGTTGGTGTGCGTGAGTGAGCGGACGTGCTCGAATCCGACCGGTCGGCCGCCCGTCACCGATTCGACCTCGGTCCGTACCTTCTCCGCGTGTTCCGGATGTTCGGCGAGCACCTGCAGCAGCCACATGATCGTGGACGCGACTGTTTCGCTGCCGGGGGTGAGTATCGCGACGACCTGGTCGTGGATCTCCTGTTCCCCGATGGGGTCGCCATTGTCGTCCTTCGCCTCCAGCAATGCCGTCAGCAAATCGTTCGGCTTTTGACCAGATGCCCTCCGCTCGGCGACGATCTCGTCCACCAGCAGATGCAAATCGGCCAATGCCCGGTTGAATTCGCGGTTGGCCGGGAACGGCAGCCGGTAGAGCGGTCCGAGCGGGATCACCATCCTGCGGTACATACCACGGAAGACGGTGGCGAGGTCGACGCTGAGCCGCTCCGCGCGCTCGTCCATGTAGTCGCCGCGCAGCAGGCAGCGGGCGGCGATGCGGACGGCGACCCGGAAGGACTCGGAGGTGCAGTCGATGGTCTCGCCGGGCCGCCAGCGCTCGGTCAGCGCGTGCGCCTCCTCCTCCATGACCGGGCCGTAGCCCGGTATCGCGTCGAGCCGGAACGCGGGCTGTATGGTGCGCCGCTGCCGGCGGTGCCGGGGGCCGTTCGCGGTGGCCACGCCCTCCTTGCCGAGCAGGCCTTCGAGGGACTCCCACAGCGGGCCGTCGATCTTGAAGTCGGGGCTGAGGGCCAGTGCTCCGGTGAGCGCCGGCGTGGTGACGGCGTACACCGTCTTGGGGCCGAGCCTCAGGCGTACGACGTCTCCGTGCTCGCGCAGCCCGGACATGAAGGCGAGCGGGTCGCGGACCAGTCTCAGGCCGTGGCCGAGGACCGGTACGGCGCCTCCGGCCAGCGGTGGTTCGCGCAGTGCGGACGCCGCGGGGACCCCCGGGGTCCCGGGGGTGTGGGGCTTCACCGACTCGACGGTCATTTCTCACCTGCCGCTTCGTTCGTGACGTACGGGGGCGTGGACCGGTCGTCCCAGCTGTCGACCATGTACCGGCCGGACTCGTGGTGGAACCAGTAGACGGAGCTGAACCAGTTGCGCATGTTGCCGACGCAGGAGTGGACGGCGGCGCTCAATTCCGCGCCGCGGACCGTTCCGTCGTCGAGGCTGCGGGCGAACCCGAGGGCTTTCTGCTCGGCGTCGAGGAATTCGCTGATGCATTCCTCGACGCGCCGCCTGATTTCGTCCACCGCTTCTTCGAGGGTCAGCCCCCCATGGGTGATGAGGCTGATTCCGAGATTGTGCACCTCGTCGCCCGCGATTTCCTTCGGCAGCGAGCAGAGGTCGTTGTACCAGGCGGCGAATTCCTGGCTGAGCAGCGCCGCCCGGCGGTAGGCCGGGTTTTTCCGTACGTGGTCCGGCAGTTCACATCCGGCACTGGGTTCCAGCAGGTCCGTCCATATCCAGTGGGCGAAGGTGAGACGGCGCAGGGCGAGGTACTCGTCGACGCCGGGTATGTATCCCTCGGTGCGGTTGCGGAATTCACGGTCGTAGGCCTCGATCACCGCGTGGAAGTGCCGGGCGAACCGCTGGTTCCAGGTGGCCGGCAGGAAGCCGTACAGCCGCAGCACGCTGTCCGCGAAGCCCGCCACCAACGGGTCGGGGTGGTGCAGGTGGTGTCTGGGTGCGTCGAGAGCCGTGTGCAGGCGGTACCGCAGCCGCCGCCAGTCGCCCGCCCGGCCGTGCACGATGTCGCGGTCGTGGCGGTCGTCCCAGACGAAGAACCAGGCGCTGTAGTCGGCTATGGCCTGCAGGACCTCGTCGGGGGCGCCGGTGTAGTAGCCCGCCATGAGGTCCGTGTAGCACAGTCCATCGGCATATTCCCGCACCTTGTCCGCCGGCATGAGCCGTTTTTCCAGGAGCCAGCAGCGGGTCTTCTCCTGGAGTCGTGGCCAATACGGATGCAGTTGCCGGGGAAAGGCGGACTCGATCACCGGGAGTGCCAGTGAGGGTGGTACTACGAGCGCCGTCGGCGTCGCTGTGGTGCTGCGTGGGAAAGCTTGCACGAACAAACCCCTCTCAGCCGCCAGGAGCGCACACCCCTCCCGTTGTGCCGGGCGTGCGCCGTTGCGTATCCCGCACTTCCATTCAGCACCACAACTGACCGCCGTGGGAACGGATTTGCTCCACTCACTACCCCAAGGTGCCGAGAATCCCCCCTTGCGTGACTGGTTAAGGATCACTAGGAGGGCAGAAGGGATCGGTTGTACGACGGCCGCGCGCACGAACAGCGGTGACACGAAGGCGCCCCGGCCAGGAAGGATCCCGGCCGGGGCGCCCCGAAGTCCGCAGCGCCGGTCAGTCGTTGGCGACCACGGGGTAGCGCGGCTCGTTCTCGGCCATCTGCCGCAGGGCGTCCTTGCGGTCCCGCTTCGACAGCCGGTCGATGTACAGGTAGCCGTAGAGGTGGTCCGTCTCGTGCTGCAAACAGCGTGCGAAGTACCCGGTGCCCCGCACCTTGATCGGGTTGCCCCGCTCGTCCTGGCCGGTCACCTCGGCGTAGTCGGGACGCGCGAGCGGCGCGTACGCCGTGGGGACGGACAGGCAGCCCTCGTTGCTGTCGTCCAGCCGGCGCCGCTCGGCGGGCAGGTCGACCAGCTTCGGGTTGCACACCACGCCGACGTGCCGGACGCCCTCGTCGTCCTGGCAGTCGTAGACGAAGACCTTCAGGTCGACACCGATCTGGTTGGCGGCCAGGCCCACGCCCTCGGCGGTGCGCTGGCTGGCGAACATGTCGGCGACCAGCTGCTGCAGTTCCTCACCGAACTCGGTGACGTCCTTGCACTCCTTGTGCAGCACCGGGTTGCCGACGACCGTGATCGGCCGCGAGGTGCCACGCTCCCGCCAGGCCGTCTCGCGCTCCTCGCAGTCCTCCGTGTCGATGACGTAGCCCTCGTCGTCGACGGGGAGCACGCCCGCGTGCTGCTGATCGGTGTCCTGCTGCGCCATGACCGACGTACGCCTTCCTCGAAGTACGGGGGAGAGATGTTGCTGATACAGGGTACGGCGCCCGGTCAGCAGACCTCTTCCAGATCGCGCCAGTCCCGCGAGTCCGGACTGTCCGCGACCCACCCGTCCAGCAGCCCCCGGACCAGCGAGGCCGGCGCGGCCACCCCGCACTCCCGCTCGGGCACCCACAGCTGCCCGTCCGTGCGATGCCCCAGCGGCCCCGGGTGACCGGGCTCACTGTGGTCGTGCGGGTCGAGGTGCACCCCCTCGCCCTCGTCGGACGGCATCCGGGACTCGCTGCACATCCGGCACAGCAGCCGCACCGAGGACGACCAGTCCTCCGCGGCGAACCCCGCGTCGGCGGCCAGCTGCTCCAGCGCGTCCCGGTCGGCCTCGGTGGCCGCCTCCAGCAGGACCACCCAGGTGGGGACGGGCGACGGCGCCCACAGCTCGATCTCGTCGAAGACCGGGTAGGAGTGGCCGGTGGACGTGGTGCGTTCCCCGTGCGGGACGCCGTCGTGCAGCACGACCTCGCCCCAGCGTCGCCCGGACGAGGGAAGCGGGATGGACAGCACCTCCAGCCGGGCCGGGTCCAGCCTGCGGCCCCAGACCACCTCGGCCTCGCCCTCCGGGGAGAGCCGTACGGCCGCACTGCCCAGCTCCATGCCGACCGGCTCCGCGGCGGAGGCGCCCCCGGGCACCTTCAGCCCGTACGCCTGCCAGGCGCGGCGGGCCAGCGGCCAGTCCTGCAGGGCGGTCGCGGCGATGCCGACGTTCCACCAGTCGGGCGCCCCGGTCTCCCGGTCGAGCAGGGCGACCGCGCGCAGTCCGGCCGCGCGGGCCTGCTCCCAGTCGTGCCGGAACTTGTGCAGCAGGGCGAGGTTGAACCAGGACTCCGACAGCCAGGGTTCCAGATCGGCGGCGCGTGTCAGCAGCTCGCCCGCGTCCTCGTACCGGCCGTCGCCGATGAGTGTGAACGCGCGGTCGGTGGCCTGCCGCCAGGAGGCGGAGGGCCGGTGCCGTCCCTTGCCGAAGATCCTCACGATTCCCGCCTGCCAGTTCCAGTTCCGCACAGTGGGCTGGCTTGTGCCCCCGGACACCCTCTCCCTCGCATCCAACCACGTGCGGCGGGAAAGGCGCTCATTACCCATGGGTTACCCAGCCGGGCACGGGGTCAGACAGTCCCGTTCGTCTCCCGCCGCCCGGTGCGGGGGCGGTTCCGCGCCAGCCCCGGGGCCGGGCCAGTACCCGGGCGAGCGACTCCACCACCTCGGGGGCGTAGCTCCCGGCGCTGCCGAGCCGCAGCTCCTCCAGTGCGCGCAGGGGGCCTTCGGGGCCGGCGTCCCGGGCCTTCTCCTCGTAGGCGTTCACGGCCCGGACGATCCGGGCGGCGAGCGGCTGTTCCGGGTAGGGGTCGGCCTGCCGCTCCACGACGACGGCGACGGCCGGATCGACGCCGGTCTGCCGGACGACGGCCCCGCCGAGCAGGGCGATGCGCCGCTGCTCCGCGGCGGGCAGCCCGGAGGTGGCGCCGCCCGGGACCGGGTCGACCAGGCTGAGCTGGCCGATGTCGTGCATCAGGGCCGCGTACTCCAGGACGGTCAGTTCCGGCCCGGTCAGGCCCAGGTCCCGGCCGACGGCCTGGCTGAGCGCGGCGACCCGGTGGGCGTGCCCGGCGGGGGTGCAGCCGGCGATCTCGGTGGCGCGGGCCAGGGAGGCGATGGTCTGCCGGTAGGTGGCGCGGACGGCCGCGTACCGGCGCAGGGAGAGCTGGACGAGCAGCATGGGCAGGCAGAACACGGGCAGCGCCCACAGGCCGACGACGGCGACGGCGAGCGCCATCACCGCGCCGGTCGCGCAGACGGCGGAGCCGATGCCGAGCAGTCCGCGCAGCTCCTCGCGCAGCAGCGGGCCGAACGGCCAGCGGGTGCGGCAGTGGGCGAGCGCGGCGGCCAGGACGGCGCCGCACAGGGAGGTGAGGGCGAGCAGGGTGAGCAGCAGGAGGGCGTAGGCGGGGCCGCTCCAGAGGGCGAAGACACCCTGGTTGTAGAGGGGTTGGAAGCAGACGGCGGCGAAGCCGACGGTGAGGACGCGGCGGGCCAGGTGGTCGGCGGTGGGGCTGTGGCCGGACCAGATGTGCGGGACGGCACCGAGCACGGTGGCGACCAGGACCACGGTGACGACCTGGGCGGCGTCGTGCTGGCTGGGCCGCCCGTCGTCGGCGCCCAGCAGGGCGTAGGCCAGGGAGCAGGCGGCGCCGAGCGGCGCGGCCTGCCGTCGCCCCTCGGCGTCGCTCCACCGGGTCAGTTCACCGGCGGTGACGAGCACGCCGAAGGCGAGCGCGACGCCCCGGTCGTGCAGGCCGGTCCACAGGGTGACCGTGAGGCAGGCGGCGGAGACGAGGGCGGCGGCGCTGTGGATGAGCCGCAGGACGGTCATCGGGGCACCCCGGTGCGGGCGGTCCGCTGCACGGGCGGGGTGTCGCGGGCGGGTTCCTCGGCGGTGACCGTGGGGTGCCAGCCGTAGCGGCGCAGGGCGCGTACGAGCGCGCCGACCATGCGCGGGTCGAAGTGGGCGCCGGCGCAGCGCTCCAGCTCGGCGACGGCGGCCTCGACCGGGCGGGCCCGGCTGTAGCAGCGGGTGGAGGTCATGGCGTCGAAGGCGTCGGCCACGGCGACGATCCGGGCGCACTCGGGGATGCGGTCCCCGGCCAGGCCGTACGGGTAGCCGCTGCCGTCGAGCCGTTCGTGGTGGTGGAGGATGGCGGCGCGGGCCTCGCCGAGGAAGGAGATGCCGCGGACCATCTCGTGGCCGTACTCGGGGTGCAGCTCGATGATCCGCCGCTCCTCGGGGGTGAGCGGGCCGTTCTTGCGCAGCAGCCGGGTGGGGACGCCCAGTTTGCCGACGTCGTGCAGGATGCCGGCGAAGCGCAGCATCTCCACGCGCTCGTCGTCCATGCCGAGTTCGCGGGCGATCAGCACGGAGGCCTGTCCGACGCGTTCGCTGTGGCCGCGGGTGTAGCCGTCCTTGATGTCGACGGCCTGCACGAGGGCGCGGATGGTGGCCTGGTGGGCCGCGCGTTCGCGGTGGTACTGGGCGAAGACCCACCAGGAGACGCACATCGGCAGCAGGACGAGGAGGGCGGCGACCGGGCCGTAGGGGCTGCGCCACAGCACGGCCATCATCAGGCCGGCGAGTCCGTGCACCGCGACGGGGGCGAGGGAGCGGGCCAGCAGCCCGCGCCAGGCCCGCCGCGGCGGCACCGGTCCGGCCGCCGCGCGCAGCCCGCCGTCGAGCGCGGTGAGCACCGTGCAGAAGGCGAGCACGGCCGCGCCGGCGGGCAGCAGGGCGTACGGGAAGTCGGAGCCGGCGACGGCGTCCCGGCCGCCGAGCGCCCCGTGCACCCGGGCGGCGGCCCACACGGCGAGCGCGGGCTGCGCGGCCCGCCAGACCCGCCGGAGCAGGGCGGGCCGGTGCTCGACCGGGGAGAGCAGGGCGGCGGGCACCGCGACGAGCGCGGCGGCCGAGGGGGGCAGCAGGAACGCGCCGGCGAGCAGGACGGGGTAGAAGGGGCCGCCGAACCGGCGGCGTACGGCGTGCTCGCAGGCCGCGTAGAGCGCGGCGAGCAGGCCCAGGGCCCGCCAGGAGGTGTCCTCGGCGGGCGCGGGCAGCAGGCAGAGCACGGCCGGCACGGCGACGGCGGCCACATAGCCGCGTGCCCTCGCCGGTACCGCGTCCATCACGACCCTCCCCGACCGCGCCTGTACAGGCTCGGAGCGTAGGGCGGGGATCGGGGGGTGCGCGGTCTATGACCTGAGGATTAGCACGTTCGGGTGATAGGTCCCGTCGCGTGCTCCCGCGGGGTCAGGACTCCTGGGGTGCCGCCGGGGCCTTGGTCACGTCGTGCTCCGGCACGGTCTGCCCGGAGCGGATCAGCTCGATCCGCCCCATGACCTTGGCCCGCAGGTCGGCGGGCACGTCGTCATGCCCGCAGCACCGCTTCACCAGCTTCTTCACGGCCTGTTCCAGGCCGTACTTCTCCAGGCACGGCGAGCATTCCTCGAAGTGGTGCTGGAACTTGTCGCGGTCGACGTCCGGCATCTCGCTGTCGAGGAACTCGTACAGGTGGTCGAGGACCTCACTGCAGTCCGTCTCGTGCGGCTCTCCGCAGCTCATGAGCCCGAGCCTTTCGCTTCGTTCGACTCTCCGGCGCCGGCCGGGACCAGCCCGCGCTCACGGGCGTAGTCCTCCAGCATGCCGCGCAGCTGGCGGCGGCCCCGGTGCAGCCGGGACATCACCGTACCGATGGGTGTCCCCATGATGTCCGCGATCTCCTTGTAGGCAAAGCCCTCGACGTCCGCGAGGTAGACGGCGATGCGGAACTCCTCGGGGATCGCCTGCAGTGCTTCCTTCACGTCCGAGTCGGGCAGGTGGTCGAGCGCCTGCGACTCGGCGGAGCGCAGACCCGTCGACATGTGCGACTCGGCGCGGGCGAGCTGCCAGTCCTCGATCTCCTCCGCGGCGGAGCGCTGCGGCTCGCGCTGCTTCTTGCGGTAGGAGTTGATGAAGGTGTTGGTGAGGATGCGGTACAGCCACGCCTTGAGGTTGGTGCCCTCGCGGAACTGGTGGAAGGACGCGTACGCCTTGGCGTAGGTCTCCTGCACCAGGTCCTCGGCGTCGGCCGGGTTGCGCGTCATGCGCAGCGCGGCCGAGTACATCTGGTCGAGGAATTCGAGCGCGTCCCGCTCGAAGCGCGCGCTGCGCTCCGCGGTCGTCTCACCGGACGCGTCCGCGCTGGCGCCCTGGCCCTCGGGCAGCTCCGCCTGGCCGTTGTCGGTCCCTGCGTCGGTCCCAGTGACCGGACCCACCTCCTCAAGATCCTGGGCGGGACCGAAACCGGTCCCACTCGTTTCGGAGGATAGAACACGACCCGTGCCTGCCGCCGCTCGAATAGGAGCGGTCTTGGCCGCGTGCAGCACCGTCCAGTCCAGGTCGGCGCGGCTGCTGCGGGAATCGGGAGAGGCCGCGCGCAGCGCGTCGCCGGAAGGGCGGTGGTGGGCGACGGGCGGGCAGATGGTCGAACCCATGCGGCGGACTTCCTCTCCTACGACGTCGGTGCCGAGGCCTTCAGCACTTCTGACGCCCTCAACAGCGGTCCGCCGGACAACATTCCCGGGTCACCCGAGTGACGCGACCCACTCCCGTACCGCGCCGGTGAGGATCTCCAGCGCCCGTTCCTGGGTGATCTCCGCGCGCTTGGGCACGGCGAAGCCGTGATCGCCGTACGGCACCTCGACCAGGTCGTAGGCGCCCTGCGGGAACTCCGCCGGCCTGCCGAACGGGTCGTTGCCGCCCTGCACGACCAGGGTGGGCACACCGGCGCCCAGCAGCTCCCCGGCGCGGGACTTCTCCGGCTTGCCCGGCGGGTGCAGCGGGAAGCTCAGGGCGAGCACGGCGTGCGCGCCCAGCTCGGCCGCCGTGCGGCAGGCCACCCGGGCGCCCGCGCTGCGGCCGGCGGAGATCACCGGCAGGCCGGGCCCGGCGAGCGCGGGCCACACCCCGCGCCATCCGGTGTCCAGGGTCTTCGGCGCGGGCGCGACCTTCTTGCCGGCCACCCGCCAGGGCTGCTCGACCAGGGCGACGGTGACGCCGTGCGCGGGCAGCGCGGCGGCCAGCGCCTGGAGGTCGCGTGCCTCGATGCCACCGCCCGCGCCATGGCTCGCGGCGAGCACGAGCCGCGCCCGCTTCGCCTCGTGCCAGGTGATCCGGGCGTCCCCGGCCTCCGTCTCGACGATCTCGCTCATGTCAGAAGGGTGTCGGAAGGGAGAGTGTCAGAAGAGTGTGCCCTCTTCCGGCGCCTCCAGCTCCTTCAGCAGCTCCGGGCCGTTGTTGCGGACGTTGCTGACGGCGGTGGCGACCGGGTAGGCGCGCATCAGGCCGGCCGGGGGCGGGGCGAGCAGGCCGCGGAGGTCGTCGGGGTCGGTGCGGGCGGGGTCGAGCCAGGCGTCCCAGCGGTCCGGGGTGAGCATCAGCGGCATCCGGGGGTGGATCTCGGCGAGCGAGTGCGGGCCCTCGGCGGGGGCGACCGCCAGCGGTGTCCGCTCCGCCTCCGTGGTGATCACCGAGCAGGTGACCCACCAGGCCTGGGGGTGGTCGTCGGGCAGGGTGCGGTCGCGCCAGAACTCGTACAGGCCGGCCATGGCGAACACCGAGCCGTCGGCGGGCAGCACGAAGTACGGCTGCTTGCGGGGCCGCTTCTTCTTGCCCTCCACCTCCAGCTCGCGCTCCTGCGTGCCGGTGACCCACTCGTAGTAGCCGTCGGCGGGCAGGATGCAGCGGCGGGCGGCGAAGGCGCGCCGGTAGGCGGGCTTCTCGTGCACGGTCTCCGCGCGGGCGTTGATCATCCGGGCGCCGCCCTCGGGGGTCTTGGCCCAGGACGGGACCAGGCCCCACTTCAGCTTGCGCAGCTGGCGAACCGGACGCGGGGAGTCCGCGTCTTTCAGGGGGCGGTCCAGGACGGCGTAGACCTCCTTGGTCGGCGCCACGTTGTAGTCCGGCTCCAGGGTCTCCTCGGGTTCCCACTTCTCGATCTCGAAGATCCCCGCGAGATCCTCGGGCCTACGACTGGATGCATACCGTCCGCACATACGTGCCACACTGCCAGACTCGGTACGACCACAGGAGCCACCTGAAGATTATGGACAGCCTCGCCGCCACCGCGCTGCCCGACCTCTGGGACCGGCTCACCGGGACCCAGCCCGACCCCGATCTGTGGGTGGTGCTGGCCACCCTGGCCGCGGCGCTCGCCGTGGTCG
>NZ_MUMF01000400.1:0-132 GCF_002155905.1 Streptomyces tricolor | reverse complement strand
CTGCTGGCGGCGATGCTGGTGATGATCCGCAACGCGTACGGCGTGCTGACCGTGGTCCTCACGGGCGGGGCGTTCCTGCTGGTGTCCTGGCTGGCGGGGCCGCAGGTGCAGGCCGCGTTCGCGTACGCGGTG
>NZ_MUMF01000399.1 GCF_002155905.1 Streptomyces tricolor | reverse complement strand
GCGCTGGGCGGCACCGGCGGCGGCGCTGGCCCTGGCGTCCGCGATCGTCGTGGGCAGGGCCCTGCGCAAACGCCGCTGAAGGCCCGCGGTCGCCCCCCGGCCGGACCCGCCCCCCAGTACTGTCGTCCCGTGAGTAACGAAGACATCACGCTGACAGCGGGCAACGCAGAGGTGCGCGTCAGCCCGGGCAACGGCGGCCGTATCAGCGGCCTCACGGTGGACTCCCTGGAACTGCTCAGGCAAGGGCCCCGCTACGGCTGCTTCCCGATGGTGCCCTGGTGCGGCCGGATAAGGGAGGGCCGCTTCCTGGACGGCGGAACCCTCCGCCAGATGCCGCTCAACTCCCCGCCGCACGCCATCCACGGCACCGCGCGCGACGGCGCCTGGCGCACGGCGCGCGTCACGGAGAACGAGGCGGTGATCACGTACGANNTCGCGCTCGCCGAGGACGCCCTGACGCTGACGATGTCCGTGGAGACGTACGACGACTCCTTCCCGGCCCAGCTCGGCTGGCACCCCTGGTTCCGGCGCAACCTCGGCGGCGAGGACGTCCAGTTGGACTTCAAGCCCGCCTGGCAGGAGGAGCGCGGCGCCGACCACCTGCCCACCGGCAACCGCATCGACCCGCGGCCGGGCCCCTGGGACGACTGCTTCGGCATGCCCGGCGGCGTCGACGTCACCCTCGCCTGGCCCGGGCAGCTGGAGCTGACGGTGGCCAGCCGCGAGGAGTGGGTGGTGGTCTACGACGAGCAGGCCGAGGCCGTCTGCGTGGAGCCGCAGACCGGACCGCCCAACGGGCTGAACACCCTCCCGCGCCTGGTCACCCCGCTGGACCCGCTGGAGGCGACGACCACCTGGGCCTGGCGGCGGCTCTAAGCTGGTCGGCATGACGGACGTACGCGGCGCGCTGCTGCAGCAGATCAAGGACAAGGCCGTGGTGCACGGCAAGGTGACCCTCTCCTCCGGTCTGGAGGCCGACTACTACGTCGACCTGCGCCGCATCACCCTCGACGGCGAGGCCGCCCCGCTGGTCGGCCAGGTCCTGCTGGACCTGACCGCGGACCTGGAGTTCGACGCGGTCGGCGGGCTCACCATGGGCGCCGACCCGGTCGCCGCCGCCATGCTGCACGCCGCCGCCGCGCGCGGGCGCAAGCTCGACGCGTTCGTCGTCCGCAAGGCGGCCAAGGCGCACGGACTTCAGCGGCGCGTCGAGGGCCCGGACATCGCGGGCCGCCGGGTCCTGGTGGTGGAGGACACCTCCACCACCGGCGGTTCCCCGCTGACCGCCGTCGAGGCCGTGCGCGAGGCCGGTGCCGAGGTCGTCGCCGTCGCGACCATCGTGGACCGGGCGACCGGCGCCGCCGAGAAGATCGAGGCGGGTGCGGGCGTTCCGTACCGGTTCGCCTTCTCGAAGGCTGAACTGGGTCTGGACTGACGACGCGGTTTGACCTGCACTTGACCGGGGCGCCGAGCAGCGCCCCCTCGTCTGGAAAGATGGGGCCGACGACGACGTCGCATCCCCAGGTCTAGGTCAGGGCCGTAACGCACAACCCAACCCGCAACACAAGGAGCGGACAGATGCCCATCGCAACCCCCGAGGTCTACAACGAGATGCTCGACCGGGCGAAGGCAGGCAAGTTCGCCTACCCGGCCATCAACGTGACCTCGTCGCAGACCCTGAACGCTGCTCTGCGCGGCTTCGCGGAGGCGGAGAGCGACGGCATCGTCCAGATCTCGACCGGCGGGGCCGAGTTCCTCGGCGGGCAGTACAGCAAGGACATGGTGACCGGCGCGGTGGCGCTCGCCGAGTACGCGCACATCATCGCCGAGAAGTACCCGGTCAACATCGCCCTGCACACCGACCACTGCCCGAAGGACAAGCTCGACGGGTACGTGCGCCCGCTGCTCGCGCTCTCCGAGGAGCGCGTGCGGGCCGGCCGCAACCCGCTGTTCCAGTCGCACATGTGGGACGGCTCCGCCGAGACCCTCGCCGACAACCTGTCCATCGCGCAGGAGCTGCTGGAGCGCGCCGCCGCCGCCAAGATCATCCTGGAGGTGGAGATCACCCCCACCGGCGGTGAGGAGGACGGCGTCTCCCACGAGATCAACGACGAGCTGTACACCACCGTCGACGACGCGATCCGCACCGCCGAGGCCCTGGGCCTGGGCGAGAAGGGCCGCTACCTGCTGGCCGCCTCCTTCGGCAACGTGCACGGCGTGTACAAGCCGGGCAACGTCGTCCTCCGCCCGGAGCTGCTGAAGGAGCTGAACGAGGGCGTCGCCGCCAAGTTCGGCAAGGCCTCCCCGTTCGACTTCGTCTTCCACGGCGGCTCCGGCTCCACCGAGCAGGAGATTCTGACCGCGCTGGAGAACGGCGTCGTGAAGATGAACATCGACACGGACACCCAGTACGCCTTCACCCGTCCGGTCGCCGGTCACATGTTCCAGAACTACGACGGCGTCCTCAAGGTCGACGGCGAGGTCGGCAACAAGAAGGCCTACGACCCGCGGACCTGGGGCAAGCTGGCCGAGGCGAGCATGGCCGCGCGCGTCGTCCAGGCCACGCAGAACCTGCGCTCGGCGGGCAACAAGATCAAGTAAGCGCCACGGCGTTCCCGCGGGCCCGACGGCTGTCCATGCCGCCGGGCCCGCTGTATACCTGGGGGCATGCCCGACGTCCGGCTGGCCTCGCCCCGGGGCAAGTGGCTCCTGCTCACCACGGTCCTCGGCTCCGGCATGGCCATGCTGGACTCCACCGTCGTCAACGTCGCCCTGCCGCGCATCGGCCACGACCTGGACGCGAACCTCGCCGCCCTGCAATGGACGGTCAACGCGTACCTGGTCACGCTGGCCGGGCTCATCCTGCTCGGCGGCTCCCTCGGGGACCGGTACGGCCGCCGGAAGGTCTTCGTCCTGGGGGTGGTCTGGTTCGCCGCCGCCTCCCTGCTGTGCGGGCTGGCCCCGACCGAGGGCGTACTGATCGCCGCGCGGGCCTTGCAGGGCATCGGCGGCGCCCTGCTCACGCCCGGCTCGCTCGCGCTCATCCAGGCGTCCTTCCACCCCGACGACCGCAGCCGGGCGGTCGGCCTGTGGTCCGGCTTCGGCGGGATCGGCGCCGCCGTCGGCCCCTTCCTCGGCGGCTGGCTGGTGGCCGGCCCCGGCTGGCGCTGGGTGTTCCTGCTCAACGTGCCGCTGGCGCTGCTGTGCGTGCCGGTCGCGCTGCGGCACGTACCGGAGTCGGCGGACGAGCGGGCCCACGGCCGCTTCGACGTCCTCGGCGCGGGACTGGGCGCCGTGGCCCTCGCCCTCCTGACGTACGCGCTCATCGAGGCCCGCTCCGGCTCCCCGGCGGTGGCCCTGACCGCGGCGGCGGGCTGCGCGGCGGCGGTGGCCTTCGTGTACGTCGAGAAACGCCGCCCCGACCCGATGCTGCCGCCGGACATCTTCGCCTCGCGCCAGTTCACGGCGGTCAATCTCGTCACCCTGTGCGTGTACGCGGCCTTCGGCGGCTTCTTCTTCCTCACCGCGCTCCAGCTCCAGGTGGTGGCGGGCTACTCGCCGCCGGCCGCCGGTACGGCGCTGCTGCCCACCACGGCCCTGATGCTCCTGTTCTCCTCCCGCTCCGGCGCGCTCGCCGACCGCACCGGGCCGCGGCTGCCGCTCACGGTGGGGCCGCTGCTGTGCGCGGCGGCGATGCTGCTGATGCTGCGGGTGGGGAGGGACGCCGACTACCTGACGGACGTCCTGCCCGCGCTGCTGGTGATGGGCGCCGGCATGGTCACCCTGGTGGCGCCGCTGACGGCCGCCGTGCTCGCCTCGGTCGACACCGCCCGGGCGGGGCTGGCCAGCGGCATCAACAACGCGGCGGCGCGGGCGGCGGGGCTGGTCGCCGTGGCGGCGCTGCCGCTGCTCGCGGGGATGGGGCCGGAGGCGTACCGGTCGCCTGCGGCGTTCGACGCGGCGTTCGACCGGGCGATGCCGATCTGTGCGGGGGCGCTGCTGCTGGGCTCGGCCGTGGCTTTCCGCCTCGTCCGCCGCCCGACGCCGGGCTGCCCTCGCCCGGAGTGCCGGACACACGGCAACGTGGCGGCTCCGCCGCTGGAGGCGGGGGGCCGTTCCTGAGCGCGGGTGCGGGTCGGCTCCGCCGGGGGGGCTTGCTCGTCGTGGTTGTCTGCGGGTGGGTTGTGGCTGGTCGCGCAGTTCCTCGCGCCCCTTCGGGGGTGCTCGTCGTGGTTGTCTGCGGGTGGGTTGTGGCTGGTCGCGCAGT
>NZ_MUMF01000398.1 GCF_002155905.1 Streptomyces tricolor | reverse complement strand
GGCGGGGGCCCGCCCCCTTCACCGAAGGGGGCGGGCCCCCGCCCGCACACCCCGATGCCGCTCCGCGGCCACCCGGAGCAGGATCGCGCGGAGTTCCTCGCGCGTACTGCCGCGCGTCTTCACCGCATGGCAGTTCGGGCACAGGGCCACCATCTGGCTGGGGTGGTCCCGCCCGCCCAGGGCGAGGTCCAGCACATGGTCGACCTCCAGTATCGGCTCCCGCCGGTCCGTCACATCGGCCGGCTGCCCCGTGCACCGCGGGTTCTCGCACCGCCCCTCGCTGCGCAGCAGCACCAGATGACGGGCGGCCCGTGACCGCCTCGGGCGATGCGTGGTCCGGGTGTCCCGCTTTCCCTCGTTCCCGGTCTCCCACTGGTCGATGAGCCGGCAGCCCCGCTCGTACTCGGCCGCCGTGACGATCCACGGCTCGGCCGCCCCCGGCCGCTCACCGGCCGGCTCCTCAAGACCGACGTCCGCGAGCAGCGGGGCGGGGTCGAGACCGTCGAAGAACGTGCCGAGCACCGCGTCCAGCACCGCGAGCCGGGTGACGGCCGAGCGGTGGAAGAGATCGTGCACCGGTTCGACCAGCCCGCCCAGCGGCTGCCGTTCCGCGAACCACCGGCGCAGCCGCGCGTCCCCGTGGGCGGTGGGCACCTCGCCGCTGTGCTCGGGCAGCACCCATATCCCGTCCCGGCACAAGGAGGCCACGGGGTAGTCGGGGCGCGGTCGCTCGCCGTGGGCTCCGTGCCGCCGCAGCAGCCCCGTCAGCGCCTGCTCCGTCTCCGTCCAGGGCGTCAGCCGTGGCTCACCCCGCAGGGCGCGTCCCATGGCCCAGAGCAGCGTGATGGGCTTGTAGAGGGCGGGCCGCCCGGCGGAACGATTCACCGTCAGCTTGGTGATACGGCGGAGCAGTTCGTCGTGGCCGGGGGGCTCCTGGTCCGACGGGTCCTTTGCCATCGAGAAGCCGAGCCCCTTCAGGAGAGCCACCGCGTGCCGCGCGCCGCCGGAGAACTCCCCCGCCGCCAGGGGCCGTCGGCCGGGCAGGTACCCGTGCGCGGCCCCGACGATCGCCTTCGAGTCGTAGTGCCTGCCGTGGTGGACCAGCAGGTACCGACGGGCCGGTCGGAAGCCGTAGTGGGTGAGGAAGGCTTCGCGGCCCAGGCGGTCGTACTCCTCCAGGGCCTTCTCGATCTCGACACGGGTGATGTCCGTCAGTGCCATGCCCCGCACCTTATGCGGGACCACCGACAGCGCACGGGCCGGCGCGGTCGCCCGCCACCGCCGGCAGTGTCGCTACCGGCGGCGCAGGTCGGCGACGCGGCCCCGGTCGGGGGTGGTCGGGTCGCCCAGGCCCGTGGTGGAGCGCAGGGGGGAGGAGCCGGGTACGTGGCCCCGGCGCGGTCCCGGCAGGGGGGCGCGGCGGCCGGCCGGGACCTGGTCACCCCCCGGGTTCCCGGTCGCCCCGGCGACGGCGATCTGCACCCCCTGGTCGGCGAGCGCCTGCAACTCCGTGGCGGCGCGGTCGTCGTGGCCGGGCGGCTCGTCGGTGACCAGCCGGGTGATGAGGTCCGTCGGCACGGTCTGGAACATGGTGTCCGTGCCGAGCTTGGTGTGGTCGGCGAGGACCACGACCTCCGCGGCGGCCTGGACGAGGGCCCGGTCGACGGATGCCGAGAGCATGTTGGAGGTGGACAGCCCGCGTTCGGCGGTCAGGCCGCTCCCGGAGAGAAAGGCCTTGGACACCCGCAGGCCTTGCAGGGACTGCTCGGCGCCGGAGCCGACGAGGGCGTAGTTGGAGCCGCGCAGGGTGCCCCCGGTCATCACGACCTCCACCCGGTTGGCGTGGGCCAACGCCTGGGCCACCAGGAGGGAGTTGGTGACGACCGTGAGGCCCGGCACGCGCGCCAGGCGGCGGGCCAGCTCCTGCGTGGTCGTACCCGCCCCGACCACGATCGCCTCGCCTTCTTCGACGAGGCCCGCGGCGAGGTCGGCGATGGCCGTCTTCTCGGCGGTCGCGAGATGGGATTTCTGCGGAAAGCCGGACTCCCGCGTGAATCCGCCCGGCAGTACCGCACCGCCGTGCCGGCGGTCGAGGAGTCCTTCTGCCTCCAGTGCGCGCACGTCCCGCCGTACGGTCACTTCGGAGGTCTGGACGACGCGGGCGAGCTCACGGAGCGACACGGCACCGTTCGCTCGCACCATTTCGAGGATCAATTGGCGACGTTCAGCAGCGAACACGAAACTGACAGTAACCCCAGCGACCGTCTGCTTTCAGCAGTTTGCGCCGAATAACAGAAGTTGTTCGCATGGTGGGGTGGGAAGTGGTATAGGGCCTGCCCACCCCGACTATGCCGTCCGCACACGCCACAACTCCCCGTGACCAGCGGGAAGTCGCGGCGGCCCGTCAGCCCTCCGCGCTCGCCTTGCGCGTGTGCAGCTGCCGGGCGACCTCCGCGATCGACCCCGAAAGGGAGGGGTACACCGTGAAGGCGTTCGCGATCTGTTCGACCGTCAGATTGTTGTCGACGGCGATCGAGATGGGGTGGATCAGTTCCGAGGCGCGGGGGGCCACCACGACACCGCCCACGACGATCCCGGTGCCCGGGCGGCAGAAGATCTTCACGAAGCCGTCCCGGATGCCCTGCATCTTGGCGCGCGGGTTGCGCAGCAGGGGGAGCTTGACGACCCTCGCGTCGATCTTGCCCGCGTCCACGTCCGCCTGGGTGTAGCCGACCGTCGCGATCTCGGGGTCGGTGAAGACGTTCGAGGAGACGGTCTTCAGGTTCAGCGGGGCCACCGCGTCGCCCAGGAAGTGGTACATGGCGATGCGCCCCTGCATGGCGGCGACGGACGCGAGGGCGAAGACGCCGGTGACGTCACCGGCGGCGTAGACGCCGGGCGCGGTCGTCCGGGACACCTTGTCGGTCCAGATGTGGCCCGACTCGCGCAGCTTGACGCCGGCCTCCTCCAGGCCGAGGCCCGCGCTGTTCGGGATGGCGCCGACGGCCATCAGGCAGTGCGTGCCGGTGATGACCCGGCCGTCGGCCAGCGTCACCTCGACCCGGTCGCCGACGCGCTTGGCGGACTGCGCGCGGGAGCGGGCCATGACGTTCATGCCACGGCGCCGGAAGACGTCCTCCAGGACGGCGGCGGCGTCGGGGTCCTCGCCGGGCAGCACGCGGTCGCGGGAGGAGACCAGGGTGACCTTGGAGCCCAGCGCCTGGTAGGCGCCGGCGAACTCGGCGCCGGTCACGCCGGAGCCGACCACGATCAGCTCTTCCGGCAGCTCGGTGAGGTCGTAGACCTGGGTCCAGTTGAGGATGCGCTCGCCGTCGGGCTGGGCGTCGGGCAGCTCGCGCGGGTGACCGCCGGTGGCGATGAGGACGGCGTCCGCGGTGAGGGTCTCCTCGGTGCCGTCGGCGGCGGTGACGATCACCTTCCGGGACCCGTCCAGGGCCTGCATGCCGTCCAGCCGGCCGCGCCCGCGCATGACCCGGGCTCCGGCGCGCGTCACGGAGGCGGTGATGTCGTGGGACTGGGCGAGCGCGAGCCGCTTCACCCGTCGGTTGACCTTGCCGAGGTCCACCCCGACGACCCGGGCCGACTGCTCCATCGGCGGGGTGTCGTCGGCGACGATGATCCCCAGCTCCTCGTAGGAGGAGTCGAAGGTGGTCATCACCTCGGCCGTAGCGATAAGGGTCTTCGACGGCACGCAGTCGGTCAGCACCGACGCTCCGCCCAGACCGTCGCAGTCGACGACGGTCACCTCCGCGCCGAGCTGGGCGGCCACCAGGGCCGCCTCGTATCCGCCGGGTCCGCCACCGATGATCACGATCCGAGTCACGTACTCCATTGTCCCGCACGCTTCAAGGTGCTACTGCCCGGGGGCGCCGCCGGGTCACTCCCGGGACGCCTGAGGCGTACGGTGCGACTGCCGTACCCTCTCCCCATGTCGCTCTATGCCGCGTACGCCGGCAACCTCGACGCGCGTCTGATGTCCCGCCGCGCCCCGCACTCGCCGCTGCGCGCCACCGGCTGGCTGAACGACTGGCGGCTGACCTTCGGCGGCGAGCAGCTCGGCTGGGAGGGCGCGCTGGCGACGATCGTCGAGGACCCGCTGGCCCAGGTCTTCGTCGGCCTGTACGACATCGCACCCATGGACGAGGAGTCGCTCGACCGGTGGGAGGGCGTGGGCCTCGGCATCTACCGCCGGGTACGCGTGCGCGTGCACACCCTGGACGGCGAGGAGCCGGCCTGGACGTACGTCCTCAACGGCTACGAGGGCGGTCTGCCGTCGGCGCGCTACCTGGGCGAGATCGCCGACGCGGCGGAGTCGGCGGGGGCCCCGCACGACTATGTGATGGAACTCCGCAAGCGCCCCTGCTGAGCCGGTCACGGTCCGTCGCCCGCCCCTCTTCCTGGGGCTTTTCCACCCCGTCGCCCCCCGTTTGTGGAAAACGACAATACAAAGAACCCAAACCCGTGGGCTCTGTCATCTACGCGCGTAGGCGAAGACCGGTTACCCTCATCGGCGTGAACGCATCTCTTCTTCCGGACGACATCCAGGGCGACCCCTACGCCGCCGCCGACGCCGCCGCCGCGCGCCTGCGCGCACTCACCGGCGCCGAGACCCACGACGTCGCCCTCGTGATGGGCTCCGGCTGGGCTCCGGCCGTCGACGCCCTGGGCGCACCCGACGTCGAGTTCCAGGTCACCGAGCTGCCCGGCTTCCCGCCGCCGGCCGTCGAGGGGCACGGCGGCAAGATCCGCTCGTACTCCTTCGGTGACAAGCGCGCCCTGGTCTTCCTCGGCCGCACGCACTACTAC
Organism: Streptomyces tricolor; assembly: GCF_002155905.1. Taxonomy (GTDB): domain Bacteria; phylum Actinomycetota; class Actinomycetes; order Streptomycetales; family Streptomycetaceae; genus Streptomyces; species Streptomyces tricolor. The sequence continues at coordinate 724 of NZ_MUMF01000398.1, read as the reverse complement.
GAGGGCCGTGGCGTGGCCGCCGTGGCGCACGGCGTGCGCACCGCCGTGGCCGCCGGCTGCAAGACGATCGTGCTGACCAACGGCTGCGGCGGTCTGCGCGAGGGCATGCGCCCCGGCCAGCCGGTGCTGATCAGCGACCACATCAACCTCACGGCGACCTCCCCCATCGTCGGCGCCAACTTCGTCGACCTGACGGACCTGTACTCCCCGCGCCTGCGCGCGCTGTGCAAGGAGATCGACCCCACGCTGGAGGAGGGCGTCTACGCCCAGTTCCCCGGCCCGCACTACGAGACCCCGGCCGAGATCCGCATGGCGCGCGTCATCGGCGCGGACCTGGTCGGCATGTCCACCGTCCTGGAGGCCATCGCCGCCCGTGAGGCCGGCGCCGAGGTCCTGGGCATCTCCCTGGTCACCAACCTGGCCGCGGGCATGACCGGCGAGCCCCTCAACCACGAGGAGGTCCTCCAGGCGGGCCGCGACTCGGCCGCCCGGATGGGCGAACTGCTGGCCCAGGTGCTGGGCCGCATCTGAGCGGAACGCGCCGCTCGGGCCGCGTGAGCGGGCGCGGTGCCGCGGGCGGCTGCATGCCGGGCGCGGTGCCGTGCGCCGGGCTCGACAGGCGCGGTACTGCGGGGCCGGCCGCGCGCCGGGCGCGGTGCCGTCCGGCCGGGCCCGGTGGGGCGCTGCGGTGAGGGGAGCGCGGCCCCGCGGGGCGGCTTCCGGC
>NZ_MUMF01000040.1 GCF_002155905.1 Streptomyces tricolor | reverse complement strand
CCCCGCCGGCCAGGCCCGCCTCGGCGGGCCTGGCCGGCGGGGTCGAGGGGCGGGGCGGGATCGGGGCGTGTCGTGCTTCTGTGCTCATGCACCCCCCGTTTCCTCGTGCCCGGGCCGCTTCCTCGTACGCGGGCCGTCCTGCTGCTCGGCCGCGCCCGGTACGCCGGACCCTGTACGCCAGGTCCTTCCGGGCACGCATACCCGTACGGCCGGACCCGCATCCCGGTTCACATGGGCGCCCGGGCGCGTTCCGCCGTACGTGCGCGTCACTCTACGGGTTGTCGGGGACCGGTACGGAACCGGTCCACGGGGCCGGGGCATCTGCCCGGAACGTCCCCTACCCTGCGGTAATCCTGTCTGGCAGGCTTCCGGCATGACTGCGCGCGCCGCCGACCGGGCCCGTTACGACCGGGCCACCGCCCATCTCGACGCCCCTCTCGCGATCGTGGACCTGGACGCCTTCGACGCCAACGCGGACGACCTGCTCCGGCGCGCGGCGGGCAAACCCGTACGGGTGGCCAGCAAGTCGGTCCGCTGCCGGGCGCTGCTGGAACGCGTCCTGGCCAAGGACGGCTTCCAGGGCATCATGTCGTTCACCCTGGCCGAGTCGCTGTGGCTCGCGCGGTCGGGGTTCGAGGACGTCCTGCTGGCCTACCCGTCCGCCGACCGGGCGGGGTTCGCGGAGCTGGCCGCCGATCCCAAGCTGGCCGGCGCCGTCACCGTGATGGTGGACGACCCGGCGCACCTCGACCTCATCGACGCCTCCCGCGACGGCGGCCGTGAAACCGTCCGGGTGTGCCTGGAGCTGGACACCTCGCTGCGGCTGCTGGGCGGCCGGGTGCGGGTCGGCGCGCGGCGGTCGCCGCTGCACTCGCCCGCCCAACTCGCGGAACTGGCCCGGGCGGTGGCCCGGCGGCCGGGCTTCCGGCTGGTGGGGATCATGGCGTACGAGGGACATGTCGCCGGGGTCGGGGACGCGGTCGCCGGGCGGCCCCTGCGCTCGCGGGCGATCCGGCTGATGCAGGCCGCCGCCCGGCGGGAGCTGGCCGAGCGGCGGGCGGCCGTCGTGCGGGCGGTGCGGGCCGTCGCCCCGGAGCTGGAGTTCGTCAACGGCGGGGGCACCGGCAGCGTGCAGCACACCGCCGCCGAGGACGCGGTGACGGAGATCGCGGCCGGCTCCGGGCTGTACGTGCCGCGCCTGTTCGACAACTACACCTCCTTCACCGGCCGCCCGGCCGCGCTGTTCGCCCAGCCGGTCGTCCGGCGGCCCGGCGTGGGGGTCGTCACCGTGCTCGGCGGGGGCTACCCGGCCTCGGGCGCAGCCGGCCGCGACCGGCTGCCGGTGCCGTATCTGCCGCAGGGGCTGCGGTACGACCCGCAGGAGGGCCCCGGCGAGGTGCAGACCCCGTTGCTCGGCTCGCCCGCCGACGACCTGCTCATCGGCGACAAGGTGTGGTTCCGGCACGCCAAGGCGGGCGAGCTGTGCGAGCGGTTCGAGGCACTGCACCTGATCGAGGGGGACACGGTGACGGCGACCGTGCCGACCTACCGGGGCGAGGGGCGGACGTTCCTGTGACGCCTCCTACAGGGGCGTGACGTACGCGCCGGCGATGCCGCCGTCGACCAGGAAGTCGGTGGCGTTGACGAAGGAGGAGTCGTCGCTGGCGAGGAAGGCGACGGCGGCGGCGATCTCCTCCGCCTCGGCGAACCGGCCGAGCGGGATGTGGACGAGGCGGCGGGCGGCCCGCTCCGGGTCCTTCGCGAACAGCTCCTGGAGGAGCGGGGTGTTGACCGGGCCCGGGCACAGGGCGTTCACCCGGATGCCCTCCCGTGCGAACTGCACGCCCAGCTCGCGGGACATGGCGAGGACGCCGCCCTTGGAGGCCGTGTAGGAGATCTGGCTGGTGGCCGCGCCCATCCTCGCCACGAACGAGGCCGTGTTGATGATGGAGCCCTTGCCCTGCCGCCGCATGTAGGGGATGGCGGCCTTGCAGCACAGGTAGACGGAGGTGAGGTTGACCTCCTGGACGCGCTTCCAGGCCTCCAGGCCGGTCTCCAGGATGGAGTCGTCGTCGGGCGGGGAGATGCCGGCGTTGTTGAAGGCGATGTCGACGCTGCCGTAGGTGTCGTACGCCGTCCGGAACAGCGTCTCGACCTGCTCGGGGTCGGTGACGTCGGTCTGCACGAAGAGCCCGCCGACCTCGTCGGCGGCGGCCTTGCCGCGGACCTCGTCGACGTCCGCGCAGACGACGTAGGCGCCCTCGGCGGCGAGCCGGCGGGCGGAGGCGAGTCCGATGCCGCTGCCGGCTCCGGTGACGACGGCGGTGCGGCCGACCAGGCGGCGGCAGACGGTTTCTTCGGTCACTGTGCGGGGCCCTCCGTGCTGATGAAGACGTTCTTGGTTTCGGTGAAGGCGGTCAGGGCGTCGGGGCCGAGTTCGCGGCCGAGGCCGGACTGCTTGAAGCCGCCGAACGGGGTCCAGTAGCGCACGCTGGAGTGGGAGTTGACGGACAGGTTGCCCGCGCGGACCCCCTGCGACACGCGCAGGGCGCGGCCCACGTCCCGGGTCCAGACGGAGCCGGACAGGCCGTAGGGGGTGTCGTTGGCGAGGCGGATCGCGTCCTGCTCGTCCGTGAAGGGGAGGAGGACGGCGACCGGGCCGAAGATCTCCTCGCGGGCCGCGGCGCTGTCGGGCCGCTCCCCGGTGAGCACGGTCGGCGGGAACCAGTAGCCGGGTCCGTCGGGGGCGCTGCCGCGCAGGGCGGGGGCGTCCGCGGGGACGTAGGACCGTACGCGCTCCAGCTGCGGTGCGGAGATCAGCGGGCCCATCTGGGTCTTCTCGTCGGCCGGGTCGCCCACGACGACGGCGGCCAGCGCGTCGGCGAGGACGTCGCGGGCCTCGTCCAGCACCGTGTCCTGGACCAGGATGCGGGTGCGGGCGCAGCAGTCCTGGCCGGCGTTGTCCAGGAAGGAGAGGGGGTCGAGGGCGGCCTTGAGGTCGGCGTCGGCGAAGACGATGCTGGGGCTCTTGCCGCCGAGTTCGAGGGTGACCGGTTTGACCAGGCGGGCGCAGCGCTCCATGACCTCGCGGCCGGTGCGCGTGGAGCCGGTGAACACGATCTTGGCGATGTCCGGGTGGTCCACCAGGGCGCGTCCTGCGGTGTCGCCGTAACCGGGCAGCACCTGGAAGAGGTGCTCGGGCAGGCCTGCCTCCAGGCCGAGTTCGGCCAGTCGGAGCGCGGTGAGCGGGGTGGTCTCGGCGGGCTTGAGGACGACCGCGTTGCCGGCCGCGAGCGCCGGGAAGGAGCCCCAGGCGGCGATCGGCATGGGGAAGTTCCAGGGGGCGATCACGCCGATCATGCCCAGGGGTTCCTGGAAGGTGACGTTCCAGCCGCCGGGCACCGGGATCTGCTTGCCGAGCAGGCGTTCGGCGCCACCGGCCGCGTAGAGCAGCAGATCGCGGGCGTTGCCCGCCTCCCAGCGGGCATTGCCGACCGTGTGGCCGGCCTCGCGGACCTCCAGCCGGGCGAGTTCCTCCAGGTGCGCGTCGACGGTGTCGGCGAAGCGGCGCAGCAGCCGGGCCCGGTCGGCGGGGGCGAGCGCGGCCCAGGCGGGCTGGACTCGGGCGGCCCGGGCGACGGCGGCGTCCACGTCCTGCGGGCCGGCGGCCGGGACGAGGGCGACGGTCTCCTCCGTGGCGGGGTTGCGTACGAGGAGCTGGTGCGGGTCAGTCACGGGGCGACCTTTCACAGGCGTTCGAAGGAGCGGCGCAGCTCCCAGTCGGTGACCGCGGCGTCGAAGGCCTCCAGCTCGACGCGTGCCATGTTGCGGTAGTGGTCGACCACCTCGGAACCGAAGGCGGCCTTGGCGATCGGGCTGTTCTCCCACAGCTCGGCGGCCTCCCGCAGGGTGGTGGGGACGTGTGCGAAGCCGGCGGTGTAGGCGTTGCCGGGGCAGGGCTCGGGCAGTTCCAGCCGCTCTTCGATGCCGTACAGGCCGGCCGCGACGAGACCGGCGACGGCCAGGTGGGGGTTGACGTCCCCGCCGGGGAGGCGGTTCTCGAAGCGCAGGGAGCGGCCGTGGCCGACGACGCGCAGCGCACAGGTGCGGTTGTCGTGGCCCCAGGCGACGGCGGTGGGGGCGAAGGAGCCCGGCTGGAACCGCTTGTAGGAGTTGATGTTGGGGGCGTAGAGGAGGGAGAAGTCGCGCAGGGCGGCGAGTTGTCCGGCGAGGAAGTGGCGCATGACGTCGGACATGCCGCCGGGGTCGTCCGGGGAGCCCGCCATGGCGTTGTTGCCGTCGGCGTCGGCGAGCGAGAGGTGGATGTGGCAGGAGTTGCCCTCGCGCTCGTTGTACTTGGCCATGAAGGTGATCGAGCAGCCCTCCTGGGCGGCGATCTCCTTGGCGCCGGTCTTGTAGAGGGCGTGCTGGTCGCAGGTGCGCAGGGCCTCGTCGTAGCGGAAGGCGATCTCGTGCTGGCCGGGGTTGCACTCGCCCTTGGCGGACTCGACGGTGAGGCCGGCGCCGGCCATGTCGTTGCGCAGGCGGCGCAGCAGGGGCTCGATGCGGCCGGTGCCGAGGACGGAGTAGTCGATGTTGTACTGGTTGGCCGGGGTCAGGCCGCGGTAGTTCGCGTCCCAGGCCTGCTCGTAGGTGTCCTTGAAGACGATGAACTCCAGCTCGGTGCCGACCTGGGCGGTGTAGCCGAGGTCGGCGAGCCGTGCCAGCTGGCGGCGCAGGATCTGGCGGGGCGCGGCGACGACCGGGGAGCCGTCGCCCCAGGCGAGGTCGGCGATGAGCAGCGCGGTGCCGGGGTGCCAGGGGATGCGGCGCAGGGTGGACAGGTCGGGGTGCATGGCGAAGTCGCCGTAGCCGCGCTCCCAGGAGGACATCGCGTAGCCGTCGACGGTGTTCATCTCGGTGTCCACGGCGAGCAGGTAGTTGCAGCCCTCGGTGCCGTGGTGCAGGACCTCGTCAAGGAAGAAGCGGGCGGCGAACCGCTTGCCCTGGAGCCGCCCTTGCATGTCGGGGAAGGCCAGGACGACAGTGTCGATCTCACCGCTCGCGACGAGGGCGTGCAGTTCCTCGACACTGAGCGGGGGTGTGCGGTCTGCCACGGGAGAGCCTCCTTCGGCGCCATCGCGCTTTTTCGGCCGGGCCGGGAGCCATAAGGTATTGCTCAGAACCATTGCTTGGGAAGGGGGTACGGCGGATGTCGCACGACATGGGGACCAGCGGGCTGGGGGACCGGCTCGCCCCGGTGCTGCGGCCGGTGCGGGCGGGGAACGGGTTCGAGGAGGCGCTGGAGCAGATCCTGCAGGTCGTCCGGCTGGGCCTGGTGCCGGGCGGCGAGCGGCTGCCGGCCGAGCGGGAGCTGGCGGAGCGGCTCGGGATCAGCCGGGTGACACTGCGCGAGGTGCTGAAGGTGCTCCAGGACCAGGGCCTGGTGGAGGCGCGGCGCGGGCGGTACGGCGGAACGTTCGTGCTGCCGCGCCCGGACGCGGGCGGCGAGGACGAGCTGCGGCGCCGGATCGCCGAGGTCGACATCGAGGACGTGCTGCGCTTCCGCGAGGTGCTGGAGGTGGGCGCGGCCGGACTGTGCGCGGCGCACGGGCTGAGCGGGGAGCAGGCGGAGCGGCTGCGGGAGGCACTGGAGCGCACCCACGAGGCGCCGCTCGCGGACTACCGGCGCGCGGACACGCTGCTCCACCTGACACTGGCCGAGCTGTGCGGTTCGCCGTCGCTGACCGCGCAGTACGCGGCGGTCCGGGCCACGGTGAACGACCTGCTGGACTGCATCCCGCTGCTGGTGCGCAACCTGGAGCACTCGCAGCGGCAGCACACGGCGCTGGTGGGGGCGGTGCTGGACGGGGACGCGGACGGGGCGCGGGAGATGATGCGCGAGCACTGCGCGGGGACGGCGGCGCTGCTGCGGGGCTTCCTGGCGTGAACCGGCCCCACGGAGGCGCACACAAAGGTATGAATGAACACCTTTGAAGGTACGTATGTCCGGAGCGGGCACCCATGAAGTGAGCGCTTCGGCTTCCCAGGGAGGGCAGCATGACCGTACGGCCGCCGCTGATCGGCGTGAGCACGTATCTGGAGTCCGGCGTGCGCTGGGGGGTGTGGGAGCTGGACGCGGTGCTGCTGGCGGCCGGCTATCCGCGGCTGGTGCAGCGGGCCGGCGGGCTGGCCGCGCTGCTGCCGCCGGACGCGCCGGAGCGCGCCGCCGCCGCGGTGGCCCGGCTCGACGGGCTGGTCATCGCGGGCGGCCCGGACGTCGACCCGGCCCGGTACGGCGCCGAGCGCTCACCGCGCACGGGGCCGCCCGCGCCGGAGCGCGACGCGTGGGAACTGGCGCTGATCGAGGCGGCGCTGGCGGCGGGCGTGCCGCTGCTCGGCGTCTGCCGGGGCATGCAGCTGCTGAACGTCGCCCTCGGCGGCACGCTCGTCCAGCACCTGGACGGGCACGTGGTGGAGGTCGGCGCGTTCGGCGAGCACCCGGTGAAGCCGGTGCCGGGCACCCGGTACGCCGGGATCGTCCCCGAGGAGACGGCCGTGCCGACGTACCACCATCAGGCGGTGGACCGGCTCGGCGAGGGCCTCGTCCCGTCGGCCCACGCGGCGGACGGCACCGTGGAGGCCGTCGAACTGCCGGCGGACCGGGGCTGGGTACTGGGCGTGCAGTGGCATCCGGAGATGGGCCAGGACCTCCGCGTGATGCGGGCCTTGGTCACCGCCGCCTCGTGAGCCCGGCTCACAGCCGCCTTCTGAGCCAGGCCAGGGCGGCCTCGCCCTGCGCGCGCTGGAAGGGACGCAGAGTGGGCAGGCCCGGCGGCGCCGGCCGCAGTGAGCCGCGCAGGAAGTAGCCGGTGAGGGCGGCCAGCGCCGAGGTCACGGCGTCCGGGTCCGCCGCCCGGCCCAGGGGGTGCGCGGTAAACACCTCCCCGGGGTCCGGGCCGCCCTGTGCCCGCACGCACGGCAGCATGACCAGCAGATCGAACCAGGGTGCGGCGCGCAGGGCGTGCGGCCAGTCCACGAAGACGACGCCGTCGGCGGTGAGCAGGACGTTGTCCGCGCGCAGGTCGCCGTGGGCCAGGGTGTCCCCGGAGGCACCCTCGGCCCATCCGGCTTCCAGCGCGGCGAGTTCCGCAAGGTGTCCGGCGGCCCACGCACCGAGCCGGTCCCGCACGTCACCGGCCGCACCGTCGCACAGCGCACGCCAGCCGGCGAAGTCGCCGACGAGGGCCTCCGCGACGGGCGGGGCGTCGACCGGGGAGGGTGTGCCGGTGCGGGCGAGCACGGTCACGGCGTCGAGCACGCGGCGCAGTTCCGTCGGCCGCCACGGCACGTGCGGCTGGCGTCCGGCGACCTCCTCGTAGACCAGCGCCACCCAGGTGCCGTCGTCGTAGGACCCGAGCAGCCGGGGCGCGGGCACGGTGGACGGCAGCGCGGCGGCGTTCCGGGCTTCCCTGCGGTGCAGGCCGGGGCTGTGCGGGTTGGTTTCGGCGCTCACCGCCTTGACGAAACCGGTGCCTCCGGCGGCGGTGCGCACGCGGGCCGCCACACCGGGTGAGAAGCCCCCGCGCTGGGTCACGGCCCGCACGACCGGCGCCCCGAGGATCTCGCCCACGGCGTCGCGGACGACGGCCGGGAGGCCTTCCCAGGGGACGCGGACGCCGGTGGCGGGCGGGGCGGTGAGGGTCATGCGGAGCATGGTGCCGGGTCGCTGCGCGGCTTGGCCAAGGGATTTCGGGTATCGCCGCAGGGCTGCGGGCCGCCCCCGGGCCGCGGGACCGCGGGAGCCGGTCGCGCGGTTTCCCGCGCCTCCGCGGGGGCGTTCGGTCAGCCTCGGGTCAGGGTCAGGAGTTCTCGGGCCGGGCCCGTGGGGCGGTGGCCGGTGGGCCAGACCGCGCGGAGGTCTCGGTGGAGGGAGACGCCCTCCACCGGGATGCTGACCAGGCGGCGCATCGACAGCTCCTCCCCCACCGCGAGTTCGCTGAGCACCGAGGGGCCGGCGCCGCTGACCGCGGAGGCCTTCACCGCCGTGGTGGAGGAGAGTTCGATCAGCGGGCGGGCCAGGCCGCCGAGCGCCGCGTCCAGGACCTGGCGGGTGCCGGAGCCGCGCTCGCGCAGGATGAGCGGCGTCGCGGCCAGCTCGGCCGCGGTCAGGGGCCGCCGGCGGCGGGCCCAGGGGTGGCCCGGCGCGGTGACGACGATCAGCCGGTCGTGCGCGATGACCGCCGAGTCCAGGCCGGCCGGCACGGTCAGCCCCTCCACGAAACCCACGTCCGCCTCACCGGACAGCAGCAGTTCCGCGACCTTCGCCGAGTTGCCCGCGAGCAGCGACACGGCCGTGTCGGGCCGCTCGGCGTGCAGCGCGAGCAGCCAGCCGGGCAGCAGGTACTCGGCGATGGTCATGCTCGCCGCCACCCTGAGCCGCGAGTCCCGCCGGTCCCGCAGCGCCCGCGCGCCCGCGTCGAAGGCCGCCGCCGCTTCCACCACCCGCCGCGCCCAGTCGGTGACCAGGGCCCCCGCGTCGGTGAGCCGGGAGCCGCGCGGCGAGCGGTCGACCAGGGCGACGCCCAGCTGCCGTTCCATGGAGCGGATCCGGCTGCTGGCGGCCGGCTGGGTGATGCCGACCTCGCGGGCCGCCGCGCCCAGACTGCCCAGCCGCGCCACCGCGAGCAGCAGCTCCAGTGCGGCGAGGTCCGGCACCCGGTGCGCCAGTGATGCCGTCCGCTCCCGCTGTTCCTCCGCCTCGCTCATAAGACCAGCTTATGCCCTCATAGAGAGGAACTCCCTGGTCAGGCGCGCTCGGCCGGGAGACGGTGAGGGCATGGTCACCGCTGCCCAGCCCCTGCCCCTGCCCCGCGCCGCCCGGCTCCGGCACCTCGGCCCGAACTGGTACGCCTCCGTCATGGGCACCGCCGTCGTCGGCTCGGCCGGCGTCGCGCTGCCGGGGCCGGTGCACGGCCCGCACGGCCTCTTCGCGGCCGTCTGGGCGCTGTCCCTGCTCCTGCTGCTGACCCTGCTGGCCGCCCGGGCCCTGCACTGGAGCCACCATCGCGACCAGGCCCGCGCCCATCTCCTCGACCCGGCCATGGCCCCCTTCTACGGCTGCCTGTCCATGGCCCTGCTGGCGGTGGGCGGCGGCGCCCTGACGGCGGGCCGGGAGCTGATCGGCACCCGCGCGGCCGTCACCCTGGACGCCGTGCTCTTCACCGCCGGCACCGTGATCGGGCTCGGCGCCGCCGTCGCCGTGCCCTACCTGATGGCCGTACGCCACCGCGTCGACGCCGCCCAGGCCACCCCCGTGTGGCTGCTGCCGCTGGTCGCGCCCATGGTGTCGGCCGCGCTCGGCCCGCTGCTGGTGCCGCATCTGCCGCCGGGGCAGCCCCGGGAGACCCTGCTGCTGGCCTGCTTCGCGCTGTTCGGGCTGAGCCTGCTGGCCGTGCTGCTGATGCTGCCGCTGGTCTTCGCCCGGCTGATCACCGCCGGTCCGCTGCCGCTCGCGCTCACCCCGACCCTGTTCCTGGTCCTCGGCCCGCTCGGGCAGTCCACCACCGCCGTCGCGCTGATCGCGGAGGCCGCCCCCGGGGTCGTCCCGGCCCCCTACGACCGCGGCCTCGGCGTCTTCGCCGTGCTGTACGGGGTGCCGGTCATGGGGTTCGCGCTGCTCTGGCTGGTGCTGGCCATGGCGCACGTGGTGCGGGCCCGGCGCCGGGGCATGGGCTTCGCGCTGACCTGGTGGGCGTTCACCTTCCCGGTGGGCACCTGTGTCACCGGCGCCGCGGCCCTCGCCCGGCACACCGGTCTCGCGATGTACGACGCCCTGGCGCTCGGGCTGTACGGCGTCCTCGTGGCGGCCTGGGTCGCGGCGGCCTGGGGCACCGTGCGCGGCCTGCTCAGCGGCGCGCTGCTCGCAGCGCCCCGGCCAGCACCCGCGGCGCCTCGGTCAGGGACGGGCCGTACCAGGTCAGGTGCCGTCCGCTGACCAGGGCGCAGGGCAGGCCCGGGAAGGCCTCGGGGCCGTCGTCGGCGGTGAAGCGGTACGGCTCGTCGGGCAGGACCACCAGGTCCGGGGCCTGCGCGCGCAGTGCGTCCAGCGGGACGCGGGGGTAGCGCTCGGGGTGGGCGGCGTAGACGTGGTCCACGCCCAGACGGGCCAGGACGTCACCGGCGAAGGTGTCCCGGCCGAGGACCATCCAGGGCCGCCGCCAGACGGGTACGACCGCCCTGGTCCGCTCCGCCGGCGCGGGCAGGGCCGACCAGGCCGCCTCCGCCGCGTCCAGCCAGGCGGGCCGGCTCCGCGCCCCGCACGCGCCGAGCACCCGGTCCAGCTCGGCGAAGGCCCGCGGCACGCTGCGCACCTCGGTGACCAGCACCTCGACGCCCGCCGCACGCAGGGCGTTCAGGTCGGGGACGCGGTTCTCCTCCTCGTTGGCGATCACCAGGTCGGGGCCGAGGGCGAGGATCCGCGCCACGTCCGGGTTCTTCGTACCGCCGATCCGGGTGACCTCCAGATCCACCGGACGACTGCACCAGTCGGTGGCACCGACGAGGGCTCCGGGGAGCGTCACGGCGATGGCCTCGGAGAGGGAGGGGACCAGGGAGACGACGCGCACCGGGCTGCCCCGGCCGGGGCAGCGCTCCGAAGGGGCGTGGGGCTGCACCGGTGGGCGGCTCCGCCGCGCGGGCGCGCCCGGCCACGACGGACCCGCGGACGATCGACGGTCCCTCATGCGCCCTCTCCCGGAATGCTCAGCGCGTCCGGTCCTGCACGGCCTCGATGTGCTCGGCGACCGCCACCACCACGATCCGCGTGTCCGGCACCGTCGCCCGCCACCGGTGCCGCACCCCGCCCGTCAGATACAGCGTGTCGCCGCGGCCGAGCCGGTACGCGCGTCCCTCGGCCTCGATCTCCACCGCGCCGTCGGCGACGTACATCAGCTCGTCGTTGCGGTGCTGGAACTCGCGGCCGGCGTCGTGGTCGCCGGTGAACTCGGAGGCGTGCAGCTGGTGGTGGCCGCGCACCAGCGTGCGGGTCCGCGGGTCGAAGTCGCCCGCGGGGACGGGCTCGGCGCGCACCACGTCCACGCTGGCGGCCGGGTCGGCGGCGGCGAGGAGTTCGACGGCCGTGGTGCGCAGGGCGTCGGCCAGCCGCTCCAGGGACGTACGGCTCGGCCGGGCCTTGTCGTTCTCGACCTGGCTGAGGAACGGCACCGAGAGGCCGCTGCGCTCGGCCACGACGGCGAGGGTCAGCTCCAGCGCACGGCGGCGCCGCCGGACGGCCGCGCCCACCCGCACGGGCTGCTGCTCTTTGTGGTCGCCCATCGCTCCGGCTCCCTCCCTCGCTCGTCGTGCCGCTGTCCGGGTGCCCGCTGCGGGGCGCACCTCTTCCGATGACTTCTCTGCACCCTACGCATGTTCGGCAAACCGTTTCACGTGCCTGTCACATCCCTGACATGCCCGTGATCCCCCACCCTCTCGGTTCTCGCCAGCGCTGGGGGGCCGAAGACCGGTCCGTGACCTGGTCACCCTGGGGGATGAACATGCCGCCCAGCCGGGTGGTGCACCCCGGCCGGGGCCGACGGTCCGCACCGGCGGTGATTGGCCTGATCGTTGCCGTGGGGCGGAACGCCACGAGGGGCGGGCGGCGCCGGACGCGCGTCGGCGTCCGGCGGCGCCCGCCCCTCGGGAGGCGGTCGGGGCCGGTCAGCTCACCCCGGCCGCCCGGCTGCCGGCGTCCTCCGCGGCGACGGGCGCCCACGCGTCGATCAGACCGGGGTGCTGCCGCAGCCAGGTGCGGACGGCGTCCTGCTCCTTGCCCTTGCCGGCCTTCTGGATCTGCGCCTCCAGGCCGGTCAGCTGCTCCTCGGTCATCGAGAAGTCCTTCAGCCACGCGCCGACCTGCGGATGGTCGTCGGCGAAGCCCTTGCGGGCGAGCGTGTGCACGCCGTCGCCCTTGCCCCAGGCGCCCTTGGGGTCCTTCAGCTTCTTCAGGTCGTAGTCGCTGTACGCCCAGTGCGGCGACCACAGGGTGACGACGACCGGCTGCTTGCGGGCGTAGGCGCGCTTCAGCTCGGCGAGCATGGCCGGCGTGGAGCCGTCGACCACGTCGTACGTGCCCTCCAGGCCGTACTCCTTGAGCACCTTGTCCTTCAGCAGGCCCATCATGCCCGCGCTGGGCTCGATGCCGATGATCTTCCCGTCGAACTCGGAGGCGTGCGCCTTGAGGTCCGCCAGGGAGTTCACGTCCTTCACGTAGGACGGGACGGTCAGCTCCAGGGAGGTGGGGCCGTACCACGTGCCGAGGTCGTCCAGCTGCTTGCCGTACTTCGTCCAGTACTCGGCGTGGGTGGTGGGCAGCCAGGAGTCGGTCTGGAAGTCGAGCTGACCGGTGGCGAGGCCGGTGTAGAGGGGGCCGGCCGCGTACTGGGTCGTGGTCACCTTGAAGCCGCGCTCCTCCAGGATCTCCTTCCACAGGAAGGTGGAGGCGATGCCCTCGTCCCAGGGGATGTAGCCGATCCGGATCTCCTCGCCCTTGCCGACGTTCGTGCCCGATGCCTCGGAGGTGCCGGCGGAGGAGCCGAAGATCCCGAGCCCGCCCGCGACGAGGGCGAGGACGACGACACCGACCACGGCGACGGCGGGGCGCGGACGGTACGACCACGCGCGCGTGGGGGCCTTCGCGGCGGCCCTGCGGCCCAGCGGGGAGAGCTGGGTGCCGAGCGCGCCGGTGACACGGTCCAGGTAGATGGCGAGGACGACGATGCCGACGCCCGCCTCGAAGCCGTAGCCGATGTCGAGCTGGCCGATGGCCTCGTTGACCGCGCCGCCGAGGCCGCCGGTGCCGACCATGCCGGCGATGACGACCATGGACAGACCCAGCATGATCACCTGGTTGACGCCGGCCATGATGGTCGGCAGGGCGAGCGGCAGCTGGACCCGCCACAGGATGTCGCGCGGAGTGGTGCCGAAGGCCTCGGCGGCCTCGACCAGTTCCGCGTCGACCTGGCGGATGCCCAGCTCGGTCATGCGGACGCCGGGGGCGAGCGCGAAGATCAGGGTGGCGACGACACCCGCGGCGGTGCCCAGACCGAAGAAGAGCATCGCCGGGATCAGCAGCACCATCGAGGGCATGGTCTGGAGCAGGTCCAGGACCGGGCGCAGGGCCGCACTGACCGCCTTGGAACGGGCGGCCCAGATGCCCAGCGGGATCGAGATCACCAGGGCGATCACGGTCGCCACGAGGACCAGGGCGAGGGTGGACATGGCCCGGTCCCACAGGTCCAGCGAGTCCACGAGGGCGAATCCGGCGAAGGCGAGGACGCCGCCGAGCAGTCCGCGCAGCCACCAGGCGACCACCGCGAGGATGCCCGCCATCAGCAGCGGCTCGGGGGCGGTGAGCACGGCGTCGATGCCGTCGTACATGCCCTCCATGACCGCCTTGACGGCGTCGAACAGCCAGGAGAGGTGGTCGACCAGCCAGTCGACGCCGCTGTCGACCCAGTCGCCGAGAGGGATCCTAGGCACGGCCGATCACCTTCCCGCCGTCGTTGTCGCACGCCGCGGGCGCGCCGGGCTCGTCGCCGAGGAAGCCGACCAGGCGCTGCCGGGGGACGACGCCGACCAGGGTGCGGGCCGTGTCCAGGACGGCGACCGGATGGGACAGCCGGGCGCTGATCGCGCACAGTTCGGTGAACGGCGTGTCGGGAGCCGCGGTCTCGCAGCCGCAGTCGGCCTCGTCGCCGCGCAGCTCGGTGTCCATCACGGCGGCGGCGGTCAGCACGCGGGAGCGGTCGACGTCCTGGATGAAGGAGGCCACGTAGTCGTTCGCGGGGCGCAGCAGGATGTCCTCGGCGGTGCCGGTCTGGACGATACGGCCGTCGCGCATGACGGCGATGCGGTCGCCGAGCCGCATGGCCTCGTTGAGGTCGTGGGTGATGAAGACGATCGTCTTGCGCAGGGTCTTCTGCAGTTCCAGCAGCTGGTCCTGCATGTCCCGGCGGATCAGCGGGTCCAGGGCGCTGAAGGACTCGTCCATCAGCAGCACGTCGGCGTCGGTGGCAAGGGCGCGGGCGAGGCCGACGCGCTGCTGCATGCCGCCGGACAGCTCGTCGGGCCACGACGTCTCCCAGCCGGCCAGGCCGCACAGGGCGAGCGCCTCGTCGGCGCGGCGCTCGCGCTCGGCGCGGGGCACGCCCTGCACTTCCAGGCCGTAGGCGGCGTTGTCGCGGACGCTGCGGTGCGGGAACAGCGCGAAGTGCTGGAAGACCATGCTGATCTTCTTCGAGCGCAGCTCGCGCAGCGCCCGGTCGCTGAGCGCGGTCAGGTCCTGGCCGTCGAAGCGGACGCTGCCCGCGGTCGGCTCCAGCAGCCCGTTGAGCATCCGCAGCAGGGTGGACTTCCCGGAGCCGGACAGCCCCATGACGACGAAGATCTCGCCGGCCCCCACGCGGAAGGACGCGTCGATCACGGCGGCGGTCGTGCCGTCGGCGCGCAGCTCCGCCCGGTCGGCGCCCTCGCGCAGGCGTTTCACTGCTTCGTCCGGTCGTCTGCCGAACACCTTGAACAGGTGCTCCGCCTCAAGCCTGGCTGACACGCGTACCTCTCGTCTCGGGGGACAGGACAGAGGCGGCGCCTCCCCAGGTCAAGCCGGGGCAAACCCGGAAGTGGCCGGGTTCACGGGAATGCGCGTCACGCAACGCGTTCCGGGCGCACGGGGTGCTGTCGGTGCCGTGCGGCATGATGCGTGCGTGACCGGACGACTCATGCTTCTCGACACCGCCTCGCTGTACTTCCGCGCCTATTTCGGCGTCCCGGACTCCGTGAAGGCGCCGGACGGCACGCCCGTCAACGCGGTCCGCGGGCTGCTGGACTTCATCGACCGGCTGGTCAAGGACCACCGGCCGGAGCACCTGGTGGCCTGCATGGACGCGGACTGGCGCCCGCAGTGGCGGGTGGAGCTGATCCCCACCTACAAGGCGCACCGGGTCGCCGAGGAGCACCCGGGCGGACCCGACGAGGAGGAGGTGCCGGACACCCTCGCCCCGCAGGTGCCGGTGATCGAGGCGGTGCTGGACGCGATCGGCATCGCCCGCGTCGGCGTCGCGGGGTACGAGGCGGACGACGTGATCGGCACGTTCACCGCGCGGGCCGAGGGCCCGGTCGACATCGTGACCGGCGACCGCGACCTGTACCAGCTGGTGGACGACGCACGGGGGGTGCGGGTGCTGTATCCGCTGAAGGGCGTCGGCACGCTGCAGCTGACCGACGAGGCGGTGCTGCGCGAGAAGTATGGCGTCGACGGGCGGGGGTACGCGGATCTGGCGCTGCTGCGCGGCGACCCGAGCGACGGCCTGCCGGGCGTGGCCGGGATCGGCGAGAAGACGGCCGCCAAGCTGCTCGCCGAGTTCGGAGACCTGGCCGGGATCATGGCCGCGGTCGACGACCCGCGGGCCAGGCTCACGCCGTCGCAGCGCAAGCGGCTCACCGAGGCCCGGCCGTATGTGGCGGTCGCGCCGAAGGTGGTGCGGGTGGCCGACGACGTGCCGCTGCCGGACGTCGGTACCGCCCTGCCGCGCACCCCGCGCGACCCGGCGGCGCTGGAGGAACTGGCGCAGCGGTGGGGCCTCGGGGGCTCCTTGCAGCGGCTGCTGACGACGCTGGCGCGGTGACCTCTGCGGGACCCGACCGGAATATTCCGGCAAAGGGATCTCGGACAACACTCGCGGAAGAGGTGTGGAACCGGAGCGGGATGCTAACTTAGGTAAACCTAACCAACCCCCGCAGGAGGCCGTGATGGCAGAGCGTCCGGTACGAAAGCCGCGCAAGCCCCATACCGCCCAGGTGGTGCGCACCGAACGGCTGACCCCGCACATGCAGCGGGTCGTGCTCGGCGGCGAGGGCCTGGCCGGATTCGCCGCGGACACCTGCACCGACCACTACGTGAAGCTGCTGTTCGGACCCGAGGGCGTCACCTACCCGGAGCCGTTCGACCTGGAGCGCATCCGCGCCGAGTTCCCGCGCGAGCAGTGGCCGGTGACCCGGACGTACACCGTGCGCGCCTGGGACCCGGTACAGCGCGAGCTGACCCTGGACTTCGTGGTGCACGGCGACGAGGGCCTGGCCGGTCCCTGGGCCCTGCGCGCGCAGCCGGGCGACACGGTCCGCTTCCTGGGCCCCGGCGGCGCGTACGCGCCCGACCCGGCCGCCGACTGGCACCTTCTCGTCGGGGACGAGAGCGCGCTGCCCGCGATCGCCCGCGCCCTGGAGACGCTGCCCGCCGGCGCCCGTACGCACGCCTTCGTCGAGGTGTCCGGCCCCGAGGAGGAGCAGAAGATCGACACCGAGGTGCGGGTGGTCTGGCTGCACCGCGGGGACCGGCCGGTCGGCGAGGCGCTGCTGGAGGCGGTGCGCGGGCTGGAGTTCCCCGAGGGCCGGCTGCACGCGTTCGTGCACGGCGAGGCGGGCTTCGTGAAGGAGCTGCGCCGGCTGCTGCGGGTCGAGCGGCAGATCCCGCGCGAGGACCTGTCGATCTCCGGCTACTGGCGCCTCGGCCACAACGAGGACGGCTGGCAGGCCTCCAAGCGGGAGTGGAACGCCCGGATCGAGGCCGAGCAGGAGGGCGTGACGGCAGCCGCGGCCTGAGCCGCGCGACCGCTGACGCAGCAAGACGACGGCACCCGGACCGGGTGCCGTCGCTTTCGTGCGTCCGCCGTCATGCATCCGCCGTCTTGCGTCCGCCGTCACGCGTCCGCCGTCGTGCATCCGCCGTCGTGCGTCCGCCGTCATGCATCCGCCGTCATGCATCCGGCTCAGTCGCCGCGCACGCGCGCGTGCAGGTGCATGTCGTGCCAGCCGTCCTGGTGGTTGAGGGCGCTGCGCTTGGTGCCCTCCAGGCCGAAACCGGCCTTGCCCGCGACCCGGCAGGACGCCTCGTTGGCGGTGGCGTGCGTGAGTTCCAGGCGGTGGAAGCCGATCTCCTCGAAGGCCCAGTGGGTCACGGCCGCCGTGGCGCGCACGGCGACGCCCCGGCCGCGCGCCCGCGCCACCGTCCAGTACGCCACCTCGGCGACGCCGTCCCCGAGCAGGATCTGGCGCAGCGCGACCCGGCCGAGCAGCTCGTCG
>NZ_MUMF01000004.1:2418-2815 GCF_002155905.1 Streptomyces tricolor | reverse complement strand
GGTCCGGCGGGCGGACGGCCGCACGGCCGTCTACTCCGTGGACCGGGTGAAGGTCTTCGACAAGGCCGGCTTCCCCGACAAGGAGGTCTACGGTCCGACCGGCCGCCCGGAACTGCGGGTGATCACCTGCGGCGGCCTCTTCAGCCGGCGGACCGGCTACACCAGCAATGTGGTGGTCTTCGCCCATCTGACCGCGACGAAATGACCGGCGGACCGGCCGGTGCGGACGCCCTGTCCGCACCGGCCGGTCCGTTCGCGATGATGTCCCCGAACGTCCGCGGCTCGGGAATGGCTGGCGCCGGAAAACTATCATCGCTAGTTTGTGTGCCGGACGACGCGGACCCGCCGGGAGGACACAGCATGAAGGCACACGACGGCCTGTACATCGACGGCGCCT
>NZ_MUMF01000004.1:0-2399 GCF_002155905.1 Streptomyces tricolor | reverse complement strand
GACGTCGACACCGCCGTACGGGCCGCGCGCGCCGCCCTGCCCGCCTGGGCCGCCACGCCCCCGGCCGACCGCGCCGCACGCCTGGCCGCCCTCCGGGACGCCCTCACGGCCCGCAAGGACGAGATCGCCGAGACGGTCACCGCGGAACTGGGCTCGCCCCTGGCGTTCTCCCAGGCCGTGCACGCGGGCGTGCCGATCGCGGTCGCCGCCTCCTACGCCGAGCTGGCCGCCACCCACGTCTTCGAGGAGAAGGTCGGCAACTCCACGGTCCTGCACGAGCCGATCGGCGTGGTCGGCGCGATCACCCCCTGGAACTACCCCCTGCACCAGATCGTCGCCAAGGTCGCCCCGGCCCTCGCCGCCGGCTGCACGATCGTCCTCAAGCCCGCCGAGGACACCCCGCTCACCGCCCAGCTGTTCGCCGAGGCGGTGCACGAGGCGGGCGTGCCCGCGGGGGTGTTCAACCTGGTCACCGGCCTCGGCCCGGTCGCCGGACAGGCTCTCGCCGAGCACCCGGGCGTCGACCTGGTCTCCTTCACCGGCTCCACGGCGGTCGGCCGGCAGATCGGCGCGGTGGCCGGCGCGGCCGTGAAGAAGGTCGCCCTCGAACTGGGCGGCAAGTCCGCCAACGTCATCCTGCCGAGCGCCGACCTCGCCAAGGCCGTGAACGTCGGCGTCGCCAACGTGATGTCCAACTCCGGTCAGACGTGCAGCGCCTGGACCCGGATGCTGGTCCACCGCGACCGGTACGCCGAGGCCGTCGAACTGGCCCGGGCCGCCGCCGCCAAGTACGGCGACCGCATCGGCCCGCTGGTCAGCGCCAAGCAGCAGGCCCGGGTGCGCGGTTACATCGAGAAGGGCATCGCCGAGGGCGCCCGCCTCGTCGCGGGCGGCCCCGAAGCCCCGCGCGAGCAGGGCTACTTCGTCAGCCCCACGGTCTTCGCGGACGTCACCCCCGAGATGACCATCGCCCAGGAGGAGATCTTCGGCCCGGTCCTGTCGATCCTCAGGTACGACGACGAGGAGGACGCCCTGCGCATCGCCAACGGCACGGTGTACGGCCTCGCCGGCGCCGTCTGGGCCGCCGAGGAGGCCGAGGCGGTGGCCTTCGCCCGCCGCATGGACACCGGCCAGGTCGACATCAACGGCGGCCGGTTCAACCCCCTCGCCCCCTTCGGCGGTTACAAGCAGTCCGGCGTCGGCCGGGAACTCGGCGCGCACGGACTCGCCGAGTACCTCCAGACCAAGTCCCTCCAGTTCTGAGGAGTCCGAGCCCCATGGCCGTACGAGCCGCCGTCCTGCCCGCCATCGGCGCCCCGCTGGAGATCACCGGCATCGAGCTGCCCGACCCGGGCCCCGGGCAGGTCCGGGTCCGCCTCGCCGCCGCCGGCGTCTGCCACTCCGACCTGTCCCTGTCCAACGGCACCATGCGGGTGCCGGTCCCGGCGGTCCTCGGCCACGAGGGCGCCGGCACGGTCGTCGCGGTCGGGGAGGGCGTCACCCACGTCGCACCCGGCACCCCCGTCGTCCTCAACTGGGCGCCCTCGTGCGGCAGCTGCCACGCCTGCACGCTCGGCGAGGTGTGGCTGTGCGCCAACGCCCTGGGCGGCGCCGCGAACGTCCACGCCCGCACCGCCGACGGCACCGAACTGCACCCCGGGCTGAACGTGGCCGCGTTCGCCGAGGAGACGGTGGTCGCCGCGTCCTGCGTGCTGCCGCTGCCGGAGGGGGTGCCGCTGGTGGACGCCGCCCTGCTGGGCTGCGCGGTGCTCACCGGGTACGGCGCCGTCCACCACGCGGCGCGGGTCCGCCCCGGCGAGACCGTGGCCGTGTTCGGCGTCGGCGGGGTCGGCCTGGCCACGCTCCAGTCGGCCCGCATCGCGGGCGCCTCCCGCGTCATCGCGGTCGACGTCTCCCCCGGGAAGGAGGAACTGGCCCGCGCGGCCGGCGCCACGGACTACGTCCTCGCCTCCGAGAACACCCCCCGCGAGATCCGCGCCCTCACCGGCAAGCAGGGCGTCGACGTCGCCGTGGAGTGCGTGGGCCGCGCGGTCTCCATCCGCGCCGCCTGGGAGTCCACCCGCCGGGGCGGCCGTACCACGGTCGTCGGCATCGGCGGCAAGGAGGAGCAGGTCACCTTCAACGCCCTGGAGATCTTCCACTGGGGCCGCACCCTGTCCGGCTGCGTCTACGGCAACAGCGACCCGGCCCGCGACGTACCGGTCCTCGCCGGGCACGTGAGGGAGGGCGACCTGGACCTCTCGGCTCTGGTCACCGACCGGATCGGCCTGGAGGGAATCCCGGCGGCCTTCGAGAACATGCTGGCGGGCAAGGGGGGACGGGCGCTGGTGGTGTTCTGAGCGGTGCGGTGCGGCTGGGTGGGGGCAGCGCTCCGAAGG